>JACRPN010000003.1:32904-61761 GCA_016223145.1 Armatimonadota bacterium | reverse complement strand
TATCTGCGGACCTCTCGCCCAGCCTCCTGCAACAACCTCTGCTTTGACTCTGGATTCCCAGAGCCATGCGACCAGAACCTAAAGTCCGTGCAGAGCTTTGCTTTGACGGGATTTCGCCGAATGTAGTGGGCGATTTTGGAGAAGTGCGCTTCGTCTCGGACCAGCCGGTCGAAATACTCTGGCTCCCAAAGCCTGCCCTTCAGCCCGAGGGCCTTGTTGATTCGGCTGCTTGTATAGCTCTTGTTTGCGTGTACCAGTCGCTCCAGCGAGACTTCTTCGTGAGGTGTGAGGAGGACGTGGACATGATTTGGCATCACGGTCCATTCGTGAAGCTGATAGAGCTCGCGATGATGAAACAAGAGAGCGTCCTGAACGATAGAGGCTGCGACCGGATTCCGCAAGATGCAGCTGCCGTGGCCTAGGTCGAGGTATTTCTCAATTCGTGAGTAGAGCTCGAGCTTCCTCTTTGACTCAGGCTCCATCGCCAGTTCGTGCTTCCAGCGTCGGATCAATTCGGCCGGAACGGAGTCTGCAAGGCGCCAAGTGATAAACTGCGATCGCCCGGATACATCGAGGTGGGGCAGATACCCCCGCGAATACCAGCCCCGATTGGCTTCGCATACCTGGTCCATCGCTCGATAGTACTCTGATCAGAAAGCACAGGCAAGATGCCTGTGGACCGTGGTGCAGGCTAGGAAGCCTGCGCTCCGTTTGTGGCCTCCCTATGCTATATGTCTGCGACCTCATTAGCCGAGACGGCAGGCTCCCCTATAGTTCTCGTTCCGATAGCCGTGCCCCCCCTTCGGCCCCTACGCTCTTCGACATCTTCGGCCTTCGTCCCCCGGGCCTCTTCCTCCATCGCCCTTCGCAAAGAAGAGGACTTTCACTAACTCCTAACCTAATTCTTGCCGATACCTAAGCCCAAAGGCCGGCGGTTGGGTAAAATCGCGCCTTACAACTCATTCCCTTAGTCAGGGAGGGCGTTTCCAATGCAGAACAATAACTACGAACAGTCCTATCTTTACCGTCTCCGCCATTCGGCGGCCCACCTCATGGCCCAGGCGCTGACGGAGCTCTACCCCGGCGTCAAACTGGCCATCGGCCCCCCGATCGAGAACGGCTTCTACTACGACGTCGACCTCCCCGAAAAGAACGGCCACCCGATCTCAATTCGTGAGGAAGACCTCCCCAAAATCGAGGAGCGCATGGCCGCGCTCGCCAAGCTGAACCAGCCAATCGTCCGCAAGGTCGCCAAAGACCGCGACGAGGCCAAGAAGGTGATCCTGGAGGAGTGCACGCTCGGCCAAGGCGAAGCCACGGCCCTCTACAAGCTCCAACTCCTGGACGCCGTGCCCGAAGGCGAGGAGGTCAGCTTCTATGACCAGAAGGGCGGCAACAACGGGCAGGTCCACCGATTCATCGACCTCTGTCGGGGCCCGCACGTGGAGAACACGTCGGAAATCAAGCACTTCAAACTGATGCACCTGGCCGGGGCCTATTGGCGCGGCGACGTGAAGAACAAGCAGCTCACGCGCATCTATGGGACGGCGTTCGAGACGCAGGAAGGGCTGGAGCAATACCTCCACAACCTGGAAGAGGCCAAGAAGCGCGACCACCGCGTTTTGGGTAAGGAATTGGGCCTATTCATGTTCTCACCGTTGGTGGGGCCTGGCCTTCCGCTCTGGCTGCCGAAGGGCGCGGTGCTCCGCGAGGTGCTGCACGACTTCATGCGCGGACAGCAGATCCGAAGGGGCTATCAGGGTGTCGTTACGCCTAACATCGCCTCGCAAAGGTTGTACGAAAAGTCGGGACACATCATCACGTTCAAGGAGAAGATGTTCCCCTTCATGGTGGACGAGGAGAAAGAGACGTTCATCCTCAAGCCCATGAACTGCCCGTTCCACATCGAAATCTATAAGTCTCAGATGCGAAGCTACCGCGATCTTCCCGTGCGACTCGCTGAGTTCGGCACGGTCTATCGCTATGAGCAAAGCGGAGAGCTCGCCGGAATGCTGCGGGTACGGGGCTTCACGCAGGATGACGCCCACCTGTTCGTTCGGGAGGACCAGCTCCTCGAAGAGTTCAAGGGCGTGGTGGACATCATCCAGGAGACGGTCAAGAAGCTCGGGCTCTCGGACCTCACGTTCCGGCTCGGCACGCGGGACCCCAACTCCGACAAGTATGTCGGCCACCCGGACAATTGGAAGCTCGCCGAAGACGCCATCGCCAAGGCCTGCAACGAGCTCGGGCTCGACTTCTGGCTCTCGCCGGGAGACGCGGCTTTCTATGGCCCCAAGCTCGACATCATCATGAAGGACGCCCTCGGGCGCGAGTGGCAGATGGGCACGGTGCAGGTGGACTACAACCTGCCTGAGCGCTTCGACCTGGAGTACATCGGCGAGGACGGAAAGCCGCACCGGCCGATCATGATCCACCGGGCGCCGTTTGGCTCGCTCGAGCGGATGATCGGGTTCCTCACGGAGCACTACGCCGGGGCGTTCCCCTTCTGGATGGCGCCGGTGCAGGTGTCGATTCTGCCCATCGCGGACCGGCACATCGAGGCGGCCCAGGCGCTCGCCACGCAGCTCAGGGGCTTTACGGACTGGGATTACTCGGGCCACAAGCTGGGCGAGGACCTCCACGCTTCGCCGAGGCTAAGGGTAGAGGTGGACGAAAGCCGCGAAACGCTCGGCAAGAAGGTCCGCGCCCACCAGATGCAGAAGGTGCCCTACATGCTCATCCTGGGAGATCGCGACATCGAGGCCGGGACGGTCGGCGTGCGAAGCCGCGAAGAGGGCGACCTCGGGCCGATGAAGGTCGAGGCCTTCGTGGAGCGCGCAGCGAAGGAGCTTGCCTGAGTAGCCCTCCCCGCGCTATGCGCGGGGAGGGCCGGTCCATTAGGGACCGAAGCTCGGCTTCTCGTCCACGGCAGGATTGTTGGTGAGCCTCGTTTGATTCGAGCCGTCGGCGCCCATCACGTAGATCTCGGGATTGCCGTCACGCTCACTGTAGAAGACGATCTTGGCACCGTCTTTACTGAAGTCAGGCTTGCTTTCCCATACCGCGTTGTTCGTCAGCCTTACGACATTCGACCCATCGGAGTCCATCATGTAGAGTTCGTTGTTGATATCGTCGCGGTCGCTTCGGAAGACGATCTTTGTCCCGTCCGGGCTGATCGCTGCGTAGGCATCCTGGCCCGAGTCGTTGGTTAAGCGCGTTTGGCCCGTGCCGTCAGAATTCATGACGTAGACTTCTTCGTTCCCGTCACGGTCGCTGGCAAAGGCGATCTTCGTGCCGTCCGCACTGATTGTCGGTCTGTAGTCGCCGCTCGGGTTATTCGAGAGGTTCGTGGGGTTCGAGCCGTCGACATTCATCGCGTAGATCTCGGAGTTGCCATCACGGTCGCTCATGAATAGGATTCGGGAGCCATCTGGGGTGAACCAGGGCTGTCGGTCCACGCCCGCATTGCTCGTTAGTTGTGTGACCCCTGAACCATTGGCGTTCATCACGTAGATCTCATCATCCCCGTCGCGGTCACTCACGAAAACGATCTTCGTTCCATCGGGGCTAATGGCAGGCTCCTCGTCCACGGCAGGGTTGTTCGTCAAGCGGCTCGAGCCGCTTCCGTCCTCGTTCATCAGGTAGATCTCATCATTGCCGTCTCGATCTGAGATGAAAGCAATCTTCCGCAATCCCGGAAGTCTCAGGGACGCTGGACCGACGTTTGGGTTTTCGTCGCTTCCGCTGTTCATCGAGAGGTTCGTTTGGTTGGCGCCGCTGGCGTCCATGAGATAGATCTCTTCATTTCCGTCTCGCTCGCTGGTGAAGGCGATCATCTGGCCGTTTGCGCCCCAAGCGGCTTCCTTATCCACGAAGGCGTTGTTGGTCAGCCGGGTCTGGTTCGATCCGCTGGCGTCCATGACGTATATTTCCTGGTTGCCGTCGCGATCGCTGCCGAACGCGATTCGTCCGCTCCCCCCAAGGAACGAGGGTTGCCGGTCCTCAGCAGCATTGTTCGTTAGGTTCGTCTGGCCCGAGCCGTCAGCGTTCATGACATAGATCTCGTCGTTGCCGTCGCGATTTGATCTAAACGCGATTCGGGACCCGTTTGGACTGAACGAAGGCGAACCTTCTCCTCCCGGATCATTCGTCAGCCGCAATTGGCCCGAACCGTTTGCGTTCATGACATAGACTTCATCGTTTCCGTCCCGATCGCTGATGAAGACGATTTGGCTCCCATCCGGGCTGAAAGACGCGCCCCTATCGCTATTGACATTGTTGGTGAGCCGCGTTTGCCCGGACCCATCGGTGTTCATGATGTAAATCTCGTTGTTGCCATCCCGGTCGCTCGTAAATACGATCTTGTTTCCGAGCGGGCTCAGAGCACCCAGGCTGTCGTCGCCTGAATTGAACGTGAGCTGGGTTTGACCGGTCCCGTCGCCGTTCATGACGAAGATCTCGTCGTCGCCGTCCCGTCCACTGTGGAAAACGACTTTTCCCAAGACTGCGCCGTTGCTCTTGCTCTGGCAGTCCATTCCGCCGCATCCCGTGGCCCACAGGGCCACGGCAACAAACCCAAAACTATGCAGAATGCTCTTCGATTTCATCATGAAACCTCCCATTTGCAGACGATGATCCACAGGTCCATCACCCGTTTGCAGGTCCCTCAAAATCGTCCACCCCGGGGGCCACACCACCGAGAGGGCAGGGGCACCAGCAGTCCCGCTTTCGAGCTCCTGATCAAAACTCTACCAGTAAGTATGGATTCATGGCAATTGTTGTCAGATTCGAAGCACATTGTGATGTGCACCCAGCTTTTCTTCGGCATCGAGCCAGCGGTACGGTCCTCGCGGAGTCCGTCCTCGACTGAAGATGGGCGAGTGTTCACATCGCGAAACGCAATGTTTGATTAGCCGAGACCCGTGTCGCAAGGCGTGGGAGCAACGGGATCGCGCAGTCCCGTACGACACTGCGGGCAGACCCGCTGGATTTGCCCTTGTCCTCGTGCCCCTTATCGATCCCAGCTGGATCAATAAGGTCGGTGGACAGCTTTCCAGCCTCAGCACTTTCAGGTGTTGAGGCTGGAAACTCACCGCACTGAAGTGCGGAGGCACCCGAACGAGCCAACACCGGGCAGTGCCCAGGTTTGGGGACTTCGGAGCGAAGATCTCCTGCTACGGGCGCGGGCGCCGAACGGCAACGCCGAGCCTCCAGAGGAGAAAGATGGCAAAGGATGCGCTGCAGATCGCCAGCCCAAGCAGCCAGGCCGTTTTCCCGAACACTTCATGGACGATGAAGCTCACGGTCATGAAGGCGAGGCAGAAGAGCATGCTCTTCATCCGCTGAAACTGATCGGGGTCAAGAAAGCGTTCCACGGCCTTGCAAGCATGATGCCCCTGGATGGCGATCCTGTCGGGACCGAGTCCCAAGCATCGGAGTCCTAATCCCTAGCCTCCCTCATCCCCTCTCCTCGCCCATCCTCTATCCTTTCCTGATGTCATCCCAAATCACGTGCCTGGGGGAGTGCCTTGTGATCTCCGGTTTGGTCCCCTCTCCTTCGCGGGGTCTGAGCTTGGGCGTTTTCTGGTTTGGAATAGCGAGGGGGAGGGACAGGGTGGGGGAGTCTTCTTCACCCTTCTCCCTGCACCCCAGACCCTGCACCCCAGACCCTGCACTCCGCACCCTTCACCCTGCACCCTGAACCCCCACCCGGCCTAAAGGCCACCCTCCCCCGCGTCGAAAAGGTCCGGGGTGGTTGGGAGGTTGGTAGACGCAGGAGAGGGGAGTGCCTCGTGATCTCCGGTTTGGTCCCCTCTCCTTCGCGGGGTCTGAGCTTGGGCGTTTTCTGGTTTGGAATAGCGAGGGGGAGGGACAGGGTGGGGGAGGTCCTTCTCGCCCTGCACCCTGCACCCTGCACCCTGCACTCCGCACCCTTCACCCTGCACCCTGCACCCTGCACCCTGAACCCCAGACCCTGAACCCTGCACCCTGCACCCTGCACCCCGTCACACCCCTGACACCACCCTTCTCAACCTCTTCCCGACCGCCCCCAACAAATACCGGCGAATCGCGGGCATCGAGAGCATTTTGGCTTTGGGATAGTCCGGGAGGGTTTGGCCGGGGTGGGGCGCTACGGGGAGTGAAAGGATGAAGGGGCAAGGGGATAAGAGGCGTCGGAGGACCGGTTCTGAGCCATTGTGATCGTGAGTACCTATTGCCTTATCGATCTGGCCCACACAGAACACTTGTTGCCTCTCCCGTCGTGCCAATTGCACCAGTTGCAGTTCCTGCAGACTCGGCGGATCCCTGACCCTAAGGGCTTGCACTCGGCAATCCGGCGCCGCTTTGGAGGATGCAAGGGATTAACGTTCGGGCTGTACGGCGGGCTGAAGCTCGCCGACCCAGAACAGGCGGGGTAAGCCTCGCCCTCCTTCCAGAACGTCTCCAAGGCCCAATGGCTGATCACAAAGCCCTAAATGCCTAACCCCAAACGCCCGATGCCTTGCGCCCAACGCTCCCTGCCTCAATGCCCCAATTCCTCATCGCCTTGATGCTCATCGAAAAGCGGCGCCGGGTCGCCGCACTCCATACGGAGTCCTCCCCATAATCCCTTTCCCCAAATGCCTAATGCCTAGCCCCCATGCCCCTTCCCGACTCCGCTGGGGTCGGGAAGGTCGGTGAAAAGCTCCCAAACCATTGCCGCCTCTTCCACCACCGCGCCATTCACCACCTTTCTGTGCAGGCGGTACTTGGCGCTCTGCACAGAGCCGTCTTTCCGGAGCCGCAGCAGCGTGCCTTGAAACATGTGCCAAGCGTAGTCGCAGAACCGCTTCAACCCAAGCTCGTAGTTCGCGCCGCGTTGCCCGTGCACCCGGCAAACCACCAGGCCGTGGTTCGCGTCAGCCTTCTCTATGCGCTGGATCATCCCCGCCGGCCAAGAGAACATCGTCTCATAGGTCTGCGGAAACGTGTGTGACACTTTCCTGCATGCGTCGAACTTGCTCGCATACCCGCCCACAGGATCGTCGGGACAAAGGGTCAGCTCCTTTGAAGTCAAGAGCCCCGATGAAGCCAGAACGTCCAGGTTCGGCGGCAGCCGATCTCCCTCAGGGTCGTAAAGGGAGAGCGCCTGGCCCAACTGCCGAAGCTGCTCCGTACAGACCGCCCTTTTGGAGGACTTTTTCGCCATCGAAAGCACCGGAAACAGCAGCGCCGCCAGAAGCGCCACGATGGCCACGACGAGCAATATCTCGAGTAGCGTGAATCCCCGCTTCACTCTTCCCCTCCCACGTGCGAAACCGCCAGCCACCGTGCACAGGAGGCCGCGGCCATGAACTGCCCCGCGAGAGCGAAGAACCAGACCACGGAGGTGAGCCACGAAGGTGGGTGGCCCCAGAGTTTGAGCAACAGGATGTGGGCGGCTGTGGCGCCGAGCATCAGAGCCATGCCGAGCTTCGCGAAACGCTTGGGCCGCCGAGGCCGAGCGAACGCCGAGAGGATCAGGCTGCAAACGAGCGTGCATGCCGCGACTCCCCATTCGTATTCCATGAACAGCCACCAGTTCACCAGTTGGCTCCCGGCCCAATTCAGCGCCATGCGAACGGCCATCACGATGAGCGCACCCACGATCGCGGCCCCGAACGAAACGCCGAACGGGGTCCTCAGGGGCAGTTCGGCGTCTCGGAGCATCGGTAGCTCGCGTCCTGATCCCAGCACTCGATTTCAGAGGACGAGTTGTTGCAGCAGCCGTTCTGGTTCCAATAGCCGCAGCAAACGCCGATGGAAAGGTCGGGGCACTGGTACAGGCGATAGGGGCGCTGCATGCGGAAATTGTCGAACATCGGCCCGATGAAGCACTCGGTGCCCGGCGGGCGATACTTGCACCAGTCCTGCGTGATGTTCATGATCAGGGTGCAGCCGGTACAGGGCTCGGTGGGCCGCGAGGCGATCGTCTCGTTGATTCGGATCTCTTCAGCGAGCACGGCCTTGGGGGGAAGCGGCTCATTGCCTTTGGAGCAGCCTGGAGGCCCCGAAGCGCCCTTGGACTCAACCGCTTGAGATTGGGCGGTCCAAGCCCAAGCGTTAGCGGCGAGCAGGATGCTCGCTATGGCCGAAAGCAACGTCAGCCGGGACACTTTCATCGAACCTCCACATTCGCCGGCCAAGGGAGCGCTTCCTGCCCTCAGAGGCGTTCCCCCGGCTCCGGCTGAAATCCATTGTAAAGACGCCGCCGATCAATGTCAAGAATCTCTTCATTTCCTTCACTTTGAAAACCGGAGTACCGAGGCGCTGGAGAATCGATATGAGGACTTTGGTACTAAGGCATGGCTTGGGAGCTTTGGCTCCAGATTCCGAGACTCGATGGCGCCCCATCCCAAGCACGTGATTTGTGATGACGAGAAGGGAGGGATAGGGGACAGGGCACGCCCCTCTCCTGCGTCAACCAACCTCCCAACCACCCCGGACCTTCTCGACGCGGGGGAGGGTGGCCTTTAGGCCGGGTGGGGGTGCGATGGGGTGCAGGGTGAGGAGGCACTCCCCTCTCCTGCGTCCACCAACCTCCCAGTCACCCAAGACTTCCTCGACGCGGGGGAGGGTGGCCTTTAGGCCGGGTGGGGGTGCGATGGGGTGCAGGGTGTAGGGTCTGGGGTTCAGGGTAACTGGCGAAGGCCGAGGAAGACCTCCCCCACCCTGTCCCTCCCCCTCGCTACTCCAAACCAGAAAGCGCCCAAGCTCAGACCCCGCGAAGGAGAGGGGACCAAACCGGAGATCACGAGGCACGCCCCTCTCCTGCGTCCACCAACCTCCCAACCACCCCGGACCTTCTCGACGCGGGGGAGGGTGGCCTTTAGGCCGGGTGGGGGTGAATGATGATCCCTCCCCTCCCCCACTCGGTTGACTTCCACCCTTTCAAACGGTCCCTGACAGTGGAGATTCCTACTATGCCACTTCAGACCATCGACAACCTCGGTACCCGAGAGAACAGCACCGTGACCGGCGCAACCGTCAAGCGCGCGTTCGGTTCCTCCGGCGCCTCGGGCAACAGCGCCCACCGCCGAGGGGTGCAGATCGCCAACCACGACGCCACCTACGCGCTCTTCGTCAAACTCATCGCTGCAAACGCCTCCCTTCCCACCATCACCGCTGCGGACCACGATTTCAAGGTCCCGCCCGGCGACACCGAGCTGATCGCCGCCGCCCCGAGCATCGACGTTTGCTTGCTCAACGCCTCGGGCGGCGCGACCGCAACGGCCTATACAGCCCTGGAGGTGAAGTGATGGCGAGCGGCACCTTTACGGCTTCGCTGATCGCCCCCGCGAGCGGCGCTTTCAGCATCACCCCAGCCGATTCCGACCTCGGCACTCCGGCTCGGGCCCTTTGGGTGGGTACGGCCGGCGACCTGCGCGTGACCCTGATCCAAGGCGGAGACGTGGTGCTCAAGGGCGCCTATGGCCTGGTACCGGTGTCCGCCAAGCGCGTCTGGGCCACCAACACGACCGCCGCAAACATCGTGGGGCTCACATGATCGTCGGCATCGGCCTTCATGCGGGCCGTCGGGCAGGTTTCTCGCCGATGCTGCTCGGACCGGCAATGTGGTTCGACGCCTCCGTGGCGTCGAGCTTGACACCCTATCCCAGTTCTGGCCAACCGCCTGTCAACAACGACTCGATCACCGCTTGGAGCGACCTATCGGGCAACGCCCGGCATCTGAGCCAAGGCACGAGCTCCAAGATGCCGCTCTACAAAACCGACGTTGCCAATGGCCTGCCCGGAGTGCTCTTCGACAGCGTGGACGACATGATGACGGCAGCAAACGCGATCCAGCTTCAAGAGGGAACGGTGCTCGCCGTTTTGAACCGGAAGCCCAGCGCCTCCAGCATGGTCCCGGTGGGAGGCGGCTACAAGGCGTTTGGCGCCGGCATCGAGGGGACGACCGGCAAACCGCGCGTCCTCAAGGTGGACACGACGGTGATCTGTCTGGCGAGCTCTGCGCCCTCGGCCGGAAGCGCCCAATTTGTCGCGTGGGGCTATCAGGGCGGCACCACAAACGCCGTGCTCCGCATCAATGGTTCCGACGTTGCAGGATCGGTCACCAACACGTCGATGGCCGACGCCGCTACGACCTCTACGGTCGGCAACGCCAACGGCAACTACCATTTTGGTGACCATTTGTTCGAGGTCTGCGTGCTGAACCGAATGGCGACCGTGGCCGAGGTGAACCAGTTCTATGGCTATGCCAAGGCCAAGTGGGGGGTGCCCTGATGGCGAATCGACGATTGCTCGTTGTTGTGCCGGCGTCTCTCGCGAGCCAAGCCAATCAGGCAGCCCAAGTCTGGGACGGCGCAGAAACGTCGGAAGAGCTGGCCGCTTCGAGTGCTACCTTCGGCGGGCTGGGCTTTTCGTCCAGTGGCAGGCTGCCAACGACCCATTTGGGCTGCTCGGCGGTCTTGACGGAGCAGAGTTTGTCAATCGCCCTCGGCTTGCTCGCGGGGCTCGAAGGCGCCTTTTGGGCCACCTTGGAAGGCCCCGATCCTCGTGGAACCGTCGTGGGCACGAACCGCCCCGCGCTCGCCTCCCAACTTAGCCTGGATTTCGACGGGCTGCTTGTGGAGTTCGGGCTCGCGCCAGTGGACCCGATGATCGGGTGATCGGGCACAAGAACGCCCTCCCGGCCCAAAGATGGCAGGGAGGGCGTTGAGGGCGTCAGTCCTGCCAGGAGTCGGCGCCCTTTTCCTTGCTTGCGTTGATGTCTTTCTGGGACTGCTTGAGCTCGTCCTCGTTCACAGTCCCTCCGCCACAGCCGGCCAAGAGGGCCGAAAGGGCGAGAAGCGCGAGGGCGAGGCGGGCGATCACTGCGAGAGCCCCCAGAGCGGGTAGTTGATGTTCGTGTTGACCGTTGCGAGCCGCTGGGTCGAGGTCGCGAGTCCGTTGGCCATGGCCGTGCCCGGCGCATATTCGGCGATGGTCGGCGTCTTCGAGATGATTTCGCCGGCAGTCATGAACTTCGCGTGGCCGTCGGCATAGCCGATGGTGAAGCCACCCGCAGACGTTCGGGCCTGGACCAGGTAGGCGTTGCCGCTGATCGTTCCGCTGTTGCCGTTGCCCTCATAGAGGTCGTTGACCAAATGCTCGCGTAGCACGGCCGGATAGACCGTCACCGAGAAGTCCGAGTAGTTGGCGGTAAGCACACCATGGGGGAGGATTCCGGTGTACGGGTTGCTCGCTTCGGCAAAGAGAAGCGTCGAAGCGGGCTGAGCGAGATTGGTCTGGGTTCCGCCTGTCCAGCTGTTTCGGAAGATGCGGCTGGAAGATGCGCCGACCGAGTTGTCATACGTGTTCAGAGCGCCGGTCACGGCCGTATTCAGCGCGAAGCTGCCAAAGATCTGGCCGCACTTCTCCCAATAGCCGCCCGCACAGCCGAAGCCGTCGGTCATGTTGATGCGGCCCTTGACGGGGTGCCAGAAGAGGTCGATGTTCTTGATGTAGGGACCGACCCACTTGTGCCAGGAGAAGTGGTTGACTCGATTGTAGAAATAGGTGGAGCCGTCGGGCGTGCAGCCCTGGCCCGTGGCTGAGTTGTTGGCCGCGGTGTTCAAGTTCTGATTCAGTGATGAGTACGGCACGCACTCGTCGTTGCGAGCCCACGTGTCGTCATAGTCCGTCGTGTAGAGGAACATGCCGGTCGTGATCTGCTTCTGGTTGGAGATCGCGACGGATTTCTTGGCGGCGGTCTTAGCCTGGGCAAAGACCGGGAAGAGAATGGCGGCGAGGATCGCGATGATGGCGATCACCACCAGCAACTCGATAAGCGTGAAGGCTTTTTTCATAGGATGACCCCTCAAATAGACGCCGAGCCACAGCGCCCGACGCTTAACTATAGACTAGCCCTCAGGGACTTTCCTATAGTTACGGTTAGGTTGTGGAAAAGTGAAGGATTGGGAAGGTGAAAGGCAACTCAGAGGCTGCGCCGGCGGCTTTTCGTCGCCCGCCAATTGGGTGCGAGAGCGGCCCCGAGCGAGGGCGGCTTAGGGCCGCAGGTTCGGCCAGACGCCCTCATCTTGATAGAGGGAAGGGTGTCCGAACTCTGGGCCTTTCGGGGTCCGAGATTGACATGCACTTGGCGGCCCTGCGATACTTCGGCCGTTCAACCTATCTGGAGAAACATGTCAATGATGAACACACGCTTTACCAACATCGCTCTGGCGGCCCTTGCGCTTAGTACGGCAGCCTTCGCCGACGATACCGCCGCCTTCAAGAAGGAATACATGGCCTCGATCCCCAAGACCGTCGCCGCCTTCAAGAACAAAGACATCTCGTACTTCGAAAAGATGTCCACGAAGGACTTCACCTACGTCGGGAAGGTCGAAGGCACCCAGGATAAGAAGACCGCCATGGCCGGCCTCAAGCAAATGTTCGGGATGGCCAAGTCCGTTGACTACAAGCCGAAGGTACTCAAGATCACGGCCAAGGGCAATGCCGCCGTCGTGAGCCTGGAAGAGACCTTCAGCTCGGCAATAGACATGGGAGATGGCAAAGCCCACAAGATGGTCGCCGTCGGCTGGGCCGATGAGCACTTCCGCAAGGAAGGCGGCAAATGGATGCTCGCCAAAATCGTTGAGACGAAGGCTGGCAAGATGACATTGGACGGCAAGCCGTTCGATCCCGCGATGATGGCGCCGCCCCCCGTCAAGAAAGCCAAAAGCTCAAAGGGTTAGTCCCTCTCAACTGGAAAAGCGGACTCGACCACAAGGTATGAGTCCGCTTTTCTTCTAGTCCAAGGGCTATTTCTTGTTTGGCTTGATCACCGACTCGTACTTCTCGATGAACTTGGCCGCCGGCACCCGGCGAACGGCCTCGCCGATCACTTCCAGGGCGACGTCGTCCAGCTTCTTGAACCGAACGCAAGACTTCCCCATGTCGAGCTTCTTGCCTGTCTTGGCCCACTCGTCGCGAAACCAGGCTTCTTGCGCCTCGTCTCCGTAAAGGCACATCAGGTACACCGACATGTGGTTTTTCTGGTTGCCCAGCCCCGCAAACGGCAACGGCTGCTTGGGGTCACAGTGATAACCCGGCGGGTACACGGAGTGCGGCACGAAGTAGCCGATCATGCCGTATTGCATGCCCTCTTGGTAGTCCTTATCCAGGTTGTCGAGGATCACTTTGCGGACGGCCTGGATTGCCTCCCGCCGATCCTCCGGCAGTTCGGCGAGATACGCCTCAACGCTCTTGGCTTGACTGGTCATGCGCCGGTTTTTACCTCAGTTGGCGATTGGCCCAGAGGTGAACGGGCATTTTGGGTCTGTTTTGGAGGCACACTCGTCTTCACCGACTTTTGGGCCGCGCCCTAGCGAAACGCCCGAAACAGGTCGTGCGTCGGCCAGCGCTTGACCCTCGACGCAGCGCGATGCAAAGCGTGGTCGATTTCGCCTTCCGGTGGATCGCCCGACCCCGGCCGACGATTGAAGAGCGCCGCCCAGGACATGCCGTTGGACAGTCGCACCCAAAGCGTGTAGGTCCCCGGCATCGCGCCGGCGTGCCAGAAGTTTGCTTTGCCGGAGCGTCCCTGAGGCCTAACCATCGAGCCCATCGTGTAGAAGGCATCCGCGAGCTTGCCGTCGGCGCCGCGAGAAACGGGCTCATGGGGCGGCGCCAGCACGTCGGCCGCCATCCCGGGCGTGACGAACGGCGTTTGCAGCAAGCGGCTCAGCTTCATCAGGTCCACCGCCGATGCGATCCAGCCGCCGTGCGCATCCATCGTTAGCGGATCCAGGTTGTAGGCTGCCGGCACGCGCGGGCCACTGGGATCGAAGATGGAGCGAACGTTGCCATCCGAGAAGTAGTAGGTCTCCTGGGGGGTCATCTCGGAGAGCGCCGACTTCCCGATCGCCATTCCCTTGATCCCGGCGGGAGTCAACAGCAGGCTCTTCACCGCATCCTCATAGCTCTTGCCCGTCACCTTCTCGATGATCCTCCCGAGCACGCAGTAGCCGAAGTTGGAGTAGTGGTACTCGGCGCCAGGATCGCTGTCCAGCGGCCTGCCGAGCATCCAGCGAATCACGTCGTTGCTCGTCGGCGGCCCCTTGATGCCCAGGTCCTTCACGATGCGGGCCGCCTGAAACATGGGGTCGCCGCTCTTATCCCGGTTCCAGCCGCCGGTGTGCTGCAAGAGTTGGAGCACGGTGACCCTCAGCAGGCGTTTGTCGGCGACGTCCTTTTCCGAGAAGCCAAGAAGCTCGAATGCCCGGTCCTCGTACCTAAGCTTGCCCTCGGCTTTGAGCCTCATCGCAACCAGCCCAGTGATCGGCTTGCTGACGCTGGCGAGCCGGAAGAGCGTGTCCGGCTGGACGGGCTTGGTCTTGTCCTTGTCCGCAAACCCATAGCCCCTCGCGAAGATCAGCTTGCCGTCTCGCAACACGGCCAGCGAGCCGCCAGGAATATGGTGCGACTCCATATGAGCCAGCATCTCCTCGTCAAAGCCGGCCAATTCTGGGACCGTCTTTCCGGTCACCGGAACCTCGGAAGCCAGAACCGAGCAGATCAGCGCAAGTGAGAGCATTGAGGGTGAATGTACCCTTGCGTTGGCGTTCGAACGTCATCCATCACAGGGGGCAAATCGATGCGTCGCAACTCCGAATCCCCCTAGTGCTTTGCTTTGGGAGGAGGTGGACCCAGTTCACCGTCCTTAACCTGCTGGTCAAACTGCTTAAAATACTCCGGCAATCGCTGCACCAGGTTCGCTGGGAGATTCTGCAGCGTGAACGCGTCCTTGGGGTCCTCGACGTGGTGCGACAACTCAGCGCTGCAGGTCAGATAGGGCGCCAGATTGAATGTGAAGCTCGCGCGCAATCGGGTCGATGGACAAAACTTGGCCTTTGAGTAGTCGATCGGATCCGAGTCCTTGTCCTGCAGCTCGGGGTGATTGCGCATGTAGAGGATGAGAGCGATGCCCTCTTCACTGGAGCTGGTGCTGACCGTTCCACCGTCGGCGTCAACGTAGAGCATCTCCAATTCGGCATCGGACTGTTCTTGCAGCTCAATCCAGCCGTGGCTGTCGAGGCCGTGTACGAAGAACTGGGTTTTCTCACGCTCAAGATCAGAATAGAGTTGTTTCGCGTCCTCCAATTCGTCTTCGGATTGCGGAAAAACCTCTTGCAGATCCACCCGAGCGTCTTCAAGGAAGAAGCGAAGAAATGTCTCCTTGACGGCAGGCATCAGTTCGCCAAAGTAAACCCTTCCTCCACGCCTGAGGGTCATCCTCTGAATCTCGGTGAGGGACCCATAGGCTTTGGCCAGCCAGAAGGGGTCGAAACTGGCATCCGACATAAGGCTGTGGAACTCTGATTCGCAGATATCATTGGCTGTACCCTCTGTATCGTTGTTCGTTTTGGCGGCGTAAGCCGCATAGTCGCCAATGGTGACCATGTTCGTTCGAGCCACGGCCCGCTTCAACTGCGTCAACGCGTTGCGGCTCAAACGGCATTCGGTATCCCATTGCGGGTCGGCTGGGCGGATCAGGAACCAGCCGTCACGGTCCTCCAACCTCGAGCCATATCCACCAAAGAACTCAAGAACCGAGCTCGAGGTCGCCTTGAGGTCGTCGAGCCCGAAGCCGCAATTGATGTAGGAGTCAGGTAGGCAGGCGGCGAGGTTCCTTCCCCTTTGGGCCGACGCTTTGATGAGCGCCTCAGAAGCGAGCAACGAAAGCGGCTCATAGGCATCCGGCCTCAGCAGCCGTTCCAATAGATCGGCACTTGGCTTGCGACCGCGATCGTCTCGGCTATCCCAGGAGATCAGGTTGGCATACTCCCGACCTAGCGGAGAGATCTCAAGGACCGGTTCCCCTAGCGCTTGCGATGGTGCTTCTGTGTCGGCCTTCCCCACCTGCATGGATTCGAGACCCACAAACGCCCCCATGAGCTGGGAACCGTCTTGTCCGTAGCAGTTCATCTCGACATAGATTGCAGCAGTATCGTCGATCATTGGATTGAGCTTAAGGATGACTTTTCGTGGCAACTGGGCAGCGATTTTGGTCGCTTGCTCAGCAAACCGAATCGCTCCGGCAGAGAAGACCCTAAGGGAGTCCTCATCATCCTCCTCGACCTTGTCCTTCTCATGGACCTTCTCGAAGGCCGCTGCCGATGCGTTGTTTTCGGCGACGAACTGCCGCCACTGAGAGGCAGAAACCGTCAGCGGGCGCTCAAGTTTGGTCGGATTGGTGGCGAGGACGATGGCCGTATGACTTCCTGCGCAAAGCTTCGCAAGTTCGTCTGGTCCGAGCCGCCGAAGCAGCCCAAGAATGAACCGTGAGCCTGCACTGAACTCCAGTGAGGCAGCTAAGCGATGCTGTCTATCTCGCTCATAGTCGTAGTTGTTTGATTCCACTTCTTCCGAGACTTGATTCGCGATGTCGCGTGAGTCAAACCGTCGCTGTTCTTCAAGTCGTTCGTTCTCGTACCTGGCGAGCATCTTCTCAAAGGTCAAAGGGCCGACTCGATCCTGGAACTGGCCCATCTCATCCAGCAAGGTTCTCAGAGGCTCGCGAATCTCGGATCGCAGCCTTTCGGTGATCGAAGCGACGTCCTGTGACGAGCGGCTAAGGACGTAACCATCTCCACGGGACGTCCAACTTGCTGAAGTGGCTTGGCCGATTTCTTTGAGCACTTCACCAAGCGGTGCATCTCGGAAACTGAGGATCAGTATGTCCTTGCTAATGGGTCCACTGACCGTCAGCGTCGTCCCAGTAGCGCTCGAAAGGGAAGCCAGCACCTGCGAAACGGTGGCCGCCGGCCCTTCAAAGGAGAACCGCTGTTGGAGCAGGTCGGAATGTCCGTGTCGCGCGAGTGTAATGAAGATCAAGGCAGCAATCATGGCCGTACTTGTGTCCCCCAATGATTATCCAACGGATGGCGATAGGAAAAGCTCCGGAATTCAGGCTTTTTCTCGCCCTCCCAACCGCACCCGGAGGAAGGGCTAGCCACGAACTGCAGCCTCCTGCTTAGGGGGCTCTGATCATCGCCCAGATCTCTGTCAGCGGTGTCGCCATAGTGCCAATCTGGAGCTTTCGCCTTCCGCTGAGTTCCCAACGAGACTCCTGAGACGCTCTGCGACGCTCCGAGGTAAACCCAACTCATGTTTACCGTTGCCGCGCTCCTCTTCCTCGATAGCGAGCTCCGACTCTGGACGCGCGAGGCCGGCGCCGGGACGCTGGCCCAAGAGAACGGCATATACCGCGTCGAGCACAAGGGCAAGCAGGACTGGAGCCTTCAAGCCGACGAGTCGTTCAAGATCAAGCCCGGCGACCTCATCGAGGTCCGCGCAATCGGCCGGAGGGAAGGTAACGCAGAGGTTGCGGCCGCCGTCTTCGACGCCAAGCAAGAAGCTCTCGATTGGATGCTTGGCGCAACTCTGCTTTCGGCAACCGCCAATATGGCCTCGACCGTTACGCGATTCATCGCGCCCGAGCGCTCCGTCACCTACCGGCCGCGTATCGTGGGTTCCGGGCCTGGCAAGGTCTGGCTCTCCAAGCTCGAAGCGCGCCTGCTCGGGAGCGTCGCCGATCAACTTGCCAAGGTCCCCCCGACGACCACCATCCAAAGAGCGCCCCTGCAACTCACCCTCAACCGCGACGGCAGTGCCGAAGTCATCGACCTCCGCAACAAACGCACCTGGCACACAACAGACACCGAATCGGGGCTCCTCCCGACCGACATCGCCAAGACCCAGGACGGCATCGAGGTCAAGGGACTCGACCCCAAGACAGCGCTCGAACGCACCGTGAGCTTCAAGCTCGCCGGAGACGAAGTCCGCATCGCCCTGCACGGGCAGGGCGCCGTTCGGTGGTTGGAATACCCCGGCGGCTTTGAGACCCCTGCAGGCAGCTCGATCGTGCTGCCGATGAATGAGGGCATCGCCTACCCCGTGGAAGACCCCGACGTGCCCCAATGGACGCTCGTGGCCTATGGCGGCCATGGCATCTGTATGCCGTGGTGGGGGGTCGCAGATCGAGGCGCGGCCTGCATGACGCTGCTTGAAACCCCCGACGATGCCGGCGTGCGATTGCGCCGCGTAAGCGGCCTGTCGGTGGCGGGGCCAGCCTGGGAGGGCCAGAAAGGGCAGTTCGGCTACGCGCGCAAAATGCGCTGGCGGTTCTTCGCAAAGGGCGACCACGTTTCAATGGCCAAGGCCTATCGGGCTTACGTCAAGGCTCAAGGGCGGCTGGTCACACTCGCTGAGAAACGCAAGACCGTGCCCGCTGTGGACAAGTTGCTCGGCGCGGTGAACCTCTGGACCTGGGACGCCAAAAAGGCCGAACTCGCCAAGGGGCTCAAAGCGGCAGGGATGGACCGTGTGCTCTGGAGCGGCGGCGGCGATCCCGGGCAGCTTCGCGCCATCCGCGATCTCGGCTTTCTGGCCGGGCGCTACGACATCGTGCAGGACGTGATGGACCCCGCGCAATACCCAAACCTGCCCTGGACGCACCCGGATTGGCCGGCCGCCGCCTGGCCGAAGGACCTCATGCGCGGACCGGACGGGGACTGGATCAAGGGATGGGAGGTCGACGACAAGCAGGGCAAGCGCGTGCCGTGCGGCGTTCTCTGCGACCGGCAGGCGATCCCCTATGTCGACGAACGGATCGGCAACGAGCTGAAAACCCACCCCTACGAGGCGCGGTTCATGGACACGACCACGGCGAGCCCCTGGCGCGAGTGCTACGACCGCAACCACCCGGTGACGCGCACCGAAAGCCGAATCTGGAAGATGAAGCTCTTGGAGCTGATGAGCGGCAAATATCACCTGGTCACGGGCTCGGAGACCGGCCACGACGCGGCCGTTCCCTATGTGCACTACTTCGAGGGGATGCTCTCGCTCGGCCCCTACCGGACTGAGGACGCCGGCCGAGATATGACCAAGGAATGGGCCGTGCCGCCAAAGGAACTGGCCCATTTCCAGCTCGGCTACAAGTACCGCCTTCCCTTGTGGGAACTTGTCTATCACGACTGCGTGGTGGCGCAATGGTATTGGGGCGACCACAGCCATAAGCTGCCTTCGCTGTGGACGCTGCGCGACCGGTTCAACGCGCTCTATGGCACACCGCCGCTCTTCTGGCTGACTCTGGATCGGTTCCAGAAGGAGCCTGCCCGGTTCCTTCAGAGCTACCTTGACACGGTGCCGATCGCTCGCGCGACGGCCTACGCCGAGATGACCGCGCACCGGTTTCTGACGCCGGACAGGACGGTGCAAGAAACGGAGTTCTCGAACGGGGTTCGCGTGCGGGTCAATTTCGGAGATAGGGAGGTTAAGCTGAAGGATGGGGTGGACCTTCCAGGCTTGGGGTTGTGGTGGAGGAAGAGATAAGGTGCGACTCATCTCGGAGCTGCCATCGGTAATATAGGATTCAATGAGTTCGGATAGTCACTTGGCTGAAGCGATCGCGAAGGCCCAAAGGTACTTCTCGGAGTTACCGGCTCCGCCGAATGAGGCGAACACGTGTTCTTGGGTCATACACCCCCTCCTGCTTGCCGCAGGATATGAACATCATGAGATCCATGGCGAAGTGGGGGGCGCTTCCGGCAAGATTCCCGACTTTACTTTGCTCCCAAAAACGAACTGGACCTGGTTTGTCGAAGCAAAGGCCTGGGACGTCAAGCTTGATAACTGGCACGTCGACCAAGCTCTGTTCTATGCCCATGCCAATGGTAAACGGTGGGTAGTTCTCACAAACGGTAAGGAGTGGAGGCTTTTCGACGACAGCATTGCGGGAATGTCTGAGGACAGGCTTGTGGCTTCATCGTACTTGCAGAACACGGACGAGATGGCCGCCTTCCTCGGCGCTGTTTCCAAGTCCTCGATGCTCGAGCAACGAATTGAGGTGTATGCTACTTCCAAGAGAGTCCGAAAGGCATTGCTCAAGGCTTTATCCGAACCATCTTCCGGCGTCATTGCTTCAATCGTCAAGACGCTGTCGAAGGAGCTAAACGCTCCGAACATCACAGCACAAATGGTGGTCAATAGCATTCCATCATCTAGCATGAAAACTACCGATGATGCATGTCCCAAGACAGGTGTGGAGGATAAAGCGTCCGAGTCCTTAACAAAAGACGATCCTATGCAGCCTAGCCAGTATCTGAAATACTGGGCGGACTTTAGGACTTTTCTGCTCCAGAAAGACTGTCCAGTAAAGCCGGGGAAGGCAGGCGACCAATCCTGGCTCGATTTCTCTCAATATGGCAATGGAGTTGGGCTCGTCGCCGTCGGAGGATGGCGTGACAGTTATCTCTCCATTCAACTCTACATCCGCGATGATCCTAACAAAATCAAGTTCGATTACTTCCTGGAGCATCGCGGGTCAATTGATGCGGCGATTACTGGGTTGATCTGGGACAGGAAAGCAGGGTGCAAGGCAAGCTCCATCGATTTGCGCCTCAGTGGCACCGACCTAAAGAACGAATCACAGAGGGCTGCTCAACACCAGTGGATGTTTGATAGCATCGTGCGCTTCCACACCGTGTTTAGCCCCCTGGTGAAGAAACTCGTATAGCCAACGCCGGAGTCGGAAGCCCAAGCCCAACCAAAGAAAACATGGATTCAAGTAGGGTCAGACACGTCAGACTTTCCCCCTCTCCCTCCCAGGCAGCTTTCTTTTTCCGACTCCCAACCTTCCCTCGCTGACGCCCATCAGCTTGCGGAGGTCCATGATTTCATCGCGCACGCGAGCGGCCTCCTCAAACTGCATGTCCTTCGCATAGCGCTTCATCTGCCGCTCGAGGTCTTCGATAAGGATCGGGAGATCCGAAAGGTCTACGGACTCCCCACGCGAAGAGCGAAGGGCGAGGGGCGAGTCTGGATCGGAGCCATAGCCCGCGCGCTTTTCTGCCGTCCCCATTGCGCCCGCCGAGCCCGTCGCTTCTTCTCCACTGTAGGCGTGGATCGTCTCCCGCACGATCTTCTGGATGGTCTGCGGCTTTGTGCCGTGGACCTCGTTGTAGTCCGCCTGAACCTTGCGCCGACGGTTGGTCTCCTCGATCGCCCGCGCCATCGAGCCCGTGATGTTGTCCGCGTACATCAGCACCTTGCCCTGCATGTGCCGCGCCGCGCGCCCGATGGTCTGCACCAACGACGTCTCCGACCTCAGAAACCCTTCCTTGTCCGCATCCAGAATCGCTACGAGCGAGACCTCGGGCAAGTCCAATCCCTCCCGCAAGAGGTTCACGCCCACGACCACGTCATAGACGCCCAATCGCAGGTCGCGCAGAATTTCCGGCCGCTCCAGCGAGTGGACGTTCGAGTGCAGGTAGTTCACTTTGATGCCCAGGTCGCGCAGGTAGGTCGAGAGGTCCTCGGCCATCTTTTTGGTCAGCGTCGTGACCAGCGTGCGCTCGCCCTTGGCGACCCGCGACTGCACTTCGTGCATCAGGTCGTCGATCTGGCCCTTGGTCGGGCGGATCTCCACCTCGGGGTCCACGATGTAGGTCGGGCGGATAATCTGCTCGACCCTCTGCGCCTCGTTTTCGATCTCAAAGGGTCCGGGCGTCGCGCTCACGAACACCACCTGCGGCACGCGGGCCAGGAATTCATCGAACGTAAGCGGTCGGTTGTCCAGCGCGCTCGGCAGGCGGAAGCCGAAATCGACCAGCACGCTCTTGCGCTGGCGGTCGCCGTTGAACATCGCCCTTATCTGCGGCAGCGTCTGGTGCGATTCGTCGATGAATACCACGGCGTTGCTGGGGAGAAAGTCGAGCAGCGTATAGGGCGGCGTGCCCGGTTCGCGCCCGTCGAAGTACCGCGAGTAGTTCTCGATGCCGGAGCAATAGCCCACCTCGCGCATCATTTCGAGGTCGAACTCCACGCGCTGCCTCAGGCGCTGGGCTTCGAGCAGCTTGTTGTTGTCCTTGAAGACCTTCTCCTGGACCTCCATTTCGGCGCGGATCAGCTCCATCACGCTGTCCAGCCTCTCCCAGGGGGTCACGTAGTGGGTGGCGGGAAAGACGGACAGCCGCGTGGGCTCGTCGAGCACGTCGCGGGTGAGCGGGTCGATCAGCCGGATGCGCTCGACCGTGTCGCCGAAGAACTCCACGCGCGTGATGAGTTCCTCGTCCTTGGGCTGGATCTCGATCGTGTCGCCGCGAACCCGGAAGGTGCCCCGCTCCAGCACCATGTCGTTCCGGGTGAACTGCATGTGAACCAGCTTGCGGATGGCCTCCTTGACGTCCAGTTGCGCGCCCTTTTCGAAGGTGACCACCGACTCCATGTAGAGGTCGGGCGAACCCAGGCCATAGATGCACGACACGCTGGCGATGATGACCACGTCGCGCCGCTCCAGCACCGCCTGAGTGGCCGCATGGCGAAGGCGGTCGATCTCCTCGTTCACCGAGGAGTCCTTCTCGATATAGGTGTCGGTGCCGGGGATATAGGCCTCGGGCTGGTAGTAGTCGTAATAGCTGATGAAGTACTGGACCGAGTTCTCGGGGAAGAACGCGCGGAACTCCTGGCAGAGCTGCGCCGCGAGCGTCTTGTTGTGCGCGATGATCAGCGCCGGACGCTGGGAGCGCTGGATGACCGAGGCCATCGTGTAGGTTTTGCCGGTGCCAGTCGCGCCGAGCAGGGTCTGGAAGCGAAAGCCGGAGTCGAGCCCATCCACCAGGCCCGAAATGGCCTGCTCCTGGTCCCCCTTGGGCTGGAACTCCTGGGAGAGGGCGAACGGGGTCTCGAAGTGGACGATGGACATGAGGCGTGTACGGAATTCTACTACATGGGAGTAGGGTTGATGGTCAGACGAGTCGGACGGGTCTGACGGGTCAGACGCGTCAGAAAGGTCGGACTGGTCCGACACGTCCGACCCGTCCGACCCTAACAGAGGGTAACCTCCCGCCCATGTCGGAGCCTGGACCGCTCATCCCCAAGCACGGCGGATATCGCAAGCTCCGGGCATACCAGATTGCCGAGATCATCCATGACGGCACCGTCGTATTCTGTAAGCGTGCGATCTCGAATCGGTCCAGAACCACAGACCAAATGGTGCAAGCCGCCCGCAGCGGTAAGCAAAACATCGCCGAGGGCAGCGCTGCTTCGGCGACCTCGAAGAAGACGGAACTCAAGCTAATCGGCGTAGCATGCGCCAGCCTTGAAGAGCTGCTGATCGACTATGAGGACTACTTACGGCAAAACAAGCTCGGGCTTTGGGACAAGAACCATCCTAAGGCTGTGTTCATTCGCAATCTGGGCCAAGAGAGAGCAAACACCTACGAGACTTATCGCACCTACATTGAGGAAAAGTCGCTCGAAAGCGCTGCCAACACCATGATCTGCCTGATCAACCAGGCAACCTACTTGCTGCGACGGCTGATGAAGCGCCTAGAGGCGGACTTTCTTTCTGAAGGCGGCTTCACCGAGAAGCTCTATAGAGAGAGGTCAAAGAGGAGATCGGCGGACCTGTCTGACAAGTCCGACGGGTCCGACCAGTCCGATGAGCCGACGCGTCCGACACCTCCGACCAGCCCGACAGGCCCAAATAGTCTGACGGGTCTGACTGTGCAGACCCGTCGAACTAACCAGATACGCCTAGACCCGCCTTCGCCTGATCAGCGCCAGACCGCCCAGTGCGAGCACCAACAGCCCGCTGGGCTCGGGTACGAGCTCTACCGTCGGCACGGTACCCGTCATGGAAACCCAGTGCCAGTCGCCGAGATAGAGGCCGCCGACGACTCCCATGTAGCCCTGATACGTCCCGGTCGGAATCGCACCCGCTGCCTTCCAAGCGGTGTGGCCATCGGTCCGGCTCCCCCCAGCCACGATTTCCTCTTCCCACCAGTCGCCTTCCCAGCCAACATGGGTGAGCGAGTCGGTGCCTTGCGACATCCCTCCGCCCGAGAAGAACCAAGTCGTTGAAAAGAACGACCGGTTGGGCATGTGGTTCTGAACGGTCATTGCGACTTGGGTCACTTCGCCGTAGTGGATCACGCCAGGCGTGGCTTCGCCGGTCGCCGAGACGTCCAGGCGAGCAGCAACTTCGAACACGTACTGGATGCTCGCCAAGAGGTCCGTCGCATTCGCATCGGCGCCACCGATGATGTCGAGCGTGAAGTCGTAGACCCCCGGGTCTACGTTATAGACATCACCCCACCTGCTGGCGAGACCGCCGACGTACCAGTTCGTATCGCCAGAGATCGCCGTGCCAAAGGTGTAGGTGCCGTAACCCACCCCGGGGTCGTAATAACTGAACAAGCCAGACGGGGTGAAAAAGTCAATGTCCGGGTCCCAGGTCGTTCCGCCTGTAATCGCCATCGCGTTGATGAACGTATCGGGATCGGCTCCCGAGTGACTGATCCAGCCATCATAGGCGGTCTGCGACATGAACATGTTGCTCGTGTCGTTGAAACCGGACAAGGTGCTGTAATAGGGCGACGCCGACAACTGGCCAAGAGCGCAGGCGGCGGCCAAAGAACAAAGAACCCCCAGTGGGGCACGATAAACCATGGTGGTCTCCTCCAGAGGCTATTGTGCTCCTCAAATTGCCGGGCCAATATCTGCACTTTTGTACTGATTGCTTCATCGGAAAGAACCCGTATTATTGCTGTCAGCTTTTGTGTTGAAATCCTATCTCTATGGCGGAATCCGCAAGGGCCATTGCAATGGCTGCCCGCAGTGGCTCGTCAACTGATGGGTCGAAAGGAGGCATTTGCTCCCAGTCGTAGGCGAAGATCGGCTTGGTGCGGACCTCCTCCGGCTCATCCAAATACCTGGGCACAACATGTGCGTGCAGCGCAGGATCTTGGTTCCCAAGAATCTCGTAGTTGATCCTTGCCGCTCCGGTGACGGCGAGCAGAGCATCGCCGAGCGCCGCCATGTCCATCAGGAACTGCCGACGTTCGGAGCCCTGCAACTCATTGAGGTTGGCCACCACGGGATCTGGGAGCAACAGGCACTGCCCACGAGTCACCTGCCGATCTGCCAAGATCGCCCACCCAGACCTCATGCGCGCAATCAACGCCGGACTCCCTTGGGCTCGCAAGGCGTCCACACGTCTGTGAATCACAGTGGCCATGCCCTTCACGCTACCCGCCACGCGCCCTTTCCCGCGCAATGCTGCGTCAATGTGTGCGTGAAATGCCTCCGCCTCTTCCGAGGCGGAGGCTTCAACAGCGCGTTTCCAGGCTTAAGGCCCCCATCCCGATGATCGGGACTGAGGCTTCCAGAGCCGCCATCACCGAACACAATAACGCAGCTTGGCGTGGGCCGGGCTGGTAATTTTACAGGTTTTGCGGTGCGCCGACAAGCTAACTTTGCGCTTTCGTAAAGATTGCCTTATACTGGAGGGACCATACCTCTGCTCGTGAGGTATTTGCGGGGCTGGCCCGTGCAAAGCCGGCCCAGTAAGGAGGGACAAATGAATCTTCGAACCTATTCTGTACTTGCTGGCCTAGCGGTAGTCGCCGCCCACTCGTTTGGCGCCATTTTGGTCTATGGCGGCGACTTTAGCGGCCTGAACGAATCGCCGCCGAACGCTTCGCCTGCGACCGGAACCGCTCGCGTGACGATTGACGACGTGGCGAACACCATGCGCGTCCAGATCGACTTCAGCGGCCTGACCGCCGGCAACACCGCAGCCCACATCCACGCCCGGGCTGACTCTTCGACCGCCAATGGCGGAGTGGCCACCACGACCCCAACGTTCACCGGCTTTCCGACCGGCACGACCTCGGGCTCCTATGACCACACGTTCGACATGACGCTGACGAGCAGCTTCAACGCTTCCTTCGTCACCGCCAACGGGGGTACTGCGGCGAGTGCATGGGCCGCCCTTCGCGCCAAGATGGCGGACGGCCTCACTTACGCCAACGTCCACACCTCGACCTACCCCGGCGGCGAGATCCGGGCGAACCTCGGCCCAGTACCCGAGCCTGCCAGCCTTGCGGTGCTTGGCCTAGGCGCACTGGCGCTCATTTCGCGCCGTCGCCGGGCTGTATAGCCTTCACTTCAGCCGGCCTTCCCGGAGCATCGCCATCATCTCGGCGATGCGCCGGGACCGGGTCTCTTGGCGCTTGGCCGAGTCGATCCACCGCATGTAGTTCTTGCGGTGAAAGCTCGTCAGCGAGTCGAAGAACGCCCGGCTCTCGGGGCTCGTGGCAAACGCCGCCGTGAGGTCCTCTGCGAGAGCGTCGGACTGGGGCCCTTCGGGCTTTACGGCGACCTCGACGGCATCCCCCACCTTGAGTCTGTTGTCCCGCAACCACGCGGGACCCGTCGGCAATCCCCAGACTTCGCTGTAGGCCGTAACGGTTCCGCGCCATGTCGCGCCACCGATCGTGCCGTTCAGACAGTGCCGGCCCTTGACGCCCCAGACCGAGTCCGGATGAAAGCCGAGCGGGACCATCGTGCGGCCTCCCATCCTTTCGATGCGGCCGACAAACCGGTGTTCCTTTGACATAAGTGCGGCGATTATGCCCGAACTTGCATGGGCTTCAGCGAGGAACGGAGAGTCAATCAGGTCGAAAAGGGAACGCGCCAACCAAGCAGAACTGTTAGGGGATCATGAAGATCGTAGCGGCTCCCCTCATCTTGGTCCTGATAGCCTTGTCTACGCGGTCCTTTGCCACGCTGGAACCGGCGGACGAGTTCGACTACTTCACGAACAACTGGAACGTTGTCGGGTTAAAGGACTACAGGTTCGGCGCGCGCGTGACGCCGGACAACCGCATCCTGCTCGGCGGCAAAGAGGGCCAAGCCGATCCTAAGACCGCTAGAACGGTGCAGGTCCGCTTCGGTCGGGAACTGACCCTTTTGAGCCGGCAGCAGGGGAAACTGGCCCGCGACGGCTGGATGCCCATCATGGAGATCGCCGCGGCCGACGGGCCGGTCCATTACGAGTTCTCCTATTGGGCGACGCCGATGCCCGGCGTGAAGGACTGGCGCAAGGCATTCGACTGGCCGACCGAGGGCGAGAACTTCCTCGTCTGGGTTCACTACAAGGCCGCCAACCGATCGAACAAGCTGGCTGAGGCGAAGATCGCGATCAAGCTGTCCGGCGGTGCTGCGTCCGGCGATCGTTGGGTTGACAAGAACCTAGCGCCGGGCGAGACGGTCGCGGGAGCGGCCCGATACGCCTACTTCGCGGTGAACGAAGAGCAATCCGCCGCCCTCGAGAAGGAAGACGCCACGCTTTGGCTCTGGCGGACGATCCAATACTGGCGCGGGTTCGAGAGGTCCGCCGCGGCCATCCACGTGCCGTGCCGTAAGGCGACCGACGCGCTGAAGGCGGCGCACGTGTGCCAGATGATCGCCAACGACCACGGCGAGGTGCGGGGCGGCGAGGGCTTCTATGACGAGTTCTACATCCGCGACGGCGCGTATCAGGTGATGGAGCTTGAGGAAGCTGGCCTGTGGGACGCGGCACGGAAGTCGGTTGAGCTGTACCTGCCCCGCCAGCGGGCCGACGGACGGTTCGAGTCGCAGGCCATGCAGTTCGATGCCAACGGGCAGGCGGTGTGGGTGCTGTGGCAGTACTACCAGATCACCGGCGACCGGGCTTGGCTGGAGCGCGTGTACCCGGCGATGGTCAAGGCGGTCGAGTGGACAATGAAGGCTCGCCGGGAAGCGCCGGCCGATTCGCCGTTCGTGGGTCTATTGCCGGCCGCTGTTGCCGACGGCGAGATGCTTTGGGACGGCAAGCACCACATCGTCGGCTACGACCTCTGGAACCTGCGTGGGATGCTCTGCACCGCCGACGCTGCGCGGGCGCTAGGAAAAGCCGAAGGCGAGAAGAAGTGGCGCGCCGAGGCGCAAGACTACCGAAGCGCCATCGACGCCGCCGTCAAGCGGTCCGGCTTGTCGCATTTCCCTCCAAGCTGGGAGAAGGTCGGCACGCACTGGGGCAACACGGAAACGCTCTGGCCGACGGAACTGTTCGGCCGTGACGACGCGCGCGTGAATGCGCTGATCAACCACGTCCGACGCGAGTTCTCAGGCGGCTTCGTTGAGGACACGATACGATGGGTCGGGCAAATGGAGCCGGTGATTCACCCCTACATGGGCGCCTACACGACGATGACGGACCTGGTTCGAGGCAAGGACGAGCAGGTGGTCGAGGACTTCTACTGGTACCTGCTGCACTCGACCGCCGCGCACGCCTTTCCCGAGGGCGTCTACTACATGCGGCGGTTCGCTTGGGGGGACACCATCCCGCACGTCACCGGCGCCGGCAACTACGCCATCATGCTGCGCCACATGCTCGTCCACGAGGCCGGCGACGAATTGCACCTGCTCTCAGCCGTGCCGGATTGGTGGCTGGCCAAGGGCGAGGAGATCCGCATCGAGCGCCTCCCGACGCACTTCGGCGAGATGGGCCTCACTGTCCGAGGGACCGCCAAGGGCGTTGAGGTGGACTTTAGCCCACCGAAGCGGAACCCACCCAAGCGCATCGTGCTTCATCTGCCGACATCGCGTCCCTGGGTGAACCGGATGGCGGGCGTCGAGGTCGTGACTCGCCCCAACCAGAAGCAGAAATGGGACTTTCCGACGGTCGTGAGCAAGTACCTGCGCACCGCGCCTCCCCTCAGCCCGCCCATATTCATCGAATCGTTAACGACCGGCAAGCCGGCCACCTGCTCGCTCGCCTTTCCCGGCATGGAGGCGGCGCGCGCCAACGACGGTATCGTGGACACCGACAGCTATTGGGGCACCGACGTCAACCGGGACAAAGCCGCCTGGTGGCAGGTGGACTTCGAGAAGCCCACCGCAGTTGGGCGCGTCGTCGTGGTGGGCTTCTTCGCCGACAAGCGATCTTACGGCTTCACGGTCGAGGGCTCGCTCGACGGCAAGGGGTGGACCACCCTCGCCGACAGCCGCGACAACAAGGCGCCT
>JACRPN010000003.1:0-32820 GCA_016223145.1 Armatimonadota bacterium | reverse complement strand
CGAGTGCAAGTTCAAGCCCCGCGAGGTCCGGTATCTGCGCGTGACGATGACCGCCAACTCCGCCAACACCGGCCGCCACCTCGTGGAGGTCATGGCGTTCAAGAAGTGATCAGGGCCCACCGCCCAATTCCCTCGACCCCGGAGGAATCCGAGACCGCTAGCCGGGTGTCGCAGACACCGGGCATGATCATCCCCCCGCCTAACTTCTCCGAAACTGGGTATTCCGACCCCGAAGGGGTCCCAGACCGCTAGCCGGGTGTCGCAGACACCGGCTTGCGAGGACGATTCCCAACCCGGCACCCTGGAGGGGTGCCAGAATCCCCTCGTGGCCTCCACCTACCTCAACCTAAGAATCCATGTCATCTTCTCAACCCTCCACCGGGCACCCTCCATCGCACCTGATTGGAAGGATGATTTGCATGCCTACCTCGGCGGTGCGGCTCGGGGACTCGGCGCATTCTCCATCCAAATTGGAGGCACAACCGATCATGTTGATCTCTTGCTTGGGGTCCAGGCGACCCACTGCGTGGGAGGGATTCCGGTGGCAGGAGGGCTATGCGGCGTTCACCGTTAGCCATGGAGACGTTTCGAAGGTCGCCGATTACATAGCCGATCAGGAAGGGCACCATCGGACCGTTTCGTCGGGCGATGAGCTCCGGGCGATCTTGACGGAGTTTGGGATCGAAATCGACGAGCGGTATTTCGAGTGAATGTGCGACCCCTTGGGGGTCGGGAGGTTGGAGGTGCGCCGTTCGTGCCCGGTGTCTGCGACATCCGGCTAGCGGTCTGGGACCCCTTCGGGGTCGGGGACCCAGGGTCGGGAGGGTTCCTATCCCAGCAGAGTCTCCAACCTTTCGCCCTCGTCCACCTGCACCGGGCCTTCGAGGATCAGCGTCACGGACTGGCCGTCCTGCCGGATCGTCGAGCCGAAGGAGTACTTCCCTCTCGAGACCTTCGCCGACTTGACCTTGAGTCCCGGCGCGACCTCGAACGTCAACTCCCGAACACGTAGCCGCCCGAACTTGATCGCGTAGGAAGCCTTGAGGGAGGTTGAGGAACGCGACTGCTCGTAGGTCCCCCAACCCTCGGACGCCGTGAATGGCGCTTTGAACTTCTCTGGCTTGAGCTTCGGCGCAAACCCAATTCTGCCGCGAGGGCCGTGATAGCTGAACCCGCATAGCGTCAAGAACGCGCCGTAGCTCGCCATCGAGCGTGCGTAGTGGTCGCCGCACTCGATCTCGTTGAACGGGTTGCGCTTCTTGGCGCTGTACCGGTCGTGGATCGAGCGGATCACTGTCATGCCCTCCTCGATCAGGCCCTCGGCGAACATGTGCGCCGCCGCCTGGTACTCGAAGCCGTGCATGCACTCGTTGAAGTAGCCCGCCGACCAGGTGTCCGCGCCCTTGCCGCTGGCGACCTCCGCGCCGCCCTTGGGGAAGGTGGTCATGAGCAGCCCCGGCTCACCCGGCATGGCGTACCACCTCCCGCCCTTGATGACCGCCTGCATGGCGTTGCGGTAGCTGCCGGCGTCAGGCGAGAAGTTGTACTTGTAGAGGTTTTTGAGCGCGGTCTTGACCTTGTCCCTCGGCAGCACCGGCTCGACGCCGATCTGCCAGAGGAAGCTGTCGCCCAGCACCTGGTCCACGTGGCAACCCGGCCCGTAGCCCACGCTCTGGGGCGCCGAGGCGTCCCGCTCCATCTGGAAGTACTCGCCGTTGAAAAGCTGCTTGGGGATCTCGTCGTGGGCTTTGGCGACGATGGCGCGGCACTCCTTGGCGAAGGCGGGATCGCCCATCTCATCGGCCATCAGCGCACCGACCTGCAGCGCCGCCGCATACAGCGAACTGATCCAGGATATCTTGCCCTTCCAGGCCGCGTCGAGCGTGTTGTATTGCCAGCCTTCCAGCACGCCGTCCTTGTTGGGGTCCTCCTGGATCATGCGCTGGACCGACTTCTTGACCTTCGGCCAGATGCGCCTGAGGAAGCTGTCGTCCGGGCACATCGTGTGCTCGCGGTAGGTGCGGATGATCGTCCCGCACTGGCCGTCGTGCGCGATGATCTTGTGCGCCTCGGCGCGGTAGTCGAGCGCGCCGTCCTCGCGAAAGCCGATACCATAGTCCACGCGCTCGCGCGTGTCGCGCTCCAGTTCGGGGAAGATGCGCGCGACCGACTGGGCGTAGTTCCACACGTGCTGGCAGGTGCCGGCGCAGCATTCCACGCCTTCGAAAGCATAGAACCGCCCGCTGTCCAGCCACCAGGCGGTGCTCGTCTGGAGGGTGTTCAGCGGAATGTACACGCGCTCCAGGAACCAGTAGGGGAGCGTCGAATCATACCAAGTATCGATCCATAGCTTGGTCTTATCGTAGAGTTCGTCCTTGCGCTTGGCGAACTGGCGGATGACGTCCGCGGCGTCTTTGAAGCGTTTAGCATAGTGCTTCTTCTGCTTGGCGATGTCGGTGATGGAGGCCAGTTCGCCGGGGCTGGGCCCAAAGTTCGGAAAGTGCCAGGCGACAACGAACGTGAGGGTTTTGGATTCGCCGGGCTTGAGGTGAAAGCCCACACTGACTCCACCGTTTGAAGCCGGCGGTTCGTTGGCGGGAGCATGAAAAACGCCGATCTGCGCTTCCTTCTCGATCCCAGAACCCAGTGCGGCGATCGCCATCGTGCCAAAGTCGGGCATCAATGAGACGTCCGCAACGGTGGAAACAGGCACATCCCGAAACTCGATGCGGTCAACGACAATGTGTCCCCAACCTCCCGCTTCGGCGTCCACGATCTCAAGATGGGCGGTCTTGCCCAGTAGGTCCTTCACGTCCCAATTTGCCCAATCCAGCCGCACTTGGTTCTTGCCGACGGCCGTCCGGAGCACCTTGCCCTCGACGACCAGGTTCATACAGGTCCGTCCTGCGTGGGCGCCACCCCCGATCAGGAAGGAAATGAAGGGCCGGTCTATCACGAAGTCCGCACTGGTGAGTTTGCCCAGGTGTTGGTCGGACGCTGGCGAGTCCTCCCCATGCCGCGACTCATGGGAGTTCGCCAGCCACGTCCCGGTTGGCTTAAGAGTCTTGAGACGATCGGGAAGCTCGTCGACCTTGAAGGGCCGACTGCCGAACGCAGTGCCCTCGACCTTCCAACGACTGTAGGTTCCATCCTCAAAGTCCTCGAAAACGAACGGCGCACGTTCCGGGCCCTTGGGCGCCCGGTCTGCGCTCTTGGCGGAATGGATGGCCATCGCCAGCCCAGGCGATCGGTTTTCGGTAGCGCTTCTCTCGATCTCGATATCGGGAATCGTGTATTTGCCGATTTCATTGGGCAGGGCCAACTTGATGAACGGATCGGTGTCGTCGGTTTTGCTCTTGTTCCTTATCGTGCATTCCAGTACAGCCAAAGGCCAGCTCGAACCGACAGCGTCAAGGGGAATCAGGGGGGTCCAGGTCTCCTGGGTGACCTCGATCGTCGTCAACTTGGCGTTTTTCGATGGGGCACTCTCGTGCACGACTATCTCAGTGACGGACTTAGCAACGGGAGGCCGCAGGATGGCCGATTGAGTGGTCTCACGCCGTTGGCCCTTGCCGAAGAGGGGACCCCGCACGCTGATATCGATCCCCTTCTTTCCGCTCGCCGGGTCCATCGGATGTTCGTAATGCCCCGCGCCCGCCGAGTTGAACTGGCTCGACGTCCCCGGCGCATAGAGATCCCAATACCAGAGCTTGCCGTCGCCGCCGACGTACACCTGCCCGCTGCCGATGCCTCCCACCGGCATACCGATCCATTTCAGCTCGTCCGGGCCGTACACGGTCGGTTTGCCCCGTTCGAAGAGCGATTTCACCCACTTGGGGTCAAGGCCCTTGTCCGCTGGGACCAGCGTGGCTTGCTTCAAGCCTGGAAAGCCCCTTGTTAGCTTCTCAGAGAGCTCCTTCGGAAGAGCCATGCCAAGGGCGAGGGTGCCTGCCCCTGAGAGTACATCGCGGCGAGTGAGTGGGCGTCTAGGCATGGTTTTCCATTCGACGTCGCACGGTTCAACCCCTTCGGAAGATCGTGCTTTCACGCGGGGGACCGCAGAGTTCACGCTGAGAACGCAGAAAGGGCAAGTCGGCTAACCCTCTGTGTCTTTCCGACCTTCGCGACTCTGTGCGGAATCCGGCCCACTGGACGCCTCTCGCGAGGGCTTAGGGTCCAAAGAACCACGCTTATGAGAGTGAAGCTCAACCTTCAATGAAACGAGCGGACGAGGGGATCTCTCACAAAGGCACGAAAGCCCGGAACAGTTCGCTTCGCTCACAGACCTCCATCCCCAACCCCTTCCTCCTCTCGCTGCGCTCCAGGAGGAAGGGGCGCCCCATCCGCAATCCGCAATCCGCAATCCGAAATCCGCAATCGGACTATCCGCCCATCTTCCCGCGCATGCGCTTCTCGGCGCCATCCGACCAATAGCCGCAGTTCAGCCGCATAAACACCGACGTGTATGGCAGAGTCAGCGTGGTCTTCAGCATCAGCACCTTGAACGTTCCGCCAGCCTTGTCGAGGTCGGCGATGATCTCCTCATGGAGCTTCTTTTCGACGCCCGATTTTGGCAGCGCCGCGAACAGTCGCTTGCGCAAAGCGCTGATCCCCTTGGCATCGGCATCCGGCACAAAGTCGATCTCCTTGTCCAGGAAGATCTCGGGGCGCACGTGCGGGGCTTTGCCGAGTGCGGCCAAGACTGCCTTGAGCACGGTCACGTGGTCGCTGCCGGTATCCACCAGCTCGATTCCAGGAGAGTTCTGCCAGGGGTAGGCGCTATCCACCACGCAAACCCAATTGCGGTGGCCAAGAAGCGGCAATCGCTGCTTTAGGATCTGCTGCCAACTCGAAGGTTTTGACGTACGCATGACTTTGGTGAGGGGACGTCGTTCTATCTGGACCCCAGTATCGGCCTTGTGCGTTTGTATTGCAGTGTCTTGCAGGATGGCCGGCACGGCGAGCGACGCGACGAAGAGGGCGGCGGTGACCATGGCTCAAGGTTCGCCACCGAAGACTGAGGCTCCTTCCAAAACCCGCAGGCCGCCTCAAAGGGCTTCGATCAGGACGGCGGTGGCTTCCCCTCCGCCGATGCAAGGAGTGGAAATGGCGTACTTCCCACCCCGCCGCCGAAGCTCGTGCATCGCCGTAAGTACCAACCGCGCGCCGGTCATGCCGATCGGGTGGCCGAGCGCGACTGCGCCGCCGTTGACGTTGACCTTCTCGTGCGGAATGCCGACCTTATCCTTCACGTTCATGGCGACCACGGCGAACGCCTCGTTGATCTCGAAAAGGTCCACGTCTGCGACCGAAAGCCCGGTCTTGGCGAGCAGCTTCTCGATCGCGCCGGCTGGGGCGGTCGTGAACCACTCGGGCTTTTGGGCGTGCTGCGCGTAGGCGACGACCTTAGCCAATGGCTTGAGACCCTTCGAGCTTGCGAACTCTGCGGAAGTCACGACAAGCGCTGCTCCGCCGTCGTTGATCGAAGAGGCGTTCCCGGCAGTGGTCACGCCCTCCTTGTCGAACGCGGGCTTGAGCGAGGCCGTCTTCTCGGGGTCGCCTCCTTTGGACGGGCCCTCATCGGCGGAAACGACGATCGGATCGCCCTTGCGTTGGGGCACGGTGACCGGAACGATCTCCTCGCTGAAGCGGCACTCCTTCTGGGCCGCCTGGGCGCGGTGGTAGCTCTCGACGGCGAAGGCGTCGATCTGCTCGCGTGTGTAGCCAAGCTCGCGTGCGCAGAGGTCGCCGCAACTGCCCATGTGCATGTTGTTATAGGGGTCCCAAAGTCCGTCGTGGATCATCATGTCGATGAGCTTGGCGTCGCCCATGCGAAGGCCCGTTCGGGCGTTCGGCGAGAAGTAAGGCGCGTTGCTCATGCTCTCCATACCGCCGGCCACGATGCACTGTGCGTCGCCCGCCTTGATCGCCTGCGCGGCCATCATCACGGCCTTCATTCCAGATCCGCAGACCTTGTTGATGGTCGTGCAGGGCACACTGACCGGCAGGCCCGCGCCAATGGCTGCCTGACGTGCCGGAGCCTGGCCGACGCCGCCCTGGAGTACGTGTCCGAAGAGCACTTCTTCTACGTCCTCGTTCGTGATGCCGGCCTTCTCGATGGCGGCCTTGATGGCCATCGATCCGAGCTGCGGGGCGGTGAAGGACGAAAGCGCGCCTGCGAAAGCGCCGATCGGGGTGCGGATGCCGGAGAGAATGACGACGTCTTGCATGGATATTGGAACCTCTTGGGTTTGGACTCAGGGTACCTGGGGCCGCTCGGGCGCAGGGTGCGGGGTGTGGCTACCGGTGCATCGGGGCACGGGCTGTAGCTGGGCCTATTCGGCGGCTACACCTTCGTCGTTTTCCACTTGCCCTGTTTGAACGCCATGATCGACAGCCCGCCCTGCAGGAGTTGGGTGAAGCTCATCGCGATCCACGCGCCCGTGGTTCCGAATCCAGTCCCGATCATCGGCCCAAAGATCGGCATGCTTGCCCAACCGTGTACCAGCAGCCAGGTCAGCGGAACCCGCGCACCCCAAAGCGACACGACCGTAATCCAGAGGGGCCGCACCGTATCGCCCGCGCCCTGCATTGCGCCGAGCATGACCATCGCGTAGGCGAACCCAATCTCCGTAACCGCCAGGAACCGAAGCAGCCTTGCCGTTTCCGCCACAACCTCAGGCTTTCCTTCGATCAACACGCCGGCGATCTGCGGCGCAAAGATGAAGACCGGGATCGACAGGCAGACGGTGATGATCGCCCCCATATGGCCGGCAACCCAGCCGAGGTGCTCGGCACGGTCCGGCCGCTTCATTCCCAGGCTCTGCCCCACCAGCGCGGCCGCAGCCGCCGACATCGCGAACGGCGGCATGAACATGATGCTCTCGATCGCGAACCCCGGCCTCATCGCCGGGACGGCGATTGCGCCCTCGGCGGACTTGGTCAGGATGACCTGAAAGAGCCCGAACGAAAGCACTCTCAACATCCCCATCAGCGCGGCAGGAAGCGAAATGCGCATCAACCGGGCAAACCAGTGCCAAGTGGGCCGCACGAACTTCCACACTTCGGTGAGCGGTGTCTTTCCTGAATAAGCCAAATACCCAATCGCCGCTAGCCAGCCGCTGACGGTCAGCGCCAGCGCCGAACCGGTCAGGCCCAAACCGAACCCAGGCAGCACCATTCCGCCCGGCAGGTTGTGCTGAGGAAAGATGAAGATGAAGTTCAAGCAGATGTGCAGCACGATCTGGATGCCGCTGATCGCCATCGGGCTCTTCGTGTCGCCAATCCCTCGCAGCGAGGCCGCCAGCGTCTGGATGACCACCGTCGCGGGCAAACTAAATGCAAAAACAAACAGGTAGTTCGCGAAGTAAGGGACCGCAGCCGAAGCCCCATCGGGGAGCAGCGGCCCCGCGAGCGGGCGGGTCAGCACCATCGCCAGCAGCCCAAGCGCCACCCCCACCAACAACCCGATCGAGACCGCCTGCTTGGCGGCCATGCGGAACTCCTCGACCTGCTGGGCGCCGAAGGCTCGGCTCACCAGGGCCGTCGTGCCGACCGCTATGGAGATCGCCAGCGTAAACAGGGTGAAATTGACCGGGGTGGCCGCGCCGTAGGCGGTAAGGCTCTCCTGGTTCAGGTGCCCGACGAAGCCGACATCCAAGAGGGCATTGATGGTCTGAAGGACGTTGAGCGCAACCACAGGCCACGCGAGCTCCCAGACGACTTTGGCTCCATTTTCGCGTGGCAGGCTCTGACTTTCAGGCTCCGCCGCAATCTCAGACAAGGGGAAAGGATACCTTGGGGAGGGGCGGGGAGATGAGGAGATGAAGGCGTGATGGGCTAAGCGATTGCCCCGCATCAAGGGCTCACGGCCATGCGTCTTGGAATTCAACACCCCAATGCCCCTTCGCCCTTCGCATCAGAAAACCTGCCAACCTAGTGCTCCGTATCCCAAAGTAGAACCATGCGCCACGAAATCCTCTACCAACCCGTTTTCTCCTGCCTCCGGCTGCTCATGGAGCCCGGCGACAGCATCCGCGCCGAAGCCGGAGCCATGGTCAGCATGAGCCCGAGCATCACCCTCGACTCCAAGATGCACGGAGGCCTAGGCAAAGCCCTGGGACGGCTCCTCGGGGGCGAAAGCGCCTTCCAGACCACCTTTACCGCCTCCCACGGGCCAGGCGAGGTCCTCCTCGCACCCGCAGCCATCGGCGATATCCTTCCGTTGACTCTCCAGGGAAATGGCTTCATGGTTACCAGCGGCTGCTACCTTGCTGGAGACACATCGCTCACGCTGGAGACCCGCATGAGCGGCCAGTCTCTCTTTGCCGGCGAAGGCCTCTTCATCATGCGCATCACAGGCCACGGGCAGCTCTTTCTGGGCGCATTTGGGGCGGTCCATGGCATCCGGCTCGAGCACGGCCAGCCGTATGTGGTGGATACCGGCCACATCGTGGCGTTTGAGGAGCACATGCAGTACCGTGTGCGAACGGCCACGCGCAGTTTGTTCGGATCGTTCACTTCCGGCGAGGGTTTTGTTGCGGATTTCACCGGTCCCGGCGTCTTATATGTACAAACCCGTTCGCCCCAATCGTTCGGGCCCTGGATCGGCCACTTCGTGCCTCAAGGAAGCTAAAGATGAAACGCCTGCTCGCACTCTTCTCCGTCGTGCTTTGCGTCGCCGCTTTGGAGGGCTGTGGCTGCGCGGGCCCACCACCGGACGTCCAGATCGAGGGTCTCTCCGCCACCAAGGGCATCGTAAGGCTCACCGACTTCAAGGAGAAGGCCGTGTTGCTGGAGTTCTGGGCGACCTGGTGCGGGCCCTGCAAAGAGGTCACACCGATCATTCGCAAGATGCAGGGCAAGTACGGCAAAGATGGGCTCGAAGTGGTCGCCGTCACCAAAGAGGCGCGGGCCACGGTCGAGGAGTTCGAAAGGGCCGACCCGCACGGCTACGGCATCTACTTGGACCCGGACGGCAAAGCGTTTGCCGCCTTCAAGGTCGAGGCGATCCCACAGGCTTTCGTCATCGACAAGGCCGGCAATATGATCTGGAAAGGCCACCCCGGAGAGGAAAAGGAACTCGACGACGCGATTCGCCGGGCCGTCGGGAAGTAAGCCCTACCCGCCGGACCGAACCACTGGCCGCGCGTTCGCCGGGGGCACAAACTCGAAGTTCGCGGTCGCCGGCAGAACAGGCGTGATCGTCATGTGCCAGTAGACGAGGCGGTCTTTTCCAGCGACCGTGCTCGACTCAGCGCCATACACGTTCGTAAGCTCCCATGCCCCAGACTTTGAGTTTTGGTCGAACTGGAACGAGAGCGACTTTGCCGGAGGCCCTGCGACGTAGTAGACCGCGAACTGCCTGGCCGGAGAAGCGCGATAGGTCCACTTGGTACCCACGATCGGGTCGTTCATGAACTGAGGGTCCATCAGCGCCCAGCTTTGCGAGCCGATGACCCAGGGCCGGAACAGCGCTGCGCCGCCGCCATAGGTTTCACGGACGAGCCTGGCTGATGAGGCGAGGTTTCCAGTGGCGTGAGAGCCGAATCCGGTGAGCAGGTCACGGAGCAGGTTCTGGTTTTGCCCCCCCGTGAGCGATCCATACACCTTCGCCGAATACTCGTTTCGAAGCGGATCGAACGCCCAGAGCGTGTTGCCGTCGCCGACGATCCTGCGGATCAGCCTGCCGTCTCGATACTCGGTCGATTCCAGCTTGATCAGCGGTCCGCTGGGCTGAACGGTCTGGTACCAAAAGGTGTCTGTGGTAAAGCTGTGCGACTGGATATAGTCGTCCACGCCGTCCACGCGGATCCACACGCTGGGCTGCGTGCGCAGCCAGGTGAGCCCGTTTTGCACCAGCGCGTCCGCTTGCGCAAGCGCCTGGCCCGCCACCAAGCAGCTCAATCCCGCCAGCATTGCTCGATTCAGCTTCATCACGTGGAGTTTAGACTGCCTGACCCCGCACGTTGGTTCCCGGACCTCGTGCCGGAAACGACATGAGACCCGCCTTCGTTAGAATGGGCGTGGCCCTCTTTCTCCGAGCCTTGTCCGCGGCCATGCGAAGCCTTGTCGAGCAGCGTCAACGCGCCCTGCTCAGCGCCCTCGGGATTACCGTGGGCTCCTTGGCGATCGTGCTCCTCATGAGCATCGCCGCAGGCGTGAAGGACGACGTGGGGCGGGAGATCGGCGAGTTTGGGGTGGACCTGCTCTTTGTGCTTCCCGGCCACTTCGAGGAAGACACGATGGTGAACCCGGGCCTCCTCGGCATCAGCTACCTTGAGGAGCAGGATGTGAAGCGGATTCGCGGGGTCGACGGCGTCCGGCATGCGTCCGCCCTTTGCTTCGTGGGCGGGGGAATCCGTGTAGGCAGCACCACTAGCCCAACGTCGCTGGTCGTCGCAACCGAACCGGACTGGTTCGTGATCCGCAATCCGCTTTTTCTCGAAGGCGGCCCCTTGACGCCCGGCGACGAACGCGCCAACGTCTGCGTGCTTGGCGAGATCGTCAAGAAAAAGCTCTTCGGCGATTTCCCCGCGCTCGGCAAGACGGTGGTCTACAACGGTGAGCCATACCGGGTCGTCGGAGTCACCCGGAAGAAGTTCGAGGGCACGTCGCTGATCTCGATGGGCGGCTTCGAGAACTTCATGTACGTTCCGTTTCAACTCATCCGCGAAAAACAGCCGGAGGCTCAGGTCAACCGAATCCTCATCCAGTCTACGGCAGGAGAGGAGCCCAAAGCACTCGTCAAGCGGATCGAGGGCTGCCTCGCCGAAAGGCTGGAGCGCGACAAGTTCACGGTTTTCACCCAAGACGAGCTTCAGAAGTTCGCCTTCAGCCTGATGGGCATCCTGTCGTGGCTCCTGGTGGGCCTGACCTCGATTGCGCTGGTGGTCGGGGGCGTCGGCATCATGACGGTCATGCTGATGTCGGTCAACGAGCGCACGAAGGAAATCGGCATCCGCAAGGCGTTCGGCGCCAAGCGGCGCGATGTGTTTCTACAATTCCTGCTGGAATCCTTGATGCTCTCCGTGTCCGGCGGAACGCTTGGCCTGGCGCTAAGCTGGGCGGCGTGCGAGGCGCTTCGCGCCTGGACCCCGCTCAAGCCGCTCATCACCCTTGGCACGGTCTCCCTCGCGCTGGGCACCTGCATCCTCGTGGGCAGCGTCTTCGGCCTGCTCCCGGCAGTGCGTGCGGCGCGCAAGGACCCGGTCCAGAGCCTAAGGTATGAGTAGGGGCGGCGAAGCAGAAACTCTGGGGGTACGGCCGTACAGCATCGGGCAGTCATCGTGACTTGCGGCCCTACCATCAACCCTCGCGAGAGGCGGACCGGAAGGTCCGGCGGGCCGTGCTGCTGAAGCGATGGGCGGAGTCCTGGAACCTTGCACCAGCTCGTGCAGAGTCGTGTATGGGCGACTCCTCGCCTTTTGAAATGCGAACTACAGGATATGGGGAAACAGCGCGCTGACGTAGCTGCACGTTGGATCGTTGCCGATCACCTCGATAGTGTACGTGCCGCCCGCCGGGCACGAAGGCGCATTCGATCCTTGCAGGTAATCAGGCCACAAGTCCGACATATCACAGTTATCGCCCGTGTTCATGTTGGATTCGTGCGCGAAGAGCTCCTTGGCGTCGGTAATCCGCTTCAAGTTGGATACGCAACTCGTCGAGCGGCTATTCTCTCGGGCATGGAGCCACTGGGGAACCGCAATCGACAAGAGAATCCCGATGACCAGAATGACGATCATCATTTCGATGAGCGTAAACGCCCAGATATGGCGACTCTTGATGCGCTGAATCATCGGTAGCAGACTGTCTCCCAATTTCCTTGTTCCACACCTTGTCGGCTAAGGCCACCCATATGGCGAAACTCTTGTCGTTTGATGCGGCTCGATGGCCGGTCGCGCGGATGAGACCTTCGGCGCCACCTGCATCCCCTTGCCCGCGAACCAAGTAGTCTTCGTTCGAGGGCCAGTTGATCGAAGTCAGTAACCTTAGGAAGTCGTTCGGGGCGCACGTGGCTGTGTGTGACGTGAGCTTTGGCGTGGAACGCGGCGAGGTCTTCGGCCTTCTGGGGCCGAATGGCGCCGGAAAAACGACCACGCTGAACATGATCACCGGCTTCCTGCGCCCAGATTCGGGCGCTGTGGCCGTCGCTTCCGAAAGGAGCAAGAGCCAATCGATCGGGCTGAGCCCGCAGTCCGTGGCGCTGTATGACGACCTGACCGGGGAGGAGAACCTCCGGTTCTTTGGGAGCCTCTACAACCTCTCGGGACAGAAGTTGCGCGAGCGGGTGGACTGGGCTTTGCGGTTCGCGGGGCTGCACGACCGCAGACGGGACCTTGTTGGCAAGTACTCCGGCGGCATGAAGCGGCGGCTCAATCTGGCCACGGGGCTCATCCATCAGCCTGAGATTCTGATCCTCGATGAGCCCACCGTCGGCGTGGACCCCCAATCGCGCAACCACATCTTCGATGGGATCGAGCAACTCAAGAAGGACGGTCTGACCGTAATCTATACGACCCACTACATGGAGGAGGCTCAAAGGCTCTGCGACCGCGTGGCGATCATGGACGCAGGCAAGATTCTGGCCCTCGATACGGTGCCAAACCTCCTCAAGAATCACGCGACGGCCTCGGCCATCGTCGGCGAAACGCTCAGGCCGATCGAGGGCGAACCGCCGGTCGAGGGTTTCTGGGAAGGCACGAGCTTTCGGATTTCGTCCACCAACCCCCTCAAGACGCTCTCCGATCTCCAGAGCGCCGGAATTGAAACCGTGAGCCTTCACATCGAAAGGCCAAACCTCGAATCGGTGTTTCTCAACCTGACCGGAAGGACCCTCCGCGACTGACCCAAGACCATGAACGCCATCCTCGCTATCGCTTTCAAAGACATCAAGCTGCTGTTTCGCGACAGGTCGTCCCTGATCTGGGTTGCTGCGTTCCCCATCGTCATGGCGGTGCTTTTCGGCTCCATGTACGGGGGCATGGAGTCGGGCAGTCTGAATCGTATCGCTGTAGCGCTGGTCGACCAGGACGGCAGCGCGCGCGCCGGATCGATGGCCAAGGCGCTCGAAGCCACGCAAGCAGTCAGCCTGAAGCGAATGAGCATGGAGCAAGCGCGGCAGAAGGTCCTCAAAGGCGATCTCGCCGCCTACATAGTTTTTAAGCCCGGCCTTGGACAGGCGACCCTGCTCACCCCGCCCGATGCGCCGCTCATCCAGTTGGGCGCCGACCCGAAACGGCAGATGGAGTCGGGCATGATCGAGGGGCTCATCAGCCAAGCCTGGTTCCAAGAGCTTGGCAAGGGGATGCCGATGGCGGCACAGATCATGGAGCAGGGGACCGGGGTCGAGCGCGTTTCTGTGCAGCCAAAAGGCATTAACCCTAGTTCCCCGTTCGAGGTCTCGTTTCCTCAGGCCATGCTCTGGGCGCTGGTGGCAGTCTGCGCGACTTTCGCCACCACAATGGTCAAAGAGCGCACGGAAGGCACACTTCAGCGGCTCTGGATCGCTCCGATCAGCCGGAGCCAACTCCTTGCCGGCAAGGGGCTCGCATGCTTCCTCACGTCCCTGGTTGTAACGGTCGGCTTGATCGCCTTTGGGTCCCTGGTGTTTGGGGTTCGAGCGCTGGATCATCCGGTGCAGTTCCTTCTCGCTTCGGTGAGCATCTCGATCTGCTACTCCGGCTTGATGATGCTGGTCAGCGTGATGGGCAGAACCGAGCGCGCCGTGGGCGGCGCGTCTTGGGGCCTCATGATGCTGTTCAACATGTTTGGCGGCGGGATGATGCCCTTGATGGCGATGTCGGGATGGATGCAGGCGGCGAGCGACTATAGTCCCGCCAAGTGGGCCGTTCTATCGCTGGAGGGCGCCATCTGGAGAGGCTTCAGCGTGCAGGAGATGGTCCTGCCGTGCGGGATCCTGTTGGCCGTCGGCGCCTTTGGGCTGCTGATCGGCAGCCGACTCGCCGCAAAGGCGTGAGTCAGCGGTACAAGGGTCCTTAGGGTCTGGCAAGCCCCCTCCCCTTGGAGTAAAGCGAGAGGAGGAGGGGGGGGGGTGGAGGGTCGCAGTGAACAGACGATTGACGATTGACGATTGACGAATGCCGGAGGGTCGCAGGTCGCAGGGGCTGAAGTCACGCTTCGATTCTCACCACTCTCACCCTCTCACAACTCTCGCCATCCTCACCAATCTCATTCTCTCACCATCCTCACCCTCTCACGACTTTCACCATCCTCACCAATCTCACCATTCACACCCCACTCTCTACTACCCGCCCACTCCATCAAACTCTGAACCCAAGGTTCCATGCGGGTAACCTTGCCAGCGAACTCATCGAGTTCGGAGGGAATGGACCTTGGCGGTTGACACCAGCGACTTTCGAAACGGAATGCACTTCTATCTCGATGGCGAGATCTTCACAATCGTCGAGTTCCAGCATGTAAAGCCTGGCAAGGGCGGCGCTTTCATCCGCACCCGCCTTCGCAACGTCAAATCCGGGCGGACTCTGGAAAAGACCTTCCGCTCAGGCGAAAAGGTGGAACCCGCTTTCATCGAAAAGAAGAAGATGCAGTTCCTTTACCGTCAAGGCAATGAACTGGTCCTGATGGACCTGGACACCTATGAGCAGACTCCGGTCACTGAGGAGAGCCTCGGCGAACAAGGCAAGTACCTCAAGGAAGAAATGGAAGTGACCAGCCTCGAAGCCGGGGGCGAAGTTTTGGGATACGAACTGCCTAATTTCGTCGAACTCGAAGTTGTCGAGACCGACCCGGGGTATCGTGGCGACACCGTTAGCGGCAGCAGCACCAAACCCGCGAAGCTGGAAACTGGAGCCATGGTGAATGTGCCGTTCCACATCAACGTGGGGGACGTGGTCAAGGTCGATACGAGAACCGACGCATATCTCGAGCGCGTCAAGAAATAACGTAGATGTAGCCCAAGGGACGCCGCGGTTTCGGGGCCGAGCAACCGATGAGTTCACCGAACTTTCAGCCACAGCGAACCGAAGCAAATGACGTCTTTAGCGACGTCCTGGACAGTGCTGCCCGCTTCCTGCTTTGGGGGGGTCTTGGCGCGACCGTGCTGGGTCTCGGGTTCTTGGTTTTCACGTTCGCATCGTTCGCGGGGGGTGGCGGCAGCGCGAGCCCCGAGCAAGCCATCTCCAACATCCAGCTCTTTGAAAAGCTCCTAATCGCGGGGTCGCTGGCGCTGGGCGTTGGCACGGCCTACTCGTTCTGGGGCGAGGAGACGCTGGGGTTTCTCCAACTCGTCGGTGCGGCGGCTCTGTTTTTTGCGCCGCTGTTTCTGCCCAGCCTCTTCGGCAGCGGCATGGTTCCCGGGCCCGTCGGCCAAAAGGCGCTGGGTTCCATTCAGCTTGCCGGCACGCTCTTTGGGCTGCTCGCCATCGGCGTGACCACCATCGACATCGCCCAGCGGGTCTCCATGCGCTCCAAGATCGGCTCGAGGGCCGATCAGCTCAAGTACGGCAAGGGCATCAAGGAAGAAGAGCAGATCTCGAATGTGTTCATGGGCAAGTGCTGGCAGCTTCCCTTCTGCCGCAAATTCGTCCGTGAACGCTGCCCGATCTTCCATGCAAGGAAGTGCTGCTGGCGCGAGAAAGTCGGCTGCATGTGCGAGGAGTCCGTGATTCGCGAGGCGATGAGCGGAAGGACGATCCCCAAGGATCAGGTCTCGGCCTCGAAATACATCCCCAAAAACAACCAGCTCACCCTGGCGCAAAAGCATCAGCGCTGCATGCAGTGCGTCATCTATAACGAGCACCAGAAGCACAAATACAAGCTGGTTCTGCCCTTGGTTTCCTTTGGCTTCATCGGCGGCTATTTTCTGTTCCGGCCCCAGTTGCTTGCCGCAACGATGGGCGTACTTGACGGGATCGACCGCATGATCGGCCGCGCGACCTTTCAGAAGGACGCCGACGTGATCCAGAGCGCCTCTTCCGGTCTGCCGTTCCAAGAACTCCTCCTCATCTGCTTCATCGTGGTGGTCTACACCTATGCCCTGAAGCTGATCGAGTTCGCGATCTTCAAGCTCAAGATCTGATGTCGCCCACTCGTTCCGCCGTTCACCTCGAAGGCTCGCATGGCGAGGGCGGCGGGGGGCTCCTTCGAGCGGCGCTCGCCATGGCCGCTCTCACGCAGCAAGGCGCTAGGATCACCGACGTTCGAGGCAACACCAAGTTTCCGGGGCTCAATTCGGAGGACATCTCTCTGATTCGGCCGCTGGCACGATGCTGCGGGGCGGAACTGGAGGGCTGTGAACTCCGTAGCTCCGAGCTTGCCTTCATGCCCACGCAACGGGTGCGCGGTCTGAATGAGATCGTGGACGTCTACGACGCGCCGGAGGGCCCCGGGCTGGCCAGCGCGCTAGTGGTCGCAAACACGCTGGCGCCGGTTCTGGCGCGGTCCGGGATGTTTTCGGCGCTGGTGGTCCAGGGCGAGACCTTCGGCCACCACGTCCTGAGCTTCGATTACTACGCGAACGTCACCGTGCAGGCCTTTCGGAGGATGGGGCTGTACTTGTATCCAGAGCTCAACTTGGCAGGTTGGGGCCGGGGGTCTAGGGGCGAGGTGAAGCTGGAAGTCGAGCCGAGCATGCTCGCCGGTCTGAATTTCGCGGAACGCGGGCCGCTGGTTGCCGTGAAGGCGGTGGTGACCACCAGCGACGTGGGAAACAACGTGGGCGAACGGGGCATGGCACACCTGGAGCGGCTGGCCCACAACGCGGGGCTGGACGTTCAATGCCTCTGGGTCGAGGCGCCCTCCAAGGGCGCGGGCGCCTTTGTGACGGCCTGGGCCGAGTATGAGAACGGCCTGGGCGGCGCAGCGGCGATGGGTATCAAGGGCGTCCGCATCGAGGCGATCGCGCAGCAGGCGTTCGACGGCCTGGGGCGGTTCATGGCCTCTGGCGCGACGGTGGACGCATTCCTCGCCGACCAAATCCTCCCCGCTCTGGCGATGGCGGACGGCGACTCCGTGTTCACGGTGGATCGTCTGACGGAGCGGTTCCTCACGACAGCCTGGGCGATCAAGCAGTTCTTGCCGATCCGGTTAACGATCAAAGGGCAAGAAGGCGGCCCCGGTGTCGTGACGATCCGGAAGTAGCCTGCCCCCTACTTCCCGCCCTGCGGGCTCATGCGGGGCCAGGCGAAGTCGCCTTTGGTTCCAGTGACGTTCTTTGGGTCGCTGCCGTCCCGCCTGATCGTGTGAATCGCGCGACGCCCTCCTGCCGACTCGATGTAGAGAAGCAGATCGCTGTTCGGGCCCCAACTCGGCTCAAAAATCTTCCCCTGCTTGATCACCGTGATCGCCGAGCCTCCCGCCGCATCTGTTGGAAACACAATCAGCTCCATCGGCTCCAGGTCTCCCTCGGAAGTGTAGGAACCGCGGACCGCTGCCAGCATCGACCCGTCCGGCGACAGGCAGATGCGGTGGATTGCCCTGGTGTCCTCTTTCGTCATGACGATGGGTTGGTTGGCTTCCTGTGCGGCCCTGTCGAGGTCGATGGCGAAAACGCCGTGACGGTACGGGGTGGTCACGCGCCCGTTCTTCACGAACTCCGGCGGCGCGTCCGCCGGGCTAAGCCACTGGAATTCCAGAACGGAGTAGTACACCTTGGACGAGTCTGGACTGACCTCGATGTCGATGTGCCGGCCCGCGACCACGGGCATGGGCTGCTTGGCGCCCATCTCCTGGACGATAAGCGCCTCGTTGCCATCTTCCCTGCGCATCACCGCGACGATGAACCGCTTGTCAAAGGTCCACTTTGCCGTTCGGAAGCTCGTCCCAAGCTTGTTGTAGACGCCCCCTAGCTGCTCGCCTGCGCCCTCGTCGCCTCCACCTAGCTCCTGCACGACCGGCGGCAGAATCTGGCGCGTCTCGCCGGTTTTCAAATTGCAGTCGAGCACAAAACCGCCGGACATCAGCAGCGCCGAGTCGTTTGCGCCGTCTGCTCCGGCGGGCAGGAACGTCGGCGACGACTTGCTGCGCGTCCCTAGCGAGCGCTGCTCCACCTTCTCGCTTCCGAGATTCCATCGAAACAGGTTGTAGTTGCCTTCGGTGCGGTTGGAGGTGAAGAAGACCCGGTTGCCGTCCGGCCGCCAGATCGCATCGCGCTCGATGAATTCGGCCGAAGCCCCGGGCGGATACTTAATCGTCCCATCGGGCTCGATCACCGCCACCTTCGAGTTGCTCCCATCGAGCTGCACCGCCGTGATCATCCCCGCCGTGTCCACACTGAGCGGCAAGTCGATGTCCTGTCCACAGCTCTTGAGCATCTGGTAGAGGATCACGATGACGGCAAGGGACATGAGGCCGGCGGCATAGCGCACCATGCGCCGCTGCACGATTTTGGGGGGTTGTCCTGCGTCCGAGAGGTTGGGTTGGTTCATGGGTCCTGGTTTGGGGGAGGATTGGCGTTCCGATTCTACATCGCCTAAGCATCTGCGAGCAGGCTGTCGCCCGCCTTGAGGCGCTGCCCGTTCGCAAAATCGCGGCCGGACATCGGCCTCTTGCCTTCCGCTTGCACTTCGATCCACTCCATGCCGCCGTCCGCAAACGCCACACGTAGGGACGGCTGAACGGCCAGGATCGAACCTGCCGGCGCCCTACACGGACTCCAACGTGCTTGACGGACCCGAACGTTCCCAAACCGCGTGCGCGCCCAGGCGCCGGGGCGATCGGTGAATGCCCGAAACCGGTTGTACTCATGGCTGGCGGACCGCTCGAACGAGAGTTCCGCCTCGGCCTTCGTCACCATGGGGGCGTACGTGGCAAGGTCGGGGGTTTGGGGAACGCGGGGGTAGTTCCCTTCACAGATCCTAGGCAGAAAGCCTGCTGCCATCCCGGCCGCGATATGAGATAGCCTATCCTGCAATTCCGTATACGTTTCGTCCGCGCCAATCGGAGTCCGCTCGATGGCGATGATGTCGCCGGTGTCCATCCCCTTGTCCATCTGCATCAGCGTCACGCCGGTTTCGGGCTCGCCATCGAGGATCGCCCGCTGGATCGGCGCCGCGCCACGGAGCTTCGGAAGTATCGAACCGTGCAAGTTTATTCCTCCCCTCCTGGCGCAATCGAATAGTCGCATGGGCATGATCTGGCCATAGGCGGCAACAAGGAGCACGTCTGGCGACAGGGCTTCGATCCTCGCGATGAAGTCGGGCTCTTTGCACTTCTCGGGAGTCGCCACATCGAGCCCAAGCTCGATCGCCGCCTCCTTGAACGGGCTCGCTTTGACCTTCAGCCCCCGGCCGGAAGGGCGGTCCGGCTGCGAAACCGCTAGCACAACGTGATCCGAGATCCTGCGAAGAGCCGGGACGGCGAACTCTCCCGTACCGAAAAACACCACTTTCATTCGACCGGGACCGCCGACCCCACCGGGTGCTCCCAGCGCAGGGTGGACACGTCGGCCTTGTCGATAAAGAGCACGCCATCCAGGTGGTCCATCTCGTGCAGCATCACGCGTGCAGCCATCTCCTCAAGCTCGTAAACCACCTTTCTGCCGTTGCGGTCCAGCGCTTCGACCTCCACCCGCAGCGCGCGCTCGACGTCCCCGTAGAGCCCCGGAATGCTCAAGCACCCTTCTTGCCCGATCTGGACGCCTTCAGCGTGGATGAGCACGGGGTTGATGACGGGAGTCGGCCGGACTCCCGGAGGCGAGAGGATCAGGAGCCGCTGGGAGACCCCGACCTGGGGTGCTGCCAAGCCGACGCCGTTGGCTTTCTTCATGATCCGGATCATCTCATCGATGAGTCCAAGCGTCTTCGGCGTGATCTTGCCGACGGGAGACGCGGCCTTGCGCAGGACCGGGTCGGGAATCTTGACTACCGGCCTTTCTGAGCTGAACTCGTAGAGGTACCGGAATTCGTCCGGAACGACGATCTCCATCAGGCCGGATTATGGCAGGAGCGAATAGGCTCTTTCGAGCACGATCTCGCGAAGCAGCTTTCGGCCGCGGTGGATCCGCGAGCGAACCGTTCCCACAGTGGTCTTCTGGGCCAAGGCGATCTCGAAATAGGACATGCCGTCGAGGTCGCACATCGCCAATGCGTCGCGATATAGGCTTGGAAGCTCCTCCAGGGCCAGCTTGAGTTGCCCGGCGTACTCCTTGCGGAACGCCTCCTCGTCGGGCCCCGGGGCCACGTCGGGTATCTGCAGTTCCTGAGCGTCGCCCTCGAACGGCTGGGAGAGCGCCTGAAGCGACTCTGCCTTGCGCACCGGGTTTTCTCGTCTCAAGGAGTCAAGATAGGCGCGCTGCATGATGCGGAGGAGCCAATTGAGAAACGGCCTGCCCGTCTGGTAGCTCTCGTAGCCGCGCCAAGCCTTGACCATCGTCTCTTGAAGAAGGTCCTCGGCTTCGGAGGGGTTTCGCGTGAGCTGCAGGGCCATGGAATAGGCACGCCTGCGGTGCTCGCCCACGTGCCGCTCAAACTCCCGCACTTTACGGTCGGATCGAAAGCTGCTGAGGCTCGAGGGATAGGCGGTGATGGCGCTCATCGGGTTGGTTTCGAGCCTCTGTCGAGGCCCTATTCCTTACAACGAAGTATACACTCCTGGGCCGATAAATGCTCAGGATCCGTACTTTTGAGCGACAGGTACAGCAGTTTTTTCAGCATGGCCGCTCTAAGCCCCGTAAAATTGCTTGCAGGGTGCAGACACCGGTCGCTCAGGCTATCCATAATGGAGTTTGATGTACTTTGTTTTGTTGACAAAGGACCCGGCCCTGGTGGAGGCGGCGAAGGAAGGGTTTCACCCTTCGGATACCTTTGCCACCTTCGAGGATTGGAGCGAGGCCTTGGAGAGCTGCCATGAAGCCGACCTCCTTTTCGTCGACCTCTTGGCAACGCTCGATGAACCCCACAAGATCGCCGGTTACGAGCGATTCGCGCAGGCCAAGATGGGCCACGATGGGGCGAAGGACGTGCCCCTGGTCCTCATCGCGCCAGAGGACGACTACGAACTCGATTTCATGGCCGGCTGGCCAAACTTTGTTTTCGCCCATGTGCGCCGGCCCGTCAACGCCAAGATTTTCCGCCGCGCATCGACCTGGGTTTGAACCTAATTACCAGGTTTTTCGACCGCCGGAAACACGCGAGGCACTCTTCCAGTCAAACCGCATGAGGCGTCGCGATCTCGTGGCGCCACGTCCTGGTTAGTTGTGGATGGGGCCGGTCGCTCCGGCCTCTTTTTTTTGTGCGGACAACCGTGGCGCTCGGTCCGTCCCTACCTGTGAATGCACCTCCCCACCCGAACCTGCATCGCCTTGGCCCTCGCCGCGCTTTCCCTTGGCGCCCTTGCAACCCAGGGCAAGCGGCTCCTGTCGGTGACCTGCAGGAAAGGGGACACGTTTCGTTACGAGCTCACCAGCCGCATCGAGGCAGGAGACGGCTCAGGAGCGATTGATTTGGCTCTGGCGACCTCCGAGAAGCTCATCAAGGTCAAAGGTGAGTCTCTGGAGTGGGAGGTGGACTACACCAAGGTCGCAGCCTCCGCCAGCGGCTCGATGCAGGGCGCGGACAGCCAGTTTCAGGGCCTTCAAGGCATCAAACTGGTGCTCATCCAGAACCGTCAGGGCCAGGTGCTAAAGATTCGGATGTCAGGCATGGAAATCGCCGCCAAAGGCAGCGCCCATGTCGTGCTGCCCAAGAGCGCCGTTCAGATTGGGGACTCATGGGGCGGCGTCCTTGAGATCAGTGGGCAGCCCATCCCGATTCGGTACCAGCTCGCCGGGTTCGAAACCTACAAGGGCAAAGAGGCAGCTCGGATTGACGGCACCTACCCGAAGGACTCGATCGCAAAAGCCATCAAGCCGACGCGCTTCCTGGTCGAGGTGAAGACGGGCAAGGTGCTGTACGGATCGGCGGAGACGCTGGTCCAGGTCGGCGAGCAGCAGGTGAAGGTCAGCTATACCCTGACGCGAAAGTAGCTTAAGATCCCGGCACGGACGCGGGTGTAGGTTCGACGGTTTCGGCTGCATAAAGGTCCTGATCGTCCTTCCGAAACCGGCGCGTGAAATCGTCCACGACGAGGTATACGACAGGCACCACAAACAGCGTGAGCATTGTGGATGTGGCCAAGCCGCCGATCACCGCGGTCGCCAAGGGCACGTAGATCTCCGACCCGTGTCCCATCCCAATGGCCAGGGGCATCATGCCCAGAATCGCGGCCAACGTCGTCATCAGGATCGGGCGCAACCGAGTGGGCGCCGCCGTGAGCACGGCCTCATCGCGAGGCACGCCTCGCCGCCGCAGCACGTTGGTGTAGTCCACCAGCAATATGCCGTTCTTGACGACGATGCCGATGAGCATCAGCAGCCCGATGAATGCCGTCAGCCCAAACGCGCGGTTTGTAAGGAAGAGCAGCAGGACCATGCCGATCGCCGACAATGGCACCGAGGTCAGCACCACAAGTGGATAGGTGAACGACTCGAACTGCGAGGCCAGCAGCATGTAAATCAGGGCGATGGCAAGGAAGACGGAGAGCCCGAGCCCCGAGTACTCCTTCTGCTTCTGGAGTTGCTGCGTTCCGAGAGTCCAGTAAGTGCCTTCGGGGAACGCGACCCTCGAGAGCGCCTTCCCTATGTCGGCCTCGACCTCGCTTTCGGGCCGGTCCATCACCTGTCCGCCCACGTTGATCACGCGCTGGCGGTTCTGCCTCTGAATCTGGTTGGGCCCAATCCCAATCACGGGAGCGGCCACCTGCCCAAGCAGAACCTGCGCCGGCGACGATGTCACGGCATCCGATCCTCGGGACGTCAGCCTGGTCACGGGAAGCTGCTTGAGGTCCTCGATCGACAGGCGCTTTTCAATGGGAACCTGCACGTAGATCGGGTACTGGAATCCGTTCTCTTGGTAGTAGGTCGAGAGGGACCCGTTCGTGGCTGCCGAGAGCGTGTTGCCGATGTCCGAAAAGCTCACGCCCAGGGTCTGCGCCTTTTCGCGATCCACGCTCCACTGAACCTCGGGCGAGGCGTCCTGCACGCTGAGGTCCGGGTTGACCAGGCCCGGAATCCCCTCGATGGCGTCGCGGACCGTCTTGGCCGTCGCCGCAAGCGTCTTTAGATCGCTGCCGTACACGTCCACCGACATTGAGGCGTTGTTGCCTCCCAGAATGTTGGCGACCATGTCGAAAGGCGAAACCTGCGCGCGTACGCCTGCGATCTTGGAGAGTTGTGCCTGAAGTCGCCTAGCCACGTCGTTGGTGGGCGTCTTTCGGCGTTCGCGCAGCAGCACCGTCGCGCCACCCTCGTTGGGCGAGCCGCCGCCCGCGCCGCGCATGCCCACGTTGGCCCCCGCGCCTGCCACATAGGTTTGAACTTCTGGGTCCTTGGCGATGATCGCCTCGATCGCCTTCATCTTGGCGTCCGTGACGGAAAGGGCGGTTCCCACGGGGAGTCGAACGCGAACGTTAAGGTTGCCCGAGTCGGTCTGGGGAAGTTGTTCTCTTCCCACGCTGGGCCAGAGCGCCATGGCGGCCAAGACCGCGAAACAGGCCACGCCAACGATGGCCAACCGGTGGTGGATCGCCCAGGTCAGGCGCTCACGATAGGTTGTGTCGAGCCGGTGGAAGAACGCGCCGCAGCGGTCAAAAATCCGGGTCAGCCAACCCGGCTTCACGCCTCGCTCCTCGCGAAGCTCGGGGTGCGCTTCCTCGATGACCTCGCTCTCTTTGACCATCCGCGAGGCCAGCATTGGCACGACCGTCGTCGCGTCGAGCAGCGACACTGCCAGCGAGAACACCACGACGAGCGCGAACTGCGTGAACGTCTGTCCGGATTGCCCCTTGATGAGGAGAAGCGGCAGGAAGACGATCATGACGGTGAACGTGGATGCCACCACTGCGGGCACGATTTCTTGGGTGCCCGAGACCGCGGCATCCGCCGATCGCTTCTTGTCGCGTTCGATGTGCCGGTAGATATTCTCCAGCACGACGATCGCATCGTCAACGATCAAACCGCACGCCAGCGCCAACCCGCTCAACGAGATGGTGTTGATTGTGAAGCCGCAGAAGTAGAGCAGCGCAAAGGTCGAGATGATGGATGTCGGGATCGAAAGCGCGATGACGAACGTGCTGCGCACGTTCCTGAGAAAGAACAGGATGATCAGGATAGCGAGCGTCGCGCCGATAATCGCGGTCTGCTTGAGGTCCTCGATGGAGCTCTTGACGAACGTCGCCTGGTTGTAGGCCACCCCAAACTTCATATCGGGATAGCGCTTCTCGATCTCGGCGATCTTGTCGGTGATGTTCTTGGCCGTGTCAACCGTGTTGGAATCCAGTTGCTTCGTGACGGTCATGTACATCGCCGGCTTGCCGTTCATGCGCACATAGGACCGGATGTCCTTGCTGGCGTCGCGAACGGTGGCGACCTGCCCAAGCGTCACCAATTGGCCGTTGAAGAGCCCCAACGGGACGTTGCGAATATCGTCGAGGCTCTTCAGATAGCCGATGGACCGCAGGCTGTACTCCGTATTCCCTTCTCGGGTGTAGCCCGCTGGAAGGCTGATATTCTCCTGCTGCAGGCGGCGCGACACGTCGGCGATCGCGATGCCGTGTGCACGGAGCTTTGCAGGATCGAGGTCCACCATGATCGCTCGATCCTGTCCGCCGGAGATGTTCACTTGCGCGACCCCGCCGGCCGCTTCGAGGATCGGCGAGACCTCATTGATCAAGGTGCTGCGCAGGTTGATCATGTCCCGCTTGGTGCTCGTCACACCAAAGCTGATGATTGGCATCTGCGTCGGGTCGAACTTGAAGACGGTGGGTTCGCTGATGTTGGGGTCGTTCGGAAACGCCCTTTTGGCCCGCTGAACGAGCTGCATCACCGTAATCGAGGCCTGGTCGATGTTGGTGCCGTAGTCGAGCTGGGCCCGAACGAAGGAGCTGCCCGGCGAGCTGTTCGAACTGATCTGGTAAAGACCCTGGACGCTGGAGATCGCCTGCTCGATGGGCCGCGTGATCTGCGTTTCCATCTCTTCGGGCGAGGTGTTGGGCCAACTGACGTTGATGGCCACGGTCGGAAAATCAACCCTGGGAAGAAGGTCGATTGGCAGCCGGATCAGGCAGATGTAGCCTAGAAGCACCAGCGCGGCGATGCGCATGGTGACCGCTACGGGCCTGGAGACCGCGAACCTGCCGATGTTCACTTGGCCCCTTCCTTCCTTTTGCCCCTTTGATCCTCTGCTGCTCCCTTACCCCGGGTCACGATGAGTTCAGTCCCGGGCAAAACGGAGTGCCTTGTCCCATGGGCCCCAGAGCTTTCAGACTTCGCTCCAGTGCCGCCGTCCGCTTGTCCCTTCGTGCCTTCTCCAGTCCCTTTGTCCCTCCGTCCTTCGTTCCGTTCCTCGGACCTCGGACCTCGGACCCCGGACCTATCCCCCGCCTTCCCGAGGCTCACCTTCTTTCCGTCCTGCACCGGCTGATAGGAAAGGGTCACCACCTTCTCACCCGGTTTGACCCCCTCCAGAATGAGCACCTTGGCACCGTCCGTGGCGCCGACTTTGACCGAGCGAACGCTCGCCGTCAACTTGTCGTCGATCACCGCGACCGTGGGACCGGCAGGGGATTCTGTGAGCGCCTCGCGCGGAACCAGCGGCCCAAACGACGCTTTGCCGGTGGGGATTTGCACGCGCCCAAACATCCCGGGACGGATGGCGCGTCCTGGGTTTTCCAGCCGGATGCGCACGCTGAACTGGCGCGTCTGGGCATCCGCGACCAGATTCACATTGGTGATCGGTCCCTTGAACTCCCGGCCAGGCAGGGCGTCAAACGTCAGCGTCGCTTCACTCCCTTCCTTGACGTCTTTCGTTCTTTCGACGGGCACCGAGGTCGTTACATAGACCCAGTCCAGAAACTGAACCTCCATGATGGACTGTCCCGGGGTTGCGAGGTTGCCGATCTCGCCTCTGCGGGCCGTCACGGTTCCTTTGATGGGCGACTTTAGGGAGGTCTCTGAAAGCCTCGACTCCGCCTGCTTGAGCTGGGCATCCGCCACATTGACGTCGGCTGAAAGCGCCTCGAGGTTCTGCTGAAACGCCGGAGGGATCGACTTGTTGGCTTGCGCGAGGTCGAGGCCCGCCTTGGCCTGCTTCACCTTGGCCTGGGCCGCGGCGATGTCCGCCTTGCCCTTTCGAGAAACGATGTCCACTTGGCTCTTGCGCGCGCTCAGCACCGAATTCGCCGACTGAACCGCCGATTCGGCGGCCGACTTCTGGCCCTCGGCGACCCGCAGAGCGGCCTTCTGGACGTCGAGGGCCGTTCGCGCGTCGTCGTAAGCTTGAGCCGAAATGAACCCCTTGTCGTACAAGGTCTTTGCCCGGTCGAACTTCGCCTTCGCGTTGCTCAGCGATGCCGTCTGTCGCTCGACCTCTGCCTGCGCGTTCCTGCTTTGAGCCTTGGCGGCTTCCAGCCTCGCTTCCGCGTCCGCCGCGTCGCTCCTGGCGTTCCCCACCAGAGCCTCGTAGTTGCGCTCCACCTGCTCCTGGTCCGCCTTGGCGCTGGACAGATTGGCCTCTTGCTGGGCGATCTGAGAGGACACGCCGACGGTGGTCGGGATCTGGTTCAGCTTGGCCTGCGCAAGCCGAGACTTGGCCTCCGCTAGGTTCGCTTGCTGCTGAAGAACCTGGCCTCGAATCTCCGTTTCATCAAGCCGGACCATCACCTGCCCGGGTTCCACCAAGTCACCCTCGCGCGCCTGGATGAACTCGACCCGCCCGGAAACCTTGGGTGAAATCTGCACCCGGAAGGGTGATTCGACGGTCCCGACCGCCTCGATCGTCTCGACCAGCGAGCCCTCGACGACGGTGGCGACCTCGACCGAGGAGCCGCCGCCGCGTCGCTGTCCCGATTGCTGCTTCTGCTCCGACGCCTCGGCGTCCTTGGTCGAGAAGCGCCAAGCCACGAGCCCGATCAGCGCCAGACCCAGAACGAACCAACCGATACCCGACTTCACAGCGACTGCACTCCTCTGTCCATTTTGTTGCTTCTGCAAACTTTACTTGAACCTGGTCCGAACATCATGCTCAGGTTGGGCTTTGAGGCAAAGTCCGGCTGTTCGAAGGAGCTCGCCCCGCCCGCTGGAGACTTTGGTACCCACTTGTGGCAGCGAGGAGTTATGCTAACCCCCAAAGCAGATTGTTGAGCGATGACCCCGCAAGGGGTCTCAGAGAGAAGCCCGGGGTCGCGCCCCGCGTGCCCTGGGTTCGCCGTCACCGAGATTCTGCACCACGTAAGGGGCGCCACAAGCCCGGCGAGGCGTGTCTCAACCGTCCCGAAACATCGCCTGCATGCCCTCAATCCAGACTTCGCGCGCCGCGTTCCTCCCAAACCAGTACGGGACCTCCCGATAGTCCGCGGCATCCCACACGACGAAGTCCGCTCGCTTGCCAGGCTCTAGCGACCCTCGGTCGTGGGCCCTCCCCAAAGAACGCGCCGCGTGGACGCTTACCCCAAGCCAGGCCTCCGCCGGCGTCATCTTCATGTGCGTGCAGGCAAGCGACATGGCCATCGGAAGCGACGGCATGGGCGAGGAGCCGGGGTTGAAATCGGTCGCGAGCACGACGTCGAGGCCGGCATCGAGCATGGCGCGGGCGTTGGGGTATTTCGTGTGCCCAAGCGCCGCGACGGAGCCGGGAAGCAGCACCGGCTGAACCCCCGCAAGCCGCATGGCCGCAATCCCCTCTGCGCCCGTCTGCTCCAAATGGTCGGCTGTGACGGCCCCGAGTTCCGCAGCCAGTTCGGCTCCGCCCGAATTCGTGAGTTGGTCTGCGTGCAGCCTCAGCTTCAGGTCGCGCCTCTTGGCTTCAACGAGGAGGCGTCTGACCTGTTCTCGGGAGAAGTATGCCGGCTCGCAGAAGGCATCGGCGTATTCGGCAAGCCCCTGGGCAACAACTTCGGGCAAGACCTCATCGCAAACGCTCGCAATGTATCCCTCGGGGTCGCCCTTGAACTCCTTCGGAAGCGCGTGCAGACCCAGAAAGGTCGGCACCAGGTCCATCGGCCCCTCTTCTTTGAGCCGCTTGATGACCCGGAGCATCTTAAGCTCATTCTCAAGGTCCAACCCGTAGCCCGATTTGACCTCGGCGGTCGTGGTGCCGCACTCCAGCATCCATCGTGCGTGAATTCTGCTCTGTTCGATCAGTTCGTCCTCAGAGAGAGAGCGCGTCTGCCGCACCGTCTCCAGGATCCCGCCGCCCTCAGAAGCGATCTCTTGGTAGGTGGCTCCCTGGCAGCGCCTTTCAAACTCAAGGGACCGGTTTCCGCCAAACACGAGGTGGGTGTGGGCGTCCACCAATCCGGGCGAAACGAGTCTGCCTCCTGCGTCGAGGACATCGGCATCGGCCATGCGGCGCTCAACCTCTGCGTCCGGACCCACGAACGCGATCCGCCCATCTTCGATCAGCAGCCCGACCCTTGAGACCCCGAGCCGCGCTTCAGCGCTGGCGCCCGGCCCTGGTGTGCCACTCTGCGTCAGGCATTGCCCAATGTTCAAAACGGCAAGCGCGCGCGGAGGCATGGTTCGAGTATGACGCCTGCTCTTTCGTTCGAGGAATTGAAGAGCTAGCGCCCCGAGTTGTAGAGCGCGATCTCGCTCAGCGCCGCCTCGCCCCGGCCCTTCCGAATCACAACCTTCAGCTTCGTCGCTGTCGTACGCGTCGCTTTCAAGATGCGCTTGGCCCCGATCGTGGTGCCGTTGGCGATCTCGGTCCAGCCCTGCTCTGTCATTGCCTCGACCACGAACGCTTCACACCGCTGGCCCAGCGCTACCGGCTCCTGCAACACCACCCGATCGAAGGCCACCGGCTCCTTGAACTCAAGCCAGACCTCGCCAAACCCGCCGGCGCTCTCGATCCAACAAAACGTAGTGGTGCGGCCATCGACGACGGCGCCCGGCGAATGGCCCTTCTGCTCAGGGCGGCTGCCGCCCGTGGGGCATGAGGCCCGCGCGCCACGCGCCAGGTTCTTGCCATAGACCCCGTCGCGCAGCTCCTTGAAGCCCATTAAGGCAGCCACATCGTTTTCGTGGATCCTGCCGCGGCGGTCGGGGGGCACGTTGAGCAGCAGCGACCCGTTGCGGCCCACCGAGCGCTCAAAGAGGTCCAGAAGAGCCTCGGGCGACTTCACCTTGGCGTCCTGATCGGCGTGGTAGAACCACCCGGGGCGGATGCTGACGTCGCACTCGGCAGGCACCCAATCCGGGCCCTTGGCGTCGCCGACGTTCAGATAGGCCTGATCCGACCCGCCGATCTTGACCTTGGCCCTGTCCATCATGCTCCAGCACGTCTCCCCGGCGATGCCGCTCTCATTACCCACCCACCGGATGTCTGGTCCGGCGTCGCTGAAGATCACGGCCTCGGGGGCGTACTCACGCACGGTCTTGATGAAGAGGTCCCAGTCGTACACCTGCCTCTTGCCGTTCGGGCCCTCGCCGTTGGCGCCGTCGAACCACACTTCGTAAATCGGGCCGTACTTCGTCAGCACCTCTTTGAGCATGTTCGCGAAGACCTGGTTGTATTCCGGCGTACCGTAGGCCGGGTGGTTGCGGTCCCAGGGCGAGAGGTACACGCCCATCTTGAGCCCGTATTTGTTGCACGCCTTGCGCAGCTCGGCCAACACGTCGCCCTTACCGTCCTTCCACTTGGACTGGGCGACTGTATGGGTGGAGTATTTCGTTGGCCAGAGGCAGAAGCCGTCGTGGTGCTTGGCGGTGATGATCACCTGCTTCATGCCCGCGTCTTTGAAGGTCTTGCACCACTGGTTGCAGTCCAGGTCCGTCGGGTTGAAGAGGTTGGGATCCTCTTTGCCCTCGCCCCATTCCATGTCGGTAAAGGTGTTGGGCCCAAAGTGACAGAAGGCGTAGGTCTCCAACCCCTGCCAAGCCAATTGGCGTTTGTGGGGAACAGGCGTCACGGGCTGAAGCTGCTGGGTTTGCTGTATGGCCATAGCGAGAGTGAATGCAGTCAAAAGCATTTGGGCCCAGGTTACCGCCGAAAGGTGCGCTATAATGACCGCACGGATGTGAGTCCGAATTTCAACTGGAGGCTATTGAATATGAGAAACACCTTGACCGCCCATATCGTCGCCTCCGGTTCAGCTGCCGCGTAGCCCGCTGAATCCAATTCTTAGGTGAAGCGGCACAGGCTGGAAGCCTGTGCTACGTCGATCACCCTTTCCGGGGGCCCCCTTCCCTCGCGCGTCTGCGCCCTGACCCGCCACCGGAACACCACATTGAAGCGAAAGAAGCAACCCTATCACACGGCCCAACTGGGCCATCTCGACGGCAACGAGCGCCTCAAGCTACTCAAGGAGGCCTCCAAGATTCGCAAGCTCGCCGTGGCAAAGGGCGGGCGTCGGACCTCGCTCGGCGACATCCTCGTCGAGATTGTCCATGCACCCACCAACGCGGCTTTGCCAACGGTCACTGGCCTGGTCATCTGGGTCGGTCCCAAGACCGCCACTTTTCAGGCATTCCCAGACCCTCTACCCCAGACCCTCAACCCCAAACCCCTTCCCCTCTCCGCCGACCTCAACGGCCACCGCCTAGCGGTCGGCGACCTCGCCCACATCGCCGACTTCGGCGGGAACCTCAAGGTCGTTGGGTTGGAACCCCGCCGCACCAAGCTCGCACGGCCCGACGTCGCCAACCCCCACCTAGAGCGGGTGATCGTCGCGAACGTGGACACGGTGTGCATCGTAGTGTCGGTGGCCTCCCCGCCGCTGCATCCCAGGCTCATCGACCGCTATCTCATCGCCATTCAGCACGGCGGCGCCGATCCGCTCCTGATCGTCAACAAGGTCGATCTGCTCAGCGGCGAGGAGTTGGAGAGCGAACTGGAGAAAGCGGTTCCCTATGCGGCGCTCGATGTGCCCATCTACGCCTGCTCGACCCAATCGGGCGAGGGTCTGGACGCCCTGCGCGGGGCCCTGGCGGGAAGGACCTGCGCGTTCGTCGGGCACAGCGGCGTCGGCAAGTCCTCGCTCGTGAATGCTCTGTTCCCCGACCTGAAGGCGAAGGTGGGCGACCTGATGTCCGGCTACGGCCGAGGAGCGCACACCACGTCGACGTCCTCGCTCTTCGAGGTCGGTGGCGGCACGCGACTCATCGATACGCCCGGCATCCGCAGTTTTGGGCTCGGCAAGATGAGCCTGGCCGAACTGCTCATCTGCTTCCCCGAGTTCGAGGCGTATCGGTGCAAGTTCCGCGACTGCACCCACCACCACGAGCCCGGCTGCGGCGTGAAGGCGGCACTGGCGTCCGGTGCTGGGTCTGGCGAACGCTACCAGACCTACTTGCGACTGCTGGGGGAGGTGTGTTCGTAAAGCCCGGCTAGCCACCCTTCGGGTGGGCAATCAGAGGAAAGGTAGCTTCGGGTGGCTGCCCCGATCATCGGGGCTGGAATTGGAGTTTCCACTTGCTTCTGAGCCTATGTCGACAGAATAGAACGAGAAGGCAGGAGCGAGCTGGAGTAGGTTGGTGTAAGATTAATAAAAGGAGATGGAGCAACCCAATTGCTTCGTTCACGAGGAGGTTCTTCTTGCAGCCCCGATGATCGGGGCAGGCACCCGGGGTCTACGATGCCTTGGAAACCCACCCGAAGGGTGGCTGGCCCGGCTGGCTAAATGTTGATCTGTTTTGGCCGGAGGTAAGTGCCTACGGTTACGTGTCCAATCAGCCCAATAGCTATGCTGATCCAACTGGACTCCTCCATGACGGCAAGTGTCCGCCAGAATGCAAGGGGTGCGAACCGGCTGGCGTACATGGGATTCCCGGCGGAAAGAGAAGGCATTGCGAATGCATGGGATTTGGCGGCTCAGTAGAGTGTGATCGATACTACATATGCGGAGCAAACAACATCATTGACTTCCTGAAGCGCCGCGGCTTGCCTATAGATGACGGCGGCGGCTTTGGTTTGGGTGATGTCTCGATGGGTATCACACTGATAGGAGGAGCGTTGGGCGTATGGGGAGCGATAGGAGGCTCAGCCGCTGTAGGTACAGGCGGAGCGGTTGTAGGTCTCGGCAGCTGCCTAGCGAGCTCCCTTTCCATGTACCTTGATCAAGTGAAAGATTGGTCAAACCGAAAACACTCACTTCAAGTCGAGGGTCCTATTCAATGCCTAAACCAGAGCGGTACATGTATGTGTTTCGAGGAGTCTTCCATTTACTACCCCAACCCTGACGGGTTTGGGCATCAAGTATTCGTCTTCAAGTGCTGTGATGGCTATGGACCTTTCAGCAAGAGACTTGATGTGCCATTGTAATGCCATCGGAGAGAGTCTATTTGCCTCACATTGTTCATCGTCAACTCTTGCTGAATGTGCTTCTGTGTGGCACTGGAGTTACTCTCGCAGTCCTATGGTTCGGAGGCAAACACTTGCCCACTTCTTGGATACTACTGCTATTTCTAGCTGCCGGAATGCAACTACACTTAGCTTGGCGTTGTCGACTGAGGAGTTACGAAACACTATTACCATTAATGCTATTCATTCTTACCTTTCTTGTGATCTGCGGAGCGATCCTTATTCACATCAAGCTAACTGCAGGGTAAGCACCATTGGTGTGCATTGTTGAAGCGTCTGAGCAGGAAGTGTAGTTAATATGGCAATGTCGGTCGTTTATAGCAACTTCTGTGGGATGATCACCCACGAGAACCGTGGAGGTACGGAGAGAGCCTATATGCCTGATCCTCTTGGCTCAACGGCAGCTCTGCTCGATAACTCCCAGAACAAGACCGACACCTGGGAATACTGGCCCTATGGGGAGGTGGCGTCAAGGACAGGGACCAACTCCACACCCTTCACTTTC
>JACRPN010000002.1 GCA_016223145.1 Armatimonadota bacterium | reverse complement strand
TTCTCCAATCGGCCGAACGTGTCGTAGCGATAGTTGAGCACGTTGCCGTTCGCTTGACTCACCTGTGTTGGTTTGCCTAAGCGGAAGTCGAACGAACTGCCGCCGACGTTGTAGTTCGTGGTCGGGGCAATACCATTGACCGTTGGGGCGGCGGCCTGCATGACGTATCCGTACGTGAAGTCGCGCGTCGTCCGTGTGTAGGGCACACCCGTCGGCACCCAACCGCCCCACGACAGGTTGACCTGCGATTCCGGGTAGACCGTCGTCGGTTCTGACGTTTCGTACGGACTGCCGAAGCCGTAGTACTCGGTGTACCTGTTCGTCGAGGACGCGAAAGGAGTCGCAGAAGCATTGCACTGAGCGCCGAATGCCAGCGTGATGGCCGTCGATGTGGCGGTCAGCAGGCCCTTGCCGGACGAAAGTGGAGCGTCCGCCGTGGTCGCCCCGTCATAATAGTTTCGCGAACAGGCGAGGACGGCATTGGCAGTCTGCGGGTCCGTCATCGCCGAATAGGTTGGTCGGAAGATCCAGTCGGTCGTGTCAGCGAGCCAGCCAGTCGTCGTGCTGAGGATGCAGGGGGCGCCGGCGCATGCCGACATGCTTGTCGGATTCACTGGCGGTGTTCCGACGAAGTCGTTCTGTTGCGTCAAGTTGCCGAAGCCGTCAAAGCCGGTCTGCGTGTACGACTGGCTGCCGTCCTTCAGCGTCGTCGCGACCTGGAGTGGCGAGACGAAGTTGATGAACGACTGACCCTGACTCTGCGGAGGAGTCGAATAAAACGAGTTCGGGATGGCCACGGTATTGAACGTGGTGGCGAACGTCTTTGAATTTGTGCCGCTGGAGTCCTTCACCACAGTCAGATACTCGCGACCGGTCAGGATTTCGTTGATCCAATCGGCCGGCGACGTCGGGAAAGGATACGTAGCACCGCAGCAGTACTTCCCCGTTGTGTAGTAGTAGTGCACCGTCGGATTGTTGGCCGAGTCGGTCTCGGTGACCTGTCCGAATCCGCGATAGATCCCGTTGAAGGGGTCATAGCCGTACCCAGCGGAGTAGCCAGGGCCGCCGCCAGAGTAGTACGGCTGATTGTAGGGGTCGGGGTACTGTTGGTAGGCGGGGCCGTTTGAGTACGTGTAGTCCGTCACGATGTCAGGTTCGCCGAACCCCGCCTGGTGCGTCTCCTGGGTGACCGCCTCGCGGCTCCAACCGGTGCCGGCGGTCAGTTCGGAGTAGGAGAACAGGACGTGTCCTCCGAGGCCGTTTCCGGCCTGCTTGAGATGCTGCCAGTTGTAGTCCCAGCCGCCGGTCGAGTAGTTGACGTGCTTCGGGGCGTACTCGAACGTCATACTCGCGAGACTAGACGTACCGTCCGCACCTTTGATGGTGAACCCCGTGAGGAGGTCAGTGCCTCCGTAATACCCCTGCCCCTGATCGGTGGCCGACGGTTCGAAGTAGCAGTAGTGGTACTGATCGTAAACGCACGCCATGTAGCCCACATAGGGGGAGCAGGGCGGGATATAGAGCGTTCCGCCGTCGCTTCGAGTGCGGTAAAACGGCGTCGTCGCGTGCGTGAGGTCGTAATGCCGCACCAGCGCCCCACTCTGACGTACGTCAATCGAATTGAGACGCTGCGTTTCGAGCACCAGCGGTGCGGTGTATGCGCTGCAATTTCCGCCAGCGGCAAAGTTCCGCGGCGTGTCGTTCCGCATGCAGACTGAGGGACCGGTGCCGGCGATCCCGTAGTCCACGCCAGGCGTACCGTCGCAGCCGGTGTTGAATTGAATGACGGTCTGAGCGACCGGCGGATTCGATGTGTTGTAGTTGTAGCTGACGGAAGCGGGATACGCGGACAGGAGGTAAGTGCAGCCGAGCGGACGTTGTTGCTGCGGAGCAGCAGCGCAGGTCGGATCGGTGGCCGTGTATGGTGTGTACGTATAGCCGATCTGATTGCCGAGCGGATCTGTGACTGTGGCAAGGTCGAACTGATAGAACCCCCGCTCCCACAACACTCCCTGCATCGTCGAGTACTGAACCATCGTGTACCGTGCGTAGGCCATGTCGCCGCCGAAGGTGTAGACGCGGCCGCTCTTGTCCGTGACCCACCACGTGCACAGCGATATGACGTGACCTTGGGCAAATGGGTTGCCGTAACAATCCGTCCGGATCCGCACGTAGACCTCGTCGCGGAGACGCCAGACCGTCCGTCCGCCGTCGGTTGTGCCGTCGGGCATCATCTCGCCGCCGAAGTCGCCGGCGGACAAGAACGCACGGAGGTTGCCGTTTGCGCCTGGCTGGACCGTCAGGCTCCCGGTGGACAGCTCCCAACCAGTTCCAACCCAGCTGGCGTTCGAACTGTATTGGCGCATCTCGTCTGTTCGGCCGGAGTCGTATGAAAGCGCAAGCTGTGGGGTGAGGCCGCCTCGCCCGGGCGGCACGACGATGGGGACTTTCAGGTTAGCGGTCCTCGCATGGAGGCCCACATTGTGCCCGTCGAGAAGGGGGGCCATGTTGATGAGCTCGTCGGCGGTCGCGCTATCGACACTGAAGTGGTTGATGGCCACGGTCAATGTCCGCGAAGCCGCATCCGTCGATCCGGGGACGCGAAGCCATTGACGCAACGACTCATCGAAGGTCCAGAATGCGAGCGTCGCCGGATTGCGGCCCACTAGGTCATCGGCGGAGAAGTGCATAGAGATCATGAGGCTGGCCGGGAAGACGTGTACCGGGGCGGAGGAGGCATCGGCTGTCGTGGCGTCAAACTGCCATGCGGCGAGGAGCGGCGAATCGGGGCTCGGCGCCGTCAGCTTCGCCCGATCTTGTCTCGTCACGCGGATCTCTACCGGAGCTGAGAAGACGCCAGATGGCACGTCAACGGTGACTCGCCCGTCCGGAGAACTCAGACGTCCTCCGGCAGAGTCCACAGTGATCGCGTTGGTTGTCCCGGCCGTGTCCACGGCCTCCGTGAGGACAGGCAACGCCGTTGGGTCGGCGGCGGTCGGTGTGGGTGCGGGCGTCGAAACTGAAGTGGCGATGGCGATGGCAGTATCCGTTGCGACCGCCGTTGGGCTATCCGTTGGCGCTGCCGTTGCAGTTGGCACCGGCGTTGCCGCCGGTGGGGGTGTGGCCGAGGCAACCGGTGTGGCAACGATCGGCTGGATGGGTGAGGATGTGCTCGGTGTGCCGCCCGCCGCCGTCGCTGTGGACCAGTCGGTGTAAGTACTTGCGGCATAAGTTGCGAACGTGATCGCAACCAGCAGGGCACAGCGCAGCGCGAACCTCATGAGAGGGCCTCCTCACTCATCGCATGAAAGAAGCTGGGAAGGCGCACATGAAGGCGCCGCCAAGATTGGCGCGAGGATACTGCTACGTCGGTATGTCCGTCAAGATGTAATGTGGCAACTTCGACGAATCAACGCAGCGATCTTCTGTTAAACAAGTTGGCACGGTGCCACACACAGCGGGCCGTGTGCACCATCGACGCTCCTATGTTCAAGGGCTAGTTTTCAACTTCGATCTCCTGAGCGGTATGATG
>JACRPN010000001.1 GCA_016223145.1 Armatimonadota bacterium | reverse complement strand
CCCTTAAGTGTCGGCCTACGGTATAGGCCCCTCCGTCCACAAGTATCGTTCTACCATCTGCACCGTGGCAAATTGCGCACTTTGCCGCAAAGATGGCGTCGCCATTGGCCGCGTTGCCGTCCTTGCCGATGTTTGCGAATGAGATCGTGCCCGTTGGATAGGCGCCCCCAGTCGTCGAATCGTACAATTGGCTCACGTCGATGGCTTGAGTCTTGAGGAACTTCACGATGATCCAGATTCTCTGGTCCGTGAAGATGGAGCCGTAATCCGGCATCTGGTCGCCCACTGTCGGGTTGTTCACAGGGTGATAGGTGGAGAGGTCCGCGCTGATGGCGCGCCGACCCGTGGACCTCTTGATGGCGTCGAACAGCTCCTGTGGCGACAGAGCCGCTGCAAGCGCCGCGAGGTTGACCGATGAAACATTCGGCCGACTGGTCTTGGCTGCCCGATTGATGTAGGCCCCTCCTGTACCAAGCAGGTCCCATCCGTGGCACTGCTTGCAGCGGAAGAAGTCGGGAAAGGCATTGAAGATCGAGAGGTTGGGATCGTCCTGATCCCAGCCGACCTCCTTCGCCCAGAACTTGTCATAGGCCTTTCCACCTGGAATGCCCTGGGCCGAAACATAGCCCGCCGGATCGCTGATAATGGGTGCAACGCTGCCGGATCCCCCACAGCCGACTATCGCGAGAAGAAAACTAGTTGAAGCCAAGATGACAGTGAAGCAAACTTTTTTGGGAGCTCTCTTAGGGGACATCGGTATACCTCCAACGTACGAAAGAGCAGTGTACTTAGGTCCTAAGCTAAATCGGTGGATAGTGAGGATTCTATACTTTTATTCATAGTATCGATGAGTGTAGGTCACGATCTGAATATGTCATTAGAGGAGCTGCAACAGGGCCCATTAGAGAGGAAGCCCGCCTCACACAGGGCCGCCCCTGCACCGTCCTGAAACCGCGCCATTGCGTCCGCAACCATCGTCTTTTGGCGTCATCGGTGCGATGCGCGGCGGATCGCGGAAGGAACAAAGTGGGAGGCACTCCTCGGGTTGCATGAGGTCCGGGCTATAGCCACCCACTATCGCCAGAAAGCAAGTAACCTTGCCGCATGGCCGGATTCCTGTTCGGGCTCTTGGCGGCGGTGGCCGCCGCGACTCTTCCCCTCAGCCAGGGCGACAAGTCCAAGCCACTAAAGATCGCCCAGCCTGAGTTCTCCTTCGTCTATGGCGGACGCTCCTCCCAGAGTCTCCTACCCACCTGGAAGCCGGCCACATCGAGCCGCCGCCTCGACGCCGGCCGCAAGCAGGTGGTGAGAACCTGGCGCGATCCTGCCTCGCACCTCCTGCTCACCAGTCGCGAGGTTTGGTACGCCGATTTCCCTTGCGTGGAATGGACCCTCACCTTCAAGAACGAGGGCAAAGCCGACACACCGATCCTGCAGGACATCCAGGCCCTCGACCAGCCATTCGTGCGTACGGGAGCCGGCGAGTTCCTGCTCCATCACAACGTGGGCTCTCCCGCCAGCAAGAGCGACTACGGCCCTCTGGAAACCCCCTTGGGCCCAAACGCCTTCAAGCGCATCGGCGCGGCCGGCGGGCGGCCGACGAACACCGACATGTCCTATTTCAATCTGGCCTATGATGGCGGCGGCGCGCTGATCGTCGTGGGCTGGCCCGGGCAATGGACTTCGACGTTCGCCCGAGACGCGGGCAGCACCCTTCGGGTTCGCGCCGGGCAGGAATTGACCCACTTCAAGCTTCACCCGGGCGAAGAAGTCCGCTCGCCGCTGATGGTGGTCCAGCGCTACAAAGGCGACTGGATCGACGGGCAGAACCAATGGCGGCGCTGGATGATGGCCTATGGTATGCCCAAACCGGGCGGCAAGCTCCCCCAACCCATGTTGGAGGCCAGCAGCAGCCGTGCCTATGGCGAAATGATCGGGGCGAACGAGGCCAACCAGATCATGCACATCGACCGCTACAAGGAGGAGCGCATCCCCCTGGACTACTGGTGGATGGACGCGGGCTGGTACATCCAGGAGCAGGGTTGGCCGCAGGTGGGCACCTGGGAGCCCGATCCCAAGCGCTTCCCGAGGGGCTTCAAGCCGATCAGCGACCACGCCCGAAAGAACGGAATGAAGACCCTGGTCTGGTTCGAGCCGGAGCGCGTTGCGCCGGGCACGTGGCTGGCAACGCACCACCCCGAATGGCTGATCAGCCCGCTCGGGGCGCTGCGCGCTCAAAGGGCCTCCAAGCTCGGCACAGGCGAGCCCTGCGCCGTCTTCAACCAAAGCGACACTCAGACCCGCACGCTCGGTATCGTTTGGGAGCCTAGGGAGTTCAGCCTGCATCCGGGACCAAAGGGTGAGTATGCCGTGGCAAGGTACACCGCTGACGCCTCACGCCGAGTTTTCGTGGACGCCCGCTTCTTCGGCTGCGACGGCCGCACCACCACGGACGGCCACGTGCTCCTGAACGGCAGACCGCTTTGGAATGGAAAGGTGGACCGCCCTGCGGGCAAAGACGAGGCCCTTTGCAGACTTCAGGTGGATCTCAATCCGGGCGATACGCTCGACTTCGTCGTGGGCTATGGCAACGGAGCGTTCCATTACGACACGACGGGCTTAACGGTCCGGCTAAGCGAGCGAGAAGGGGCTGCGCCCTTTGCCGCATTAGGCAGGATGCCTAGCCATTCAGTGGCTGGTACGGGTTGGACCTTCGGCTGGCTCCCACCAGCCCCAGCCCCCGATGCATCGGCTTTCTCCAAGTTCGACAAAGAGGTCGAGGGTGGCAATTCGGGCAACCGGCTGCTCTATCTAGGCAACCCGCAAGCGCTCAAGTGGCTGATCGAGCACGTGGACGGGTTGATCACCAAGAACGGCATCGGCCTCTACCGTCAGGATTTCAACTTCGACCCTCTGGAGTTCTGGAGATCGAACGACGCGCCGGACCGCCAGGGCATCACCGAAATCAAGCACGTCACGGGCTATTTGGCGTACTGGGACGAGCTTCGCCGACGCCACCCGAACATGCTGATCGACTCGTGTGCCTCGGGCGGCAGGAGGAACGACTTGGAGACCATGCGCCGGTCGGTTCCCTTGTGGCGCAGCGACTATGCTTTCGAGCCGATCGGCCATCAGTGCATGACCTACGGAATCTCCATGTGGCTCCCCTACCACGGCACGGGCACGGTGGCCCAGGTCGATGCCCCCTATTATGGTGGAGGACCGACCGGCGTGGATCCCTACGCCTTCTGGAGTAACACCGCCCCGAGCTTGGGCCTCGGCATCGACATCCGCGAGCGGGGGCTGGACTACGAAACGCTGAGAAAGCTGATCGGCGACTGGCGGGCGACCGAGCCCTACTGCTACGGCGACTACTACCCCTTGACGCCCTACAGCCAAGCCGAGGATGTCTGGATCGCTTGGTCGTTTGTCATGCCCAAGGGCAAGTCGGCGTTGGTCATGGCGTTCCGAAGGCAGAAGGAGCCCACCGGCAAGGTTCGCCTGGTGCTTCGGGGACTTGATCCAAAGACGTCGTACACCGTTCGCGCGAGAACCAACGGGGTCAAAACAACAACTCGCGCATCAGGCATGAGCCTGATGCGCGAGGGTCTCGACATCGAAGTTACAAAAGTGCCCGGCGTCGCCGTGCTTGAACTTACGAGCGGGTAGCGCGTCGGCGCATGAGCCCGAGAAGTCCGATGCCGGCGACCACCAAACTCGAGGGCTCCGGCACGGCGCCGTAGCCATGGTTGTCGACCATGATGTACTCATCGGAGTTCGCCGCAACGTACACCCTACCGATTCCGGCGGCATTCTGCCAGCCAAAGAACCCGCCGTTGACCGCGGTGGAGCTCAAGAGGTTGTTCGAGGTGTCGTACACGTCGATGACGCCGCTCATGCCATAGCCCGAATAGCCCTGCATGTCAAACCCAAAGGCTGTCACGAAAGACGTATAGGTGATCGTGATTCCGGCGCCGCGCCAAGCGCTGCTGTCGGCCAACGTGCGGGTGTTCAGACCGAAATAGCCGTTGTCGTTCCACCACAAACTGTTTGCTGAGTAATCGACCCCCGCCTGGACCAGTCCCGGGCCATAGCCAGCAAACGTGCTGCCTGAGTTGAGGACCGCGCTGGCCTGGTAGAGCTGGCCAGAAGGAAGCTGGCCATTGCCCTCAAAGTCCTCCATGGTCATGTTGCCGCCGAGGATGCCGGCAAGGGCTGCTTGGCTCGCGATCTGCTGAGCGCTAGCTTGAGCCACCAAGAGTAGTGTGCCAGCGCCGGCCAGCACAGCCAATTTTGCGAAAGATCTCATGTGTATTCCCCCTTTTGGAGTGAAGTGGAAGGCCAACGCCACCCACCTGGACCAATGTTAACTCGCACCTTTGGAGCCAGCCAAGACTCCAAAGAAAGTATCTCAGAAAACCAGCAAAAGCACTGGGCTGGCCGACCTATTCAGGAACTGAGATGCGAAGCATCCGTGGTTTGCCTATCCAGGAGCCCTCCGAGGCTACACCGCCCGCGCCAGAGTCTCCAGCATTGACTCGGTCTCAACCAGGTCCACGCAGGAGTCGGTGATGCTCTGGCCGAAAGTTTGCGGCGCATCGGCCGACCAATCTTGTCGCCCCGCGACCAGGTTGCTCTCGATCATCACACCCATCACGCTCCTTGACCCTGCCATGTGCTGTCGCGCGATCTCCTCGGCCACCAGATGCTGCTTGGTGTGGTCCTTGCCGCTGTTGCCGTGGCTGCAGTCCACCATCAAATAGGGCGGCAGGTTGGCGCGCTCCAGCTTGTGAACCGCCTCATCGATGTGCGCCTCGTCGTAATTGGGGGTCTTCGCCCCGCCCCGCAGAACGATGTGGCCGGTGTTGTTTCCGGTGGACTGGAAGTGCGCTGCCACACCGTCCACGGTGTTCGAAGCAAACCAGTGGGGCATCCTCGCCGCGAGCACGGCGTCCACAGCCGGTTGGACCCGCCCGTCGGTGGCGTTTTTAAACCCAATCGGCATTGAGAGACCGCTCGAAAGCTCGCGGTGCGTCTGGCTCTCCACGGTTCTCGCCCCGATCGCCCCCCAAGAGACCAAGTCCGCGATGAACTGGGGCACCGTCGGATCGAGGAACTCCGTGGCACAAGGCATCCCGGCATCGTTCAAATCGCTGAGGAGCTGGCGCGCCTGCCGCAGCCCGTGGTTGATCCGATGCGAGCCGTCCAGATCGGGATCGTAGATGAACCCCTTCCATCCGCCGACCGTTCGGGGCTTTTCAAAGTAGGCGCGCATGAGGACCAGCAGTTTGTCTTCGTATCGCTTGCGTAGGACTCCCAACCTCTCGGCATAAGCACGCGCGGCGGCGGGATCATGAATGCTGCAAGGGCCAACGATGGCAAGCATCCTTGGGTCCCCGCCGAAGACTATTCCTTTCGCGGCCTGGCGCGCCTGAAGCACAACCTTGGAAGCTGCTTCAGAGCGGGGGATGTCCTCCTCGCGCAGAATCGCCGGGGCGATCAAGGGGCGCGTCGCCTGGATGCGTAAGTCTATGAGGGCGTGGTCCGCCTCGGGAGGTGAGGAGTGGCCGTTCCCCTCATCTCTTGATCCCTTCATCTCTTCACTTCCCACCTAAGCCGGTGCTCCAGAGACCGCTTCGCGCAAGGCGCGTGCCAATTGATCCAGGTCCTCGTCAGTTCCCGCGCTGACCCTCAGGCAGGTCGGACACCCAAAAACGTCACCCGTTCTTGTGACGACCCCTTGCCTCAAAAGCGCGCCGGCAATCGGCTTGGTGTCGCGCCCAAAGTCGGCCCAAACGAAGTTTGCCGCGCTGGGCGCCACCTTGGCGCCGGCCTCCTCCAGCATCGCTGTGATCTTGGCCAGCGAGGTCCGAGTCTTGCCCACGGTCTCCGCGACATACGCGCCATCCTCCAGCGCCGCCACACAGGCTGCTTGGGCGGCGCGGTTGACGTTGAATGGCTGCCTCGCCCGCTCGATGGCGTCGGCAATCGCCGGGCTGGTGAACGCATACCCGCACCGAATCCCAGCCAAGCCGTAGGCCTTGCTGAACGTGCGCAACACGAGCACATTGGGCCTCCCCGCGAGAACTTCGAGTCTGCCATCCGGGTAGTCCTCACACCCTTCGGCAAACTCAAAATAGGCTTCATCCAGCACAAGGAGCACGCTATCAGGGAGCCCCTTCAGGAACGCTTGCAGTTCCGGCTCCCGGGCATAGGTTCCCGTCGGGTTGTTGGGGTTCGCCAGAAAGATAATCTTGGTGTGCTCGCTGACCCGCTCCAGAATAGCCTTCAAATCGTGCGAGAGGTCTTGCTTCAGTGGCACGCTCACGAACCGACACGGCGCGATCTGGGCGGAGTGGGCATACACCACAAACGAGGGATCGCTCGTGAGTATCTCATCCTCCGGGTCGCCCAGCAAAATCCACCCCGACATCCTCAGAATCTCGTCTCCGCCGTTTCCAAGCGCGATCTGATTGGCCGGAACGCCGAAATGTGCGCTGATTCCTTCCCGAAGCAGATGAGCCGAGCCGTCCGGATAGCGGTTCAGCCCGTCGGCATGTCGGACCAGCGCCTCGATCGCCTTCGGTGAGGGTCCCCAGGGATTCTCATTCGCACCGAGCTTTGCCCACCGGCCCACCCCAAATTCCTTGGCCAAGACGTCGAGTGGCTTGCCCGCCGTGTAGGCGTGCATGCCAAGAACATTGGGTCGAATCGGGGGCGCCACGCCCTATTCTGGCGTATTGCGCGTGCGCTGCGATCCCTTGGCGTTCCCACCATGTGGACCCAGGTCTGGGAGCATTTCCTCGCGCGTAGGTCGATTGCGCCGGACCCTGGAGTCATCCCTTGTCTTCTCACGCAAGTACCTGACGATCGGATCGTCCTCATCTCGCCCAATCTTGAGGGCGATCATCAGCGGCGTCTCGTTGTCGTTGTTCAGCACCTTCAAGGGTGCTTTCGCCTCAGCAAGGGCGATCGCTGCATCCACGGTTGAGAGCCCGTTTCGCGCCACATAGTGAATCGGCTGATTGCCAAGGGCGTCTACGGCTCGAGGGTTGGTGCAGCGCCGTCTGGCCCTGCTTGGTGGTCGCGTCCACCTTTGCACCATGCTCCAGAAGAAACCGGACCACCGGGAGCTTGCCTCGCCGCACGGCGAGGATCAGCGGCGGGTCGGAAACGGCCTCCTTCATCCCATTGGGGTCGGCGCCGTTTGATAGCAGGAGCTGGGCCATTTCGACGGTCGTCGCGAGGCCGATGGGCGCGGGTTTGAGTCCGCCGCCGTTCGCGGGGGCCTTATGGTCCAGGAGCACCTTGACCGTCTCAAGGGAGCCGGACTGCACCGCCAGCCCGAGCGGCTCGGGCGCGGACCCTGCCGATTGCAGTCCTGCCCGGTGCTCCAGAAGCAGCTCCGCCATCTTGGCGTCCCCGTTGAGACAGGCGATCCCCATGGCCGTAAAGCCGCGCTTGTCCCGCGATTCGACGAATCCGCCGCTCGCCAAAAGCTCCTTGGCCTTGGCAACGTCTCCCGCCGCAACGGCGTCGATCATATCGGACTCGGACGGCGGCTCCCCGCAGCCCGCTACAATCGCCGCAGCAAGTGCAACGAAAAACAACCACGAACGCCCTCTCGACATGACTCCATTGTAGATGCTTGCACGAAGGCCAAAGGTTGCGGGGGCAATTGGCAAACCCTTAAGGGACGACCCTGCACGGGTCAGCAGAGAATAGCCATAGGTTGAGCGCGAGTCTCCGGACCCCGAGCTGTCGAGACGACGCCCCTGGACAGTGGCCACCAATCCCCCGCACCCCGCAAGGGGTGCTATATCGGCAGACTTCTGCCTATGGAAAACCGATCACGCTGCGCCGGGACCCTCGACGTTCACCCACGTCGCGTCCCCCTCGCGGTACGTCTCCTTTTTCCATATCGGCACACGCTCCTTGATGGCGTCGATGACCCAGGAGCAGGCGGCGAACGCCTCTTGACGGTGGCCTGCAAGCACATCGATCCGCACGGCCACCTCGCCAATCTCCAGCACGCCGATGCGATGGGCGCACCAGACTGCCTGGATAGGAAATCGGGAGGCGGCTTCCGCCATCACCCTTTCGCCCTCTTTCACCGCCATGGCGACATAGGCCTCATATTCCAACCGCACCACCTCACGGCCCTGATGATGGTCGCGGACCCAACCCTCGAAGACGACGTGAGCCCCCGCGCTCTCAAGCGATAAATCGGGCGAGCCGATCGGGCTTTCGGTGATCTCGAAATGAGTCGCGACGTCAGGCATGGCTCTCCTCAACCTCCCGCCACCGGCGGTATCCAAACGACGGTGTCGCCGTCACGCAAGGGCGTATCAAGGCCGACATACTCCAGGTTGATGGCCGCGCGGACGTGCTGTTCCTTCAGCCGAAAGCCGTGGCGCTCCGCAAGCTCACGGTAGAGCTCGCGGCACGTGGTGGCCGACGTCTCCAGCGCTTCTTCGGAGAGTCCCCGCTGATCCCTGAGCGCAGCGAAATACTGAATCGTGACTTTCACGGCCACCTCCAATCGAACGGCGAAACCGTCACTCTCGAGCCCGCCGAAACATGCTCGGCGTTTTGAGGAAGGTGGATCAGTCCCGATGCACCGCCCATCGAACCGAGCATGTGCGAGCCCCGGGCCTCGATCGGTCTTGCCAAGAGCCCGGACTCCGTGTGCTCCAGTTCGCAGCGCACGAACTCCATCCGCCCCGGCGCCTTGTGAAGTTCCGACGCAAGCGTCGCAGGCCATTCCGGCTGAGACTGAAAGCCGTTTCCGTTCAGCGCTCCAAGAGCGGGCACGGCAAACAGCGCGAACGTCACCAACGCCGAAACCGGATTCCCAGGAAGGCCAAACACGAGCCGCCGCCTGCCTTCCGACTCCCAGACTCCGAAGGCCACGGGCTTGCCGGGCTTGATCGCCACCCGCCAGAACACCTCGCGAACCCCCAGCTCGCCCAGCGCCGCCCGGACCAGGTCGTGCTCCCCCACCGACACACCGCCGGTGGTCACCACGCAGTCACACTCGAGCAGCAAAGCTTCTAGTTTGGCGCGGGTCTCGTCGGGGTCATCCTTGGCGCGATCCCGAACGACATGAGTCAGCCCGAGGGTCTTGGCGGCGGCCTCGATGCCAAACGAATTCGACTCGTATATCCCCCCCGGCGATAGCGAAGCCCCAGGCTCTGCAAGCTCGTTGCCCGTGGCGAGAATCCCCAGCTTGGGCGGCCTCGTGACCGGAACTTGCGCCATTCCCAGACCGGCGAGCGAGGCCAATAACTGAGGCGTGATCCGAGTCCCCGCCTCAAAAAGCCTGTGGCCCGTCCGGTACTCCTCCCCTTGCCACCGGACATGCGCACCCCGCTCGGCTGGATGTACAAACCGAACCGAGCCGTTTTCAGCGCTCACATCTTCCTGCATGACCATTGCGTCGAAGCCGGAAGGTATGGCAGCGCCCGTGAGCACCTGCACCGTCGAGCCTTCCGGATACGCAAGGGACCCGGCATCTCCTGCCTGGACCTTGCCACAGAGAGGGAGTTCGACAGGCGACTCAGGGCTCGCCTGTGCCAAATCTATGGCCCGCACGGCATACCCGTCCACCGCAGAATTGTCAAATCGCGGCGCATCAAACGGCGCCTTCACCGATTCGCTGAGCGACCGGAAAAGGCACTCATCAACGGGGAGGCTCGTCGGCTCAAGGGGACCCACCTCGGCGGCGATCTTGGCGAGGGCCTCCCGATAGGAGATCAAGCCGTGGCGCCCTCCGAGACCGGTTCATGCCTACAGCCCTCGCGCACCTGGAGGATATGCAGCAGATAAGGGAACAGCGCTGTGAGGCCATCCTCCACAGCCGCTGGAGAACCTGGAAGGCACAGTATCACCGCCTCGCCGATGAGCCCGCAGACGCACCGGCTAAGCATCGCGTAGGGGGTCCGCACTTGCCCAAATGAACGGAACGCCTCATTGGCGCCCTCAAGTTCACGTTCGAGCATCGGGCGCACGGCCTCGGGCGTCACGTCGCGCGGGCCAACACCGGTTCCGCCGGTCGAAACCACCATGTCGAAGCCTTCTGCAACCGCGGACTGCACCGCGTGCCGGATCAGGTCGGCCTCGTCAGCGACGACCTGCATGGCCACATCCAGCCCGAAGTCTTGCAGCCTTTCGTTGAGGATCGCACCGCTCAGATCTTCGGCGTCGCCACGGCTGACCGAATCGGACACCACCAGCACCAGCGCCCTCTTCCCCACCGCTTGCGCCTTTCGGAAATCGGACTTGCCGCCCCGCTTTTCGAGCAGCCGGACCCCGACGATCTCCATCTCCTCGTCAACCATCTTCAGCATGTCATAGAGGTTCAGCGCTGCCGCCGCCGCCGCGGTCAGGGCTTCCATCTCGACACCCGTTTTGTAGATGGCTTTTGCCTCACAAGTAACTCTGATCCAGCTCTCCCCCATCTCGAATTCCACGGTCAGAGCAGTCAGAGGTACGGGGTGGCAGTAGGGGATAAAGAGCGGCGTGTTTTTGGCGGCCGAGACGGCGGCGACTTTGGCCACGGGCAGCGGATCGCCCTTGGGCACCTTTCCATCACGGATCATCTGGAGGGTCGAAGGGCTGGCGCGCAGCTCTGCGACCGCCTTCGCGGTCCGAAGCGTGTCGATCTTCTGTGTGACGTCTCTCATCCGCCGATGCTCACCATGGGCTTGTTTTCAATCAAGGGAAGGACATCCAGCGAAGCGTGCCCTTTGGGTTTGCGCAAGACCGTGGACCGGATTACGTCTGCAAGCTGGTCGTCGCTGGCCCCAGCCCTCATCGGATCGCGCAGGCTGACCTCGAGTGGCGAAAATAGGCAAGGTTTGAGCGCGCCTTCGCTCGTCAGCCGGAGCCTGTTGCAGCCGCCGCAGAAGTCCTCGGTCATCGAGGTCACGAAGCTGACCATGCCGGAAAACCCAGGAACGCGAAAATCCTTCGCGACGGCGCTGGGCTCCGTCACGATCGGATCCAATTCGTAGCGAGCCTGAATGTCCTCGCGCATCTTGCGATAGGGGTAGAGCGTTCCCTTGCTCCACCCGTTGGAATCGAACGGCATGAACTCGATGAACCTTACGTTGAGCGGCCGCTCGCGGGTGAGCTCCACGAAGTCCAAGATCTCGTCCTGATTGACGCCGTCCATCACGACGCAATTGACCTTGAGCGGAGCAAAGCCCGCCTTGAGCGCGGCGTCGATCCCAGTCCACACGCTGTCGAAGTGCTTGGTTCGCGTGATCGCCTCGAAGCGCTCTGGTCTCAAGCTGTCCAGGCTTACGTTCAGCCCGGTCAGGCCGTTGTCCCGATAGGTCTGAGCCATTTTCGGGAGCGTAAAGCCGTTGGTGGTCATGAGCAGGCTTCGCACACCCTCGATCGCGGCGATATCGGCGATCAGGCGCTCGTGGCCCTTGCGCACGGTCGGCTCTCCGCCGGTGAGGCGCACCTTGTCCACCCCCATCTTCACAAAGAGCTTGGTGAGCCTAAGGATCTCTTCGTACGTAAGGAGCTCATCGCGCTCGCGCCATGGGACGCCTTCGGGCGGCATGCAATAGACGCAGCGGAAGTTGCAGCGATCCGTCAGGGAGATCCTGAGATAGGAGTGCCTTCTGCCAAACCGGTCGATGAGCTGCGGCGTCATAGGGTCCTCTATTGTAGAACGCATTTCAGGTTCGGTCTATGACGGGGGTCAGGTGGAAGAGCGTGAGTTACAGTGAAGGGATAAAGCGATGATGGGATGATGGGTGAGCCCCTCCCTTGTTTTTGACGAAGTCGAAAATGCTTCCGAGTCCCGGCTTGTCGGGAAGGGAGGGGTTGTCGCAGATCCCGCCGAGCGTAGCGAGGGCAACGAAGTCGGGAGGGGTGGAGACTCGGGGAACAGCAGCGCAGCGTCCTCGCGCACCAAAGAACCCGCCCCCTGTCCCTTCGTCCCTCCGTCCCTTCTTCCCTTCATCTCATCATCCCTCCCCCCACCCTCATGCACCCTCACTCATCCTCATTCATCCTCATGCACTCAAGGGCCAACGCCATAACGCCCCAACGCCCTATTGCCTCCATGCTCCCCCCAGGTACCCTTCAACCCGCATGGACGAAGCCGGGCAGATCGAGGTTTTGATTCGGGCCAAGTACCCGATCCTCTACGTTGTCTCTTGGGAAGAGCGAAGGGTCGAGGAGGCCGTCACCAAAATCTGCACGGACCTCGGCCGCAAACTGCACACATGGTCGGTCACCCAGGGCATGCGCCCTCAGGTGCAGCGCACCAGCGGGCCCGACAAGCCCTCGGCGCTTTCCGGCGAACTCGAAGCGCTCGCACTCATCCACGAGGCGCCCGAACGCACGGTTTTTCTCCTCCGCGACTACCACGCCTTCCTCAAGGACTACCGCGTCGTGCGCCTGCTGCGCGACCTTTCCTTCCGACTGCGCACCCGCGCCCAGACTTTGATCCTGCTGGCGCCCACGCTGAATCTCCCGGTCGAGCTTGAAAAAGATGTGACGGTACTCGAGTTCCCGCTGCCCAACGCCGAGGACATCGACGAAGTGCTCAGCAAGGTCATCGAAGCGGTCAAGGACGACCCAAAGCTCGACACCAAGCTTAAGAAGCAGGAGCGCGAGCTCATCGTCAAGTCGAGCCAGGGACTCACGCGCGACGAGATCGAAAACGTTTTCGCGCTCAGCCTGGTCAGCAAGAGGCGCTTCGACATGGAGGCCATCCTCGAAGAGAAGAAGCAGATCGTGCGCAAATCGGGGCTGCTGGAGTACTACCCCGCCGAGAACAAGCTCGAAGACGTTGGCGGACTGGAGCTTCTGAAGGAATGGCTGGGCCGGCGCAAGGAGGCCTTCACCGACAAGGCCAAGGAGTTCGGCATTCCTGCGCCAAAGGGCGTGCTGCTCCTCGGGGTACAAGGCTGCGGCAAGTCGCTGGTGGCCAAGGCGATCGCGGCGAACTGGAACCTGCCGATGCTCAAAATGGACGTCGGCCGAATCTTCGGAAGCCTGGTGGGCCAAAGCGAGGAAAACATGCGCAGGGCGATCCGCATCGCCGAATCCGTTGCGCCCTGCATCCTCTGGGCCGATGAACTGGAGAAAGGCTTCTCTGGAATCGGGGGTTCGGGGGTTAGCGATTCCGGCACGACGGCGCGCGTTTTCTCCACGTTTCTCACGTGGATGCAGGAGAAAACGAAGCCTGTGTTCCTGATCGCCACAGCCAACGACGTGACCAAGCTTCCCCCCGAAATGCTCCGCAAGGGGCGATTCGACGAGATATTCTTCGTCGACCTCCCCGACGCAAAGGAGCGGGAGCAGATCTTCAAGATCCATCTCAAAAAGCGAAAGCGCGATGTTTCTAAGTTCAAGCTCTCAGAACTGGCGAAAACCACCAAGGGATTCTCAGGCGCTGAGATCGAGCAGGTGGTCGTGAGCTCGCTCTACACAGCCTATGATGCCAAGCGCGACATCACCACCGAGGACCTGAAGACCGAAGCCGGGGCCACGGTTCCCCTCTCCGTGATGATGGACTCTGAGATCGAGGAACTCCGCACCTGGGCCGAAATGCGCACCCGCCCCAGCAGCAAGAACGACGGCGACTGACTTTGGAGTGCGGCGACCTGGCGCCGGTTTTGCAGTATCGGTGCCGCCCCCTCACCCCAGTTCGCTACGCTCACAGACCTCTCCCCATTGGGGCGAGGTGATCCATCGCGCTTCGCCCAATGCCCTAACGCCCCAATGCCCCAACGCCCTTCTCTCCAAACTTCGCCACAACTGGCAACCGATGGCGCGAAACTTGATGTAACCTAAATCAAGCTTTGAGAACGCGAAAGGAAGGTGGACTTTGGTCTGGCGCTGCCCAACGGGCAGAACTTTTCGAGGCTCTAAAGGCATCCAGTCAGTACCACCGTAACGGAGGTGACCTTTGTTGAAGAAAGCATTTACGCTCATCGAGCTTCTGGTCGTGATCGCCATCATCGCGATTTTGGCCTCGATCCTGTTCCCGGTCTTTGCCCAGGCGAAGGCGGCGGCCAAGGCGATCGTCACGATCTCCAACTTGAAGCAGATCAACCTCGCGTTGATGATGTATTCGAGCGACTACGACGATCTGGCGGTGCGCGTTTATCCTCCAGGCCCGAACCAGTACGCCCGGGAAGACACCTGGGTTGGCCTAACCTACCCCTACTGCAAGAGCCGCCCGATCTATTGGGACGGCGTGCGGTCGAAAAACCTGGACGACACGTTTACCGATCCCGATGACGGCACCGTGTACACCTGGGCATGGTTCAACAACCTCGGCATCAACCACGACGGCTACGCGGCGATGTACGGCGGAACCGACTGCTTCAACCCATACGGCTCAACGGCAGACGCCGATGCACAGCCACGAAGCCTGACGTCGATCGATCCGCCCGCAGAACGCGCTGCGATCATGCCCACCGTTTGGGGCGGCAAGACCAACGTCGGCTGGATGCGCTTCCTCGGCTGGTACGCTGCCTGGCCCTACAAGAACCCCCAGAACTATTGGAGCTGGTGGAACGAAGTCTGGGATGCGACGTTCGTGTATCCCGCCAAGCGCCTGACGGTCGGATTCTCTGACGGCCACGCTGGCAAAGTCGGTCCGCAGATGTTTGTGCCTGAAGATTGGTCGTACAACGCAAGATGCTCGGTCGGAGAGAAGCTCTGGGGCTTCTGGGGCCGTCCTTGGCAAGGAACATGAAAACGCTCTGCTGGATCACGCTCGCCGTTTTAGTGGCCTGGACGTCCATCGGCTGCGGCTGTAACGAAACCATCCCAAGGGGCGACGACAAACCTCCGTTTGACCGCAAAGGCACTCCGAAACCGCCGTCTGGGTAGTTCCGGAACAAGTCCCAGAGAGGCCCTCTTGTCAATTGACGTGGGGGCCTTTTTACTTGGGCACGGATGTCCTTCCGAATCCGTTTCTTCTGACATGGGAGCTGGGGAGTCCAGACGTCCAAGTGTCGCCCGACGAATGGGGCCTATCCTTGCGGGCCTCATCCTAACCGCTCCCTTGCTGGCCTACCTTCTTGAGACGTTTGGGGCCGAAGACGGTTGGTTCACGATGTTGGTGACCTACCTGCCGCAGGGCCCGCTCACGCTGGGCCCAATGGCAATTGTATGCTTTGCCGCCTGGAGGCGAAGATGGAAAGTGCTCTGCGCTGCTTCGGCCTCCTTGCTGCTTGCCCTTCATCTTTGTGGACCCTGCTGGCGCGGCGCCAGAACAGATTCCAACGCCGATGAGGCCGCCTCGGTCCGCGTTCTCACCTTCAACCTCAAAGAAGGCAACGAAGACCCTGAGCGCATCGCGCACCTCATACGCGAAACGGACCCGGACATCTGCGCCTTTCAAGAGGCCAAGTTCCTTAGAACCTGGTCGCCAAAGTCCAAACCGATCCTCCTCGCCCTTCCTGGGAGGCTCGCCACGTTCGAAAACCTGGCCATTGCCAGCCGGTGGGGCGTTCGACGGCAGTGGACCACCGACTACCAAACACCAACCCATCGCTGGGCGCTCTTTGCAGAGATTGACTGGCAGGGCAAGACGCTGGTCGTCGCCTCGACGCACCTCAACCCCGTCCACTGGGATCGGTTTCTGTTAGGTGAAATCGGCAAGCTGCCGGACCACCTTAGGGTTTGCGGACGGATTCGGCTGGCGCAGGCAGAGAGCATGATCGCGGAGACCGCCAAGATCGACCCAAAGACGCCCGTTATCCTGTGTGGCGACTTCAACGGCCCGCCGCAAGGGCGCGTGTATCAGAAGCTCTCTTCAGAGTTCAAGGACGCCTTCCGTGAAGCCGGAGCGGGATTTGGGTTGACGATCCCATCTTCCCTTCCTCTCACGCGCCTCGACTATGTATGGGTCCGCGGCACCTCTCTCGTAAGGAGCTGCTCCGTTTCTCCTGCTTCAGGCTCCGATCATCGTGCGCTGCTGGCCCAGATCGTGCCCTGACTCTGATTCAAAACTCTGGGATTTCCTTCGCCGCTGCAGCAAGCCTCGGCCCTCGCGGGCCAACAGGCACTCTGGCCGGAACACCGCCCGCCGCATCGCCCCAATCCTCGCCTGGCCAGCCGCCATAGAAATCATCCAGCGGACCCCCTGACGGCCCCACCCATTCCGCCGCCGGCACCAGGTTCCTCCACTCGGGGTTTTGGGTGGACACCAATTCGGCAAGCCGTCGCCCGGACATTCTCGACAGCTTGCTGGCCCTGCGCAGGGCGTCAAGCGTCGTTCGGACCTCTTCGACGTAAACGATCTTGAGTGGCTTGCCGGCGCGACGCTGCTCGACGGCCAGTGTCACGTCGAGATCCTTGGTTATGCGGACTTGGAGCCAAGGGTCGTCTCCCGCGAGGATGAAGAGAAAAGTCGGGCGCGCCATCAGAGGGTTCCCCTACTGGCATTCTACGACGATTTGGCTCCGATTGCGGCCCAAAGTTGCTCGAACTTGACACCCAAAGGATGCAAGGAATGCCTCCGCCCCTTCAGGGGTGGAGGCTTAGGGGCTGAATAACCCGAACTCAAGCCTCCACCCCAGAGGGGCGGAGGCTTGAGTGTTTGCCAACCCAAAGCTAGGCGAACTTCTTATAGTTCGCTTCAAACATGCCAAAAAGCTCTTGCGCCTTGGCGTCGTAGGCTTTGCCGCTCTTCCAGGTGCCGCGTGGCAATAGAATGTGGTCGGGCACGTCGGGGCATGCCGTGGGCACATTCAGCCCAAACACCGGGTCCTTCACGTAGCTCACCTTGTCCAGCTTGCCGTCGAAGGCAGCCTTGATCATGGCGCGCGTGAAGGCCAGCTTCATGCGGTTGCCGACGCCGTAGGGACCGCCGGTCCAACCGGTGTTGATCAGCCAAACGCGAGTCTTGTGCTGCTCGATCTTCTTTCCGAGCAGGTCGGCATAGACCCTCGGACGTAGCGGCAGGAAGGGCGCGCCGAAGCAGGTTGAAAAGGTGACCTGCGGCTCGGTAATTCCGGCCTCGGTGCCGGCGACCTTGGCGGTGTAGCCATTCAAGAAGTGGTACATCGCCTGTTCGGGCGTGAGTTTGCTGATCGGTGGAAGAACGCCGAAGGCATCGCACGTGAGGAAGCAGATGTTCTTCGGATGGCCGCCAACACTCGGGATCACGGCGCCCTCGATGAAGTCCACAGGATAGGCGCAGCGTGTGTTTTCGGTCAGCGAACAATCGTCGTAATTTGGCACCCGGCCCTCGTCGAGCACCACGTTCTCCAGCACCGATCCGAAGCGGACCGCGTTCCAAATCTGGGGCTCGCCCTCTTTGCTCAGCTTGATGCATTTGGCATAGCATCCGCCCTCAAAGTTGAACACGCCGTCGTCGGTCCAGCCGTGCTCGTCGTCGCCGATGAGCTTTCGGCCCGGGTCGGCAGAGAGCGTGGTCTTGCCGGTGCCCGAAAGGCCGAAGAAGAGCGCGGTGTCGCCCTTGGACCCGATGTTTGCCGAGCAGTGCATCGACAGCACACCTTTGAGCGGAAGAAGGTAGTTCAGGATCGTGAACACGCTCTTCTTCATTTCGCCGGCATAGTGAGTGCCAAAGATCAGCACCATCTTCCTGGAGAAATCGAGCGCGATCACGGCCTCGCTGCGGGTGCCATCCTTCTCGGGATCGGCAGTGAGGGTGCAAAGGTCGAGGATCGTCCAATCCGGCGCGTAGAGGGCGAGTTCAGCTTCGTGGGGGCGGATGAGAAGCTGCTTGATGAAGAGGGCATGGTAAGGACGCTCGACGATGAACCGAGCCGCAATGCGGTGCGCGGGGTCCGCTCCGCCATAAGTGTCCACCACGAAGAGCCGCCTTCCTTCAATGTGGGCTTTGGCTTTGTTCAGGAGCCTCTCGAAGGTCTCCGGTGACATGGCCTGGTTGTTGTCCCACCAGACATTCGGTTCGCTGCCGGGCTCGCGGACGGTGTACTTGTCCTTGGGGGTGCGCCCGGTGTATTTGCCGGTGAGGGCAACTAGGGCGCCGTTCGCTGCGAGTTGATCGCCATCCCGGACGCTGAGCTCCACCAGTTCGGGTGTGGAGAGGTTGCGGAGGGTTTCGCCTGTGAATTCCATTTCGAAGGGTGCGTTTGAAGGAGCCTGTGACGCCATTGTCGGTCTACCTTGCAAGCCCAGTGTCAACGCATGGGGAGGCGCGACGATCGGCTGCGGATGGGGCATTTTACCTGGGACGTCCCGCCGAGACCCCTCTGGAAACCCTACCAAGGTGTAGGGATTTGGCAGGGAGGGTGCATGAGGGTGAACGAGGATGAGTGGGGGTGTATGAGGATGAGCCCGTTGGGCAGACTCTCAGTCTGCCTTCTGCGGGCAAAGAGCGGAAAGGCGTTCTGCTCCCGCCATAGGGCCTTGTGCCCCGCACCCTACACCTGGCACCCAGGACGATCAATCTCCGTCTCCAGCTCCAGTACAATCCCGCCATGGAACTCGCCTACGTCCTTCTATCGCCTGAGCAGGTGGCCGAGGGGCTGTCCTCGCTTCCGAGTTGGAGTGTGAAGGAGGGAATGCTCAGCAAGACCTTTGAGTTCGAGAGCTACCTGAAAGGCGTAGACTTTGCGGCCAAGGTCGGCTACGCCGCCGAGGACCTGGACCACCACCCGGACATCACGATAACGTGGCGCAAGGTGGCGATCCGCATGAACACCCACGCTGTGAATGGGCTTTCGCCATACGACTTTGAACTGGCGAGCCGGATCGAAGCCCTGCTGTAGAGCCTGAAAGGCGGCGCCCAGGTACCTTTCGTGCATGCTTCGCGTCGACTTCGTCACCCTGTTTCCCGAGATGGTGCTGCCCGCCATCCGGCACAGCATGATGAAGCGCGCCGAGGAGAGCGGCCTGGTGGCGTTCGGCGCCGTCAACCCGCGTGACTTCACCCACGACAAGCACCGCACGGTCGATGACGACCCATTTGGCGGCGGGCCGGGCATGGTGATGAAGTGCGAGCCAGTGTGGGCCGCAGTGGAGAGCCTTGTGGGGAGTTTGGAGGGATGGAAAGGTGGAGATCAAGATGAGGCAGTATGTCTCCCTCCCCCAGCCCCTCCCTCATTTTCCGCTTCGCGAAAAACAAGGGAGGGGAGCCCATGTCCGCAATCCGCAATCCGCGATCCGCAATCCGCAATCCGTAATCCGAAATCCGTAATCCGAAATCCGAAATCGAGAGTCGCCGTCGTCCTACCCGATCCGACGGGACCTTTGTTCCAGCAGTCCGACGCCCACGAGCTGGCTCAAACGGACCAAATCGTCCTGCTCTGCGGACACTATGAGGGAATCGACGACCGCATCCGGCAGCTTCTCGCCACGCACGTCTTTTCAATGGGCGACTACGTGTTGACCGGGGGCGAACTGCCTGCGCTCACCATTGCGGACGCAGTCGTTCGGCTGCTTCCAGGAGTGCTCGGCTGCTCGGGTTCACTGGAGCAGGACAGCTTCTTCGACGGCCTTCTCAGCGCGCCGCAATTCACCCACCCGGAGACCTTTCAAGGTGCCACCATTCCTGAGGTTCTCCGATCCGGCGACCACGGGGGCGCAGCGACATGGAAACGCCTTCAATCGCTTCGAACGACACGGCAAAACCGCCCCGACCTGTTTTGGCGCGCGACGTTGGAAAAGAGAGACGCTGATATGCTATCCTTTTAGGCTCCAGACGGGAACGCACCACGCCCGCCTGCTTGTTGGGAGTTTCAACCATGTCCAGAGATGCCATCCTGCGCAGCGTCGCCGAACCGAACATCAAGTCGGATCTGCCCGATTTTCAGCCCGGCGACACGGTCCGCGCCCACGTGAAGGTGCGCGAAGCGGGCAAGGAGAGGCTGCAGGTCTTCGAGGGCCTTTGCATCGCCGTTAAGGGTGGCGGCATCTCCAAGACGATCGTGCTCCGCAAGATCAGCAACGGCGTCGGCGTAGAGAGAAGCTTCCCACTGCACTCGCCGAACATTGCCAAGTTCGAAGTGTTGCGGCACGGAGTGGTTCGCCGCGCGAAGCTCTATTACCTCCGCGACAAGATTGGAAAGGCCGCACGAATCCGCGAGCGACGGTAATACCCCGTGGAGTTCCTGCTCGCCCAATCCACAGGTGGCCCAAGCGACGGCGTGTCGATCATCGACACGCTCGCCCGAACTCCACTCAGCAAGGTCTTCATTTTCGTGGCCGTGTGCACAGTCCTGCGCCTCGCGTTGGCGCCTGGGCTTGCCAAGACGCCACCGCACATGCGCACCGGCGGCTACAAGGCGAGGCGCTTCTTCAATGAGACGCTCGACGCCATCGTCTATGCCGGCGTCGTGGTGTTCATGGTCATTCGGCCGTTCGGCATCCAGGCGTTCCAAATTCCCTCGCCCTCGATGGTGGACACGCTCTTGGTGAACGACTTTATCGTCGCCAACAAGGCCGTCTATCGCTACACCCACCCGCAGTGCAAGGACATCGTGGTCTTCCGCCCGCCCGCGTATGCCTGCTCCCAATCCCAACTCGACACCGATGGGCAGCCCAAAGTGGACTTCATCAAGCGTTGTATCGGGGTTCCCGGAGACGTCGTGGAGATACGCGGCGGAGTGCTGTATCGCAACGGAAAGGCGTTCGAGGAGCCCTTTAGGAAAGGGAGCAACGAGTACGATTGGAAGCTCGTCCATTACACCGGCGAATACGAGCCGCTAAAGGGGCAGTTCGTGCCCGTCAGTCTAGATGCCACCACGGGCCGGGGCAACTTCCAGATTCCCGGTATCGCCAAGAAATATGCGGTCGGTGCGTTGCCCGATCCTCCCGCTCATGCCGACGGCGAACCGTGGGTCCTCATGTGGAAGAACGTCGACGAGCTCAATGAGCAGGAGCTCAGAACCGCCAAGGAGCTGGCCGACGCTCCGCCTGCCGCGATTCCACCGGGGCACTATCTGATGATGGGCGACAACCGTGGGCAATCCTTCGACGGCCGGGCCTGGGGCCTCGTCACCGAAGAGCAGATCGTCGGGCGATCCGAGATCATTTGGCTCCCGATCAAGCGCTGGCGAACCACGCGATAGGCTACTTCCCACCGTTCCACATGCCCCGGCGCCAATAGTGGGTTTTGAGGCGGCCCAGCAGTTCTTCTGGAAGATCTGGTAATTCAGAGACCGCGCAGTTCGCCAGAGCTTGCTCCCTATTCCGCATCCCGACGATCACCGTGCTCACCGCCGGATGCGCCAGTACGAACTTGAGTGCCGCCTGGACCATCGTGTACCCCGAACCCTCCAGCTCGGATCTGATTCTCTCGGCGCGGGCCACCGCTCGCCCCAGACGGTCTCCGGCGAAGTAGCCGCGCCGGAAGTCGCCTTCCGGAAAGGTGGTGTCAGGAGTGAATCGCCCGGTCAGGGACCCCTCGTTCAACGCCACGCGCACGATGATTCCGGTGCCCGTCTCACCGGCGACGTCGAGAAGCTCCGCGGCCGGTTCCTGCTCAAAAATGTTGTAGATCACCTGCACCGAATCCACCCATCCCCCGCGCATCAGATCGATCACCGAATTCTGGTCGTGCTCGGGGGTTGAGACGCCAATCAGCCCGATTTTGCCCTCGTTCTGGAGGTTCCTCAGGTGCTTGTACGGCTTGGGGTCCCGGTTCCAGGCGCGGGTCCAGGTGTGAAGCTGCAAGAGGTCGATCTTGTCGGTCTGCAGGTTCTCCATGCGTTCGGCAAGGTTCTCGCGCAGGTACGCCTCGGAATACCGCTCCTCGGAGTCCTCGGAGTTGGCGGGCGGCCAGGTGCCCGGCAGCTTGGGAGGTGTCTTGGTGGCGACGAACGGGCGCTTCCCGCCTCTCGCCGCGAGCGCCTTCGCCACTACCCGCTCTCCGTGGCCCATGCCGTAGACCGCCGCCGTATCCACGAAGTTGACACCCGCATCCAGCGCGGCGTTCATCGAGCCAAAGGAGTCCTCCTCCGCCTGCGGCCCCCATCCTCCGCCCATCGCCCACGCTCCGACGCCGATCTCCGAGACCTCGAACCCATGCCTTCCAAACTGCCTGAACTTCACGGAACCGAGCATACACCGGGACCGAACTCCGGGACCGTTGGAGCATCTCCTTGCGCACCGGGCCGTATACTCGGGCCATGATCGCCGCGCTCATCGCCGCCGCATTTCTGGCCCCCAACCCCGTCACGATCAAGCTCACCGCGCCCGCAGCCAAAGAGGTGTTCTTCGTGGGCGACCTGACCGGTTGGGCCGAGCCTAAGCCGATGACGAAGAGCGGATCCGACTGGACCATCACTTTCGACATTCCCGACGATGCCCGGTTCGAATACAAGTTCACGGTCGATCAGCAGTGGTGGCTCGACCCCGCCAACCCCAAGAAGGGCGACAACGGCGTCGGTGGCCAGAACAGCATCTGGGAGGGCCCCAAGTACAAAGCCACGACCAACGAGGGCGCTCCCAAGAAGCCGCTCAACCGGTCTTCGATCAAGCTACCCAGCCGCGAAATCACCATCTTCTCCCCCGACAGCCCCAAGGGCCTTCCGATCCTGCTCTACGGCGACGGGCCGAACTACGAGAAGTACGGCAAGATCCAAAACGTCGTCCAGAACCTGGTCGAAGCCAAGAAGATCAAGCCGGTGGTGATCGTTCTGGTTCCGCCGGTCGACCGCTGGAAGGAGTATGGATCGGGCTGGAAGGGCTACGCCGACACGCTCTTCAACGAGATCCTCCCTGCGGTCCGAGCGCTCACAGGCGCTAGCAACAAGCCCGAAGACCTCTACGTCGGCGGCTCAAGCATGGGCGGCCTGATTTCGCTGAGGTTGGCAGAGGAATTTCCGGACAAGGTGGCCGGTGGCGTTCATTCCCAATCAGGCGCCTTCCTCAAGGCATCGACGGAGGACTTCAGCGAAACCGGCTCAGAGGCCAAGCTCAAGCAGCTTGCGCCGAGCCTCAGGCTCTGGATCTGCTGGGGAAGCTATGAGGGAGACCTGACCGCCGCCAACGAGCGGTGCGTGAAGTCGCTGAATAATCTGGGGCGGAAGTTCGGCAGCAAGGCCACGCACGAAGGGCACAACTGGACGGCCTGGCGCAACAGGATGGAAGAGGCGCTGGTGTACCTGTTGGGGAAGTAGGTCACTTCTTCGCCAACGCCTCCTTGACGAGTTTCCCGAAGCTCGGCGTGGGCGTGTAGTTCCAGTCGGAAATCAGCGTCGGACCGGCGGCGGGATGAAGGTCCCAGGCCGTCCACATCCAGCCGTTCTCCTTGCAGGCTCTCAGGACGTTCGCCACCCAGGGGTTCGGATCGTTGATCGCCTTCCCGAGGTTTTGAGCGCCGAACTCGCTCATGATCACCGGCAGTTTCTCGGTGTAGCGCTTCATCTTGCCCAGCCAGGTCTCGAACGTGTCGCCTTTGAACGGGTAGTTGTGGCAGACATAGAGGATGCCGTTGCCGGGTAGGTGTGAGGTCTGAGGTCCGAGGTCTGAGGAGCGAGTAGGAGAATCCCCGTAGCCGCCGGTTCCGTGCCGGCGCAGGTCGCCAAACCCAGCGTAGCCGCCGGTTCCGTGCCGGCGCAGGTCGCCAAACCCATCGTAGCCGCCGGTTCCGTGCCGGCGAGGGGCATCCGTGACCCCCGGGTCTGTCAGCGCATAGCCCTCCAATACCCCCTTGAGATCGTAAGCCCAATCCAAGCCGCCGACAACCAATAGATTCCTTGCACCGGTCGCACGCACGGTGTTCACCAGGGCCTGCATGCCGGGGGTCTGGTATTTGATCGGAGTGAACCTCCCTTGCCGTGCACCGACGCCCCGCGTTTCGTCGATCGTGCCGCCGTTCTTCCAGATCTCCCAAGTCGTGTCGTGCGGCTCGTTGTAGAGGTCGAAGAGCACGGCCGGATGGTTCTTGTAGACCTTCGCGACGTCTTTCCAGAAGTCCACGCTGAACATATCCGGCATGAAGTGCTGGCCGATGTGCTTGCCCCATTCGTTCGGGCTGTTCCAATGCAGGTCCAGCATGATATAGACCCCATTCTTGGAACAAAGCTGGACGCATTCGTCCACCAGCTTGCGATAGGATTTGCCGCCGTCCTTCTGCTCCGGGGCCTTGCCAAACCAGCGATCTTGGCTCATCGGCAGCCGGATATGGTTAACCTTCCAGTCCTTGATGGCGACCTCGATGGTTTTCAGCACGTGGCCCTCGCCATCGCTCGACCACTCGAGGGACGCCACGTTGACCCCGCGAAGTACCACTTGCCGGCCGCCGGAATCGACGACCTGGGTTCCTTCGATGTGAAGGGGCTTGGGTGCGACAACAAAGAGAGACACAACGAACCCAAGACCAACCGCAAGAAACATGTGTGAATACCCTCAGCCCAATCCTACCTACGGTTGCCAGATTAGCCGAACGAAAACGGGGATGGGAACCCACAAGTGGTCCCATCCCCTTATCCTAGTACCTATCCCTCGAGCCCGCAACCTGGCCGAGTCTGGAGACTCGGCATCCTTGTGCGAGTCTGGAGACTCGCGTTCCTCGCCCTGCGAGATTGATTATGGGATGAGCTTAAGTACCTAGCTATTCAGGAGCCATCAATGGAGCGCCCTACCCGCCGCCGATCTTGGTGTTGTCCTTGAACGGAGGCCGCTTGGGCGTTGGCTTCTTGTAGGACTTGAGCTGGTTCATGACCTCGGCCACCGCCTTCTCAAGCTGGGCGTCGCGGCCCTGCCGCCACAGCACCGGATCCCATTCCACCTCGATGTCAGGCGCAGTGCCGAAGTTCTCAATCTCCCACTCTCCATCAGGACTGTAGAAGGCGAGGTTCGGCGACGTCATGCTGCCGCCGTCTACAAAGGCCGGGAATCCGAGGATGCCGACCAAGCCGCCCCAGGTTCGTTTGCCCACCAGCGGACCCAGTTTCGCCTTGCGGAACGCCCACGGGAAGTAATCGCCTCCGGAGCCGGCATACTGATTGATGATCAGAGCTTTCGGTCCGTAGACCGTCATCAGCGGGCTGCTGAAGTCCTTGCCATATCGAGTCATCCACCAGCTCATGTGCGGGCGGGTGATGTTGTTGATGAAGTAATCGTCCACCGAACCGCCACCGTTGTAGCGCTCGTCCAACACCATGCCTTCCTTGTTCACCTGCGCGTAGTAGTACCGGTTGAAGAACGTATAGCCCTGAACCGTCGTGTTCGGGAACCACACATATCCCAGTCGGCCACCGCTTAGCTCCTCCACCTTTCTCCGGTTACCTTCCACCCAGTCGAACACGCGAAGCTGCGTCTCGTTTCCTGTCGGTACCACGGTGACCTCGCGCGAGTCGGTTCCATCCGGCTTGGGGCCAACTTTGATCCTGACCTGCTTGCCGACCTTGCCCTCGAAGAGCTGATACAGATCCTCTCCAGCCTTGAGCTCCTTGCCTCCAACACCAAGGAGATATTCTCCAGCCTCGACGTTTACTCCAGGATGCGCCAAGGGCCCACGCAGACCGGGGTTCCAGCTTTCGCCAGTGTAGACCTTTGAGAACCGATATCGGCCGTTTTCCTGGCTGAAGTCCGCGCCGAGCAAGCCCACTGCGGGGCCCGAGGTTCCCGGGATGTCGCCGCCGCCGATGTACATGTGGCCAACGCAGATCTCGCCCATCATGTCTTCGAAGAGCGAGTTCAAATCCGCCCGGCTCATGAGGCCGGCGAGGAACGGCTCGTAGCGCTTTTCAAGCGCAACCAGGTCTACCCCGTGGTGTCCGGGATCGTAGAAATAGTCGCGCTGCAAGCGCACCGCCTCATGGAAGATCTGCCGCCATTCGGCCCGAGGATCCACTTTGATGACCTGGGCGCTGACGTCGAGGGCGCCCTGTCCCGGCGTAGCCGGCGCAGCGGTAGAGACCAGCTGCGGGCCGGCGGGCCCGAGGATCATCATGTGCCCCCCCGTGGGGGATATGACAAACCCGTTGGCGCCGGTAAAGAACACGCTCTCCTTCTTGGAGCTGAACTCGTACTTGCGAATCGTCGGCGGGCCGCCAGGCTGCGCTGCGTTTGGTTGAGGAGGCGTATCTATGGTGAAGAACGTGCCTTCTGTGCCAGCAACCAGGGCTCGATAGACTCTCGAAGGCATCGGCACGCTGAGCACCCGCCGGTTCAGCCCTTCGAGGTCAATACGGAACGGCTCATCCTTTTTCTCCGGCTTCTTGGCTTCGGCGACGGGTTCTTCATCGCTCTCAGGGAGGAACGGCGAAGGCAGTTCCTTCTGTAGAAGCGCCATGTAGACGCTGTAGGTCTGGTTGGGAGTCTCGAGCGCGGTCAGGTCGAGCCATCCGGGCGCGGATTTGGCGTTGGTGCTCGCCAGGAAATAGAGGTACTTCCCGTTTCGGTCGAACGCCGGCGAAAACGCTTCACTCATGCCGTCGGTGATCTGTGTTAGCTTTGAGCTTTCAAGACTATACACAAAGGCAGCCTGTTGATAGTTGTCGATGATCCTGCTGAAGGCCAGCCATTTGCTATCGGGTGACCAGGAGGGTGAATAGCCATAAGTGACCGGGTAAAGCGGCGCCTCATCTACCTTGGTGGCCTTTCCACTCTCGACTTCGGTAACCCAAAGGGCGCCCCGATTATCCGAGTAGGAGAGCTTCTTGGAGTCCGGCGAAAAGGCCAGGCCCTGGTAGAACCCCTTGCCACCACCGGGCTCGATCGTCTTGGAGTCTCCAGATCCGTCGGACAGTCGAACCACAATCTTGTATTCACCGCCGGCATCGCTGAAGTAAGCGATGGACTTGCCGTCTGGCGACCATGCCGGCGACCGCTCAGCTGAGGAGCTGCTGTTGCTCAGGTTTCGAGCGTCCCCTTTGCTGGCGGGCACGGTCACGATCTCGCCTCGCGATTCAAAGGCCACCCGCTTGCCGGTCGGCGAGACGTCCGCGCCGGCGATGCCCTGAGAGATCGGCACATACTTGGCGCGAACCTCCGGGAAGTCCCCGCGCACCGTGATAGAAACCGGGCTGGCTTTTCCGGACTTCAAATCAAAAAGAGAGATCGAGCCGGGCTCGCAGAGCGCTATTGCGTCTGCTCCCGCCGTAGCCGAAGTGAACCCGAACACTGCGCTCTTGACATGCTCGCGCTGAGATCCGCCCGACGTGTCGCAGGAATAGAGGTTGAACTTGCCGGTTCGATCGCTCAAGTAATAGATCCGGTTGCCGACCCACATCGGCGCCTTGTCGTTCCAGTTCCTCCGAGGCACCTCTTTCCAGGAGGAATCTTCTAGCTTGGATATCCAAATCGGAAACGCTTGTCCGCCCCGATAGCGCTTCCAAGCCTTCTGGAACTGCCCATAGGGCACGTAAGCAATCTGCTTGCCGTCCGGGGAGAAGCTGCCCATCGTGCCTTGAGGAAACGGCAATCCCTCAGGCTGGCCTCCCGCTGCCGGCACGGTGTAGAGGCGAGGGGTAAAGGGCATTCCACCTTCCGTCGTCGCAAATAGAACGGATTTTCCGTCTGGACTCCAGCCGAGCACTTCATCCTCGGCAGGGCCAAAGGTGAGCTGTTTGGGAACACCGCCCTCAGCGGGCATCACATAAACGTCGGTTTTTCCAGCGTATTGGCCAGAAAAGGCGATCCAATTTCCGTCAGGTGAGTACGAAGGAACTCCCTCTTGGCCAACACTCGCTGTGAGCCGTCGGGCATCGCCACCCTCGCGAGGAACGTCCCACAAATCGCCGCCAAGGGCGAAGCAGATGCGCTTGCCGCTGACGGTAGGATCTTCGAACCAGTGAGGGCCATCGACGGCCGGCCGCAGCGCCGCGAGCGGCAGTGCAAGGAGAAGTGAGGAAAGCATAGCGGCCTAGACTACTGCCTTTTTCCGGGCCAATGATGGAAGGGCCTAGGCTCGCAAGAACTTAGCCTTGCCGGTGGGATGGCTAGTGGCATGGCCGGGCCACGCCTCTGCAATCCCTGCACCCCCATTGCTTCGCAGCACAGACCCTCGCTACGGGCGAATCGACTGCTCCTACTCCGCTCGGCTCAACTTGAGCAGTAGCTGCACCCGGTTCTTGCAGCCCAGCTTCCTCATTAGTTGGCGCATGTAGTTCTTCACCGACTGCTCGCTGCAGCCCATCGCGGCCGCGATCTCCTGATTCGAGGCGCCGCGAGCGAGGAATTGCGCGGCTTTCTGCTCGTTGGAGGAGAGCCGCACCTCAAAGTAGCCGGCGCCTTGATCCGACACGCCGATCACGCGCCGACTGGCGCCGAGGGCCGAGAGTTTGCCGAGGAACTCCTCGGTCGGCGACGAGAGGCTGACAACCGCATCGGCGGCCGCCGCAACCTCGGTGGACAGAGACTTTCCTTCAGCAAGCACGAGCACCGCAGACCCTGCACGACGGATCTTCTGCAGCTCGGCGAGGTCGCCGGCCGTGAGCCTGGTGTCCACCGCAACCCGCACGGCTGGCTCGTTTGGGGACAATTGCCCGGCCGCCACTTCGAGGCCGCCGCGCTTCTCAATGAGGCACTCCAGGGCCTCGGCATAGATGGGCAACGGGTGTGATACCTTGACCTTCACACACCAAAGTGTACTCACCTTGGGTTGGCGCCCATCGCGCTTGGATTATCACAGTACTCCAGTAATCTGTGCACCTTCAAAAGCTTGTCTCTAAAACGATCAACAATCCGCCGAAAAAGGTATTGGGGCAAGTTCCCCTCACGCGGAGTACAGAAGGACGTCATGGACCTAACCAGCGAAAACGCTCCCCACCTTGGGCAAGAGTTCGCAAAGCGAAAGGTGCTGATCGTCAACACCTCGCAAGGGCAGACGGCGCTGACGCCCAGGTTCTTCGAGTGGGCAGGGTTTGGCGAAGCCGCGCTGGCCACAGACATCTCCTCGGCGATCGCCACGGCCCAGACGCTCTCGCCCGACGTGGTCCTTCTGACGGCCGACTCACTCGGGTTGGCCGAGACGCGGTGCATCAAGGCGCTCCGAGACGAAAGCTCCCCAGCCCGATTCTCGCCCTTGCTCGTTTGCCTGCAACTGGCCAGCACCGAGACCAAGCAGCATGCCCTGACTCTCGGCGCCAGCGAGGCGTTCTCCGTACCTGGCGACGCTTGGGAGATCCTGTTTCGGGTCCGAAGCGCCCTTTCGACAAGTGCGCTCGAAGCAAAGCTCAGAGAGGTCGCCGCCCAGAAGCAAATCGAGGTGCAGAAGTACGTGCGCCTGCTCGAAACGGCGGCCTGGGACATGCACCGGCGCCTCGTCATCGTAGCGGAACTGCGAGACCACCCCTCTCAAGACCACACCAAGAAGGTGGGCCTGATCTCCTCCAAAATCGCGCATGAACGGAAGGCAGCCTGACGCCCGAGGAGTTCGAGGTCATGAAGGAACACACGGTCATTGGCGCGCGCATCCTTGCGGGCGGCGCCAGCCCCGTTGTCAAGATGGCCGAAGTGATCGCGCGTACCCACCACGAACGTTGGAATGGCACGGGCTATCCCAAAGGCCTCAAAGGGGACGAAATCCCGCTCGTGGGACAGGTTGTGGGAATGGTGGACACGTTTGATGCCATGATGCGGGCACGCTCTGACCGGCCCGGGCTGTCTGTTGAAAAGGCCCTCGAGGCGCTTCAGTCTATGTCCGGCGACCTCTTTGACTCGCGTTTGATCACCATCCTCCACAGGCTCTGCCGCCAGACCGCCTTTCGCGAAGAGTTGCTGGACGCGGCTTGAGGGCAAGTGGACATTGAAGTCCGTTTTTCGCTTGCCACGGTGGCGGGTTTCGCGCTAACTTCAACGCATGAGCCGCCCGTCGTTCGAGGAATTGTATGCCGCCGTTTGCGCAAGAAGCCACGAGTATGATGGGCTGTACTTCCAGGCGGTCAAGACCACCAAGATCTTCTGCAGGCCAATTTGTCCGGCACGGACCCCCTATGCCCAGAACGTCGAGTTCTTCGCCTCGGCAAAGGAAGCTCTGGAGGCCGGCTACCGCCCCTGCAAGCGTTGCCGTCCGCTGGACATGGGCGCGGAGCCGCCCGCATGGATCGAGGTCCTGAGGGCGCGGATCGATGCCTCGCCTCACGTTCGGCTCAAGGACCAGAACCTTCGCGACATGGGGCTTGAGCCCGCCACGGTCCGGCGCACGTTCCTAAAGCGCTTCGGGATGACCTTTCACGCTTATCAGCGCGCGCGCAGGATGGGAATGGCCCTCAGCGAGATTCGGAACGGAGCGCATCCCGTGGAGGCGGCGATTCAGACCGGATATAGCTCGGACAGCGGCTTCCGTGATGCCTTTCAGCGAATTCTGGGGGCGATCCCGAGCAAGGCGAACGGCCTGACGCCGGCGCAAGCCAAGTGGATCGAGACGCCACTGGGACCGATGATCGCCATCGCCACCGATGCCGGACTGACGCTCCTGGAGTTCGTGGATCGCCGGATGCTGGAAACGCAGTTGAGAACGCTCTCCTCGCGTCTTGGATGCCGGGTCGTCCCCGGAGAGCACAAGTTTCTCGACCAAACGGCCGCCGAGTTGGAGGCCTATTTTGAAGGTGAGAGGAGGGAGTTCAGCGTCCCGCTGGTGATCGATGGCACGCCATTTCAGGAATCTGCTTGGAGGGAGCTGTTGCGGATTCCCTATGGCCGCACCCTTTCCTATGCCGAGCTCGCCGCGAAGATCGGGAACCCCGGCGCGATCCGGGCGGTGGGCTCCGCCAACGGCGACAACCGGATCGCCATCCTGATCCCATGCCACCGGGTCATCCGGACTGACGGAACCCTGGGCGGCTATGGCGGCGGGCTCTGGCGCAAGCAGCGGCTTCTGGAGATCGAAGGCGCTGCGGCTGCGAAACGACGCCAGGCATGTCTGGCGATCTAGGCCCTTTCGCCCCAGGACGGCACGTTGATGGTTCGGTTCGTGGGCCCGCGACGTCTGTTCGGTGTGCTCGCCGTATGCGCTATCTGGATCCAGCAGAGCTTTGACTTCTCGTGTCGAGGGGTTGGCTTCCGGGCTGCGCTAGTCCCAGGCGCCGCCAGGCCGCTCCAGATCTTTCGCGACGACAAGAAGGTGGCGGAAGCCGCCAAGCAGGAATGGCGACCTTGGAGGCTGGAGGTTGCCGACGCCGACGGCAACGGTCGTCCCGACCTCGCGATCGGCATCGTCAAGGCGACCCACAACCACCCCAAACCCCACACGACGCTGTTCGTGTATCAGTTCGACGGGCTTAGGATCGACAAGCTTTGGATGGGATCTTCGCTCGGGAGGCCGCTCAAGGACTTCTGCTTCGGCGAACCCGACGCCAAGGGCCGACAGCAACTCTACACGCTTGAAACCACCCTCAATGGCAAGACGGCGCTCTCGAGGTACGTCTGGTCGGGGTTCGGGTTTCGCAAGCAAGAAGGGGAGCGGGTGTTCGAGCGGGCAACCCATCTGAGCTTTCGGGATGGCACAATCAGCATGACGGTGTCCGGCAAACCGTTCTCCCTGCCGGCCAAGGATGGACCATGGAACGATTCTCAGCACTGAAGCCTCTCGCCTCCGAATCGTCTGGAGGCCCAACGGGCCGACCTAACTCAGCGAAGGGCATCGCCCTGGAAAGGCGGGCCATTTCTGGGACGAGCCCTGTAGGGGCGACCTTGAAGCGCATTGCCCATGTCATCTTTCTGACCTTGGTCGTGGGCACCAGTGTTGCCCAGACCGCCGCCAACAAACCCTACAAGGTCACGGCCAGCCTAAAAGAAGTCGCCAACGCCAAGACCTTTGTCGAGGGATACAGCCTCACCGACGGCCAGCGGGCCCTCCTCGCCAAAAACCTCTTTTTCACCTATCCCCTTGGCGACGCCGAGATGTTCTGGGTCTACGGCCGTAACGACTACAAGAACCTGAGCTCGATCGTAACCGCCGACAACGTCCTCCAGATCTATCACGTTTTCTTCGAATCCACGCTGCGCATCGCCGAGCAAACCGCGCTGAACAAAGAGCTCCTGGGACTGACATCCTCGATGCTCAGCCAAGCCGCCAAGACCTACCAGGACTGCAAGGGGACGCCGCTCGAATCGGCGGCGCTGAAGAACCTGGCTTACTTTGGTCTCGCATCAAGCTTAAGCGGCAAACCCGCCAAAATGCCCGCCGTCGCGAAAGCGATGGTGGACCAAGAGCTGGCGCTGATCAAAGCCCATCAGGGGTTCGCCAAGAGCGCGATCTTCCCCTATGAGATCGACTATTCCCAGTTCATCCCTCGCGGGCACTACACCAAGACGCCGCTCCTCACGCGCTACTTCCTCACGATGATGCTCTACGGACTTGTGCCGTTTTCGGTCGAGAAGACCGTGAACGGCAAGACCGTGCTCATCAAGGAGCAGCTTCAGCAGTCGCTCCTGCTGGCTCGGGACCTCGAACTCTCGAAGGCGAAGACGCGTTGGCAGCGCATCTACGATGTCACCGCTCTCTTTGCGGGCAAGTCGAACAACCTGACCCCGGGCGAGTGGGCGACAGCCTGCGCCAAGGTCTTCGGGGCCAAGCCACCCGTCAAGGCCTACTCTGAAGACGCCAAGCTCAGAGCGTTTGTGAACCTGGCTAGGGGCATGCGCCAACCCCCGATCGTGCCGGTCCATCGCAGCCGAACCGGCGCAGTCGCGGGCGACCTGCAGCTCCGGTTCATGGGCCAACGCGCCATCCCCGACAGCGCGATGCTTCAGCGCCTCAGCGAGCCGGACATGAGGCCCTTCCCCACCGGCCTCGACGTGATGGCGGTCTTGGGCAGCGCCCGGGCGAGGCAGATCCTCGATGGCAACCCGAAGGAGTTCAACGCCAAGGGCTGGAGGGAGTACGGCTCGCAGCGCAAGACGCTGGAGGCTCAGTTCGCGGCCATCAAGGCGGTCGAATGGCGGCGCGACCTCTATTGGTCGTGGCTGGACACGCTCAAGCCGTACCTGGCGACCGTGCCAAGCGGCTATCCCAGCTTCATGCGCAGCCAAGCCTGGACCGACCGCTGCCTCTACAGCGCTCTGGCATCCTGGGCGGAGCTTCGGCACGACACGATCCTCTATGGCGAGCAATCCGTTGCCGAAATGGGAGGTGGAGAGGACGAGCCGCCTCCCTTTGTGAAGGGTTATGTGGAGCCCAATGTCGCCTTCTACAAGCGCCTGAAGGAGTTTGTGATCCAGACCCGAGACGGCCTGAAATCCCGGGGATTTCTCACCAAGCCGATCAAAGACGACGCCACCGCCTTCCTCGGCCTTCTTGACTTCTTCCTCAGAGTCAGCCAGACCGAGTTGAGGAACGGCAAGCTCGCCAAGAAGGACCATGAGCGAATCCGGCACATCGAAGGCGAGCTCGAAAACCTCAACTATGATCTCTTGCGAACCGCCGCAGGGTATCAGCAGCTCAGCCAGGACGACCTGAACATGGCCCTGGTAGCCGACATCCACACCGCCTATGGCCAGGCGCTAACCGTGGCGGTCGGGAGTGCCGACGGGCTGGTCGCGGTGGTGCCCATTGAAGGCAAACTCTATCTGGCGCATGGCTCCTCGCTCAGCTTCTACGAGTTCAAGGTGCCGGTCTCGGGGCGGCTCACAGACAAGCAGTGGCAGACGATGCTGGAGAGCGGAGAGGCGCCGGAACGCCCGTTCTGGATCAAGTCCTTCTTCAGCAAAGACACGATCGAGAAGGAGGATTGACGACACTTCTCCGGGTGGCGGGGCTTGCGGCGGTCTGGGCCGTTGGCACATGTCCGGGCCACTTGTTGCCTGGTCCCTTGGGCATAGTCGAATCCCCATCGCGCACCTTGGCGTCTTCGCGCCTGGGCGAGAGTTCCCCTGTGATCACCCTCGCCGCAGTCGGTGACGTCATGCTGGGCCGATGGGTCGGTAAGCGGATCGCAAAGGTGGGGACAGACCAGTTCTTTTCTGGGTTCAGCAAAGAACTCAACCAGGCCGACATGACCTTCGCCAACCTGGAGTGCGCCCTCACCAAAACAACGAAATCGGCCAACAAGAAGATCGTCCTGAGAGCCGATCCAGCCCTGGCCCCAGCCCTCTCGCGCGCAGGATTCAGCCTGCTCTCACTCGCGAACAACCACGCGCTCGACTTCGGCGAATCCGGTCTGGACGAAACGGTCTCTGCGCTAAAGGCCGCCAACCTCGTCCCGATCGGCCGCGAATCCGATCCCGTGCTGTGGGAGCTCAAGGGCGTCACGGTCGCCTTTCTCGCCTATTGCGACTTCCCCAGGGACTCCGGCGGCAAGGGCATCCGCTACACCGACGAGGAAACGCTCGCAGCCGACATCTCGCTTGCCAAGCAGCAGGGCACCGACGTGGTCGTTGTCGCCTGGCATTGGGGGACCGAAGGTTCGGCAAAGCCAAACGCCCGCCAACGCCACTTGGCGCGCCTGGCCGCAAGCGCAGGCGCGGACCTTATCCTGGGCAGCCATCCCCACGTATTGCAGCCGGTCGAGTGGATCCCGCGAAACGACGGCAGAAGGTGCCTGGTCGCCTACTCGCTCGGCAACTTCATCTTCGACGCCGTGAAGGAACCGGAGCGCCGAACGGCGATCCTCAAAGTGCGGTTGGGCAAGGGCGGCGTTCAGGGCTATACCCTGAGCTCCTACCGCATCCAGAACGGCGCGCCCATCCCTATTCAGAAGTAAAGAATGGCGCCGAACCTGCACCTACGACACCGGCGGAGCGCTTGTGCCAATCTGCAAACATGGGACTGGTACTCCACCTCCTCGTCCTCTCCATTGGATTCCAAACCCGGGCCTTCCCGCCCTATGCGGTGCCTGAACTCGATGGCGTCACCGTGCCGGGGCTCCCGCCGATCACCAGCCGCATCCACGTGGACCAGTTCGGCTATCTGCCGCAGGAGAACAAGGTCGCGATCATCAGCGACCCGGTGAAGGGCTACAACGCCGGAAGAGGCTACGCGCCGGGCAACACACTCAAAGTGATCGACCGAAAGACCGGCAGGGCCCTCTTCAGCGCCCCAGTTCGCCCTTGGAAAAGCGGCGCCGTGCACGAAGACTCTGGCGACAAGGGCTGGTGGTTCGACTTCTCCAGCGTTTTGAGGCCCGGCGAATACTACATCTTGGACCCCGGTACCGGCAAGCGCTCGGCGATCTTTGAAATCAGGAGCGACGTGTTCGCGCCGATCCTCCGCGCTGCCAGTCGGATGTACTACTACCAGCGCGAAAATGAAGACCTGCCGGCGCCCTATGCCGAGAACCCCTGGACCGAAAAGGCCGCCTACAGGCAGGACTCCCACACGCGCTATGTGAACGCCAAGAACGACCCCAGCACCGACCGCGACATGAGCGGAGGCTGGATGGATGCAGGCGACGAGAACAAGTACCCGCCCTTCAACGTGGAGGTCATCCACCCCCTGCTCTATGCCTTTCGCGGCAACCCCAAGGCGTTCGGCGACAAGAACGGCATCCCGGAGTCCGGCAACGGCCTTCCGGACATCCTGGACGAGTTGAAGGTGCAGCTTGATTGGCTGGTCAAGATGCAGTTCACCGATGGCGCGGTGCCCGTGAAGATGGGCGTGATCGACTACAACGGCAAATACCCGATCAGCGACGACCTGAGGCCTCGCTACTACGGGCCCAAGGACACGGGCGCCGCGATCGCAACGTCAGGCTTCTACGCGCACGCCGCGCGGGTGTATGGGCAATTCCCCCGGTGGAGGGCTTTTGCGAACGACCTGAAGCGCCGCGCGGTGCTCTCTTGGAACTGGTACCAGAGGACCCCCAAAACCACGAAGTCGGACACCGGCGAGATCAAAAGCGGCGGAGCGAACCGAAGTGTCGAGGAGCAGGAGCAGCTCGAGGTTCTGGCGGCGATCCACCTTTTCGCGCTGACCGGCGAGCAGAAATACAACGACGTCGCCGTGGCCAAGGCAGGCAAGATGCGCCAGCTCAGCGAGCCGGTCTGGAGCCCCTATGGCGCTTCTGCGGCCGAAGCCCTGGTGGATTATCTGAGCCTTCCAAAGGCCGACGCCGGGCTCTGCAAGCGCATCAGGGCCCAGCTCACCAAGTCGGCGCTCAGCGCTCAGGCCGCACCGGGACCCGAGGCCGACCTCTACCGTGCTTGGATGCCCACGACCTGCTACCACTGGGGCAGCAACACGGTCCGGGCGAACCACGGGATCGTCGCGCTCCTCGCGGCGAAAGCCGCCGACGTGGACGGGGCCACCCGGCGCAGGCTTAGGTCGCGTGCGGCCGATATGCTGCACTCGTTTCATGGGGTGAACCCGCTGACGCTCGTGTATCTCTCGAACATGGGCCGCTACGGAGCGGAGCTCTCATGCCAGTACCTGTATCACGCGCGCTGGGGCGCCGGCTCGAAGCACTCAGGCAACCCCGCGCCGGGCTATGTGGTGGGCGGGCCCAACCAGCAGTTCGGCGGAAAGGCCGCCGACGGCGCGCCGAGCGTGGAATGGATCAAGACGCAGCCCCGCGGGAAAGCGTATGCCGACTTCGACAAAGCCTGGCCCGAGGCGAGTTGGGAACTGAGCGAACCGGCGATCTACTACCAGTCCACCTACATTCGCTTGTTGAGTGAGTTTGTTGGGAGGGAGAGGTAGGGGGAGGGCTTGCTGTACTTAGGGTCCTTCAGGCTCCTCGCGAGCACAAAACAGGTACCTTGAGCCATGAAACGTCCCTCCAAAGAAGAGATCCGTGCCGCCGTCGAGAAGCTGAAGGAGCACAAAAAGGGATCCTACACCCCGGATCGATCCGTGCCTAAGGTCGAAGACAAGAAGCCCAACAAGAACCGCATCCGAAAGCAAGGGATCTAGTAAGGGCGCGAGGAGAGAAGCGATCGGCGAAAAGAGGGCGATGCGCGCAGCGCCCGAAGCCTCCTTTTCAGCAGGCTCCTAGCCGTGGCGTGCCATCGTCCCGCCATACTGGTGAATCATGGGTGACAGAAAACCAAAGAAGACCTCCTCGGGCAGCGCCGACAAGCACAAGGCCAAGGGCGCCAAGGCCGACGCAAACCGCCTGGCGGCAGGCCCCAAGCCGGACGACAAGAAGAAGGGCAAGGGAAAATAGGCAAATCGGCAGCTTGCCCTAGGGGCAGTCTTCTTGTTGTCCTTTCGGTTGCCTCAGCACCTTCAGGTATTGAGGCTCGCCACCCGTCGCGATGATCGCGCACGAGCTTCAACCCCGATGATCTGGGCTCAGGCAAAAGGGCATTCTGGAGGCGGATGGAGCGCGGACTTCCAGTCCGCACCCCGGACCGCGAACATCCCTGTTCGCAGTGCCTATACCCCAAACCTGAACCAGCGAAGACACCTTGGGTCTCAACTGTTCAGCTGCGTGACAAGTCGCGCAGGGGAAAAGCGCTGAAAAGTCAGCGCACTCCCAAATGACAAATCGCGCAGGCCAAAGCGGTCCGATCATCGGACCGCGCTTCATACCACGCCCAAAACCCCCAACACCCAGAACCTGAACACCTCACCTCACCTCACCTCACCTCCTCACCCGATCACACACTCCTCAGCCTCCCCCTCCCACCATCCGCCTGCAATTCCAGGTAGAACCAGAGACAATGAGCGAGCACAAGGTTCACGAGCATGACGTTCTCGTGATCGGCGCAGGGGGAGCGGGCCTCAGAGCCGCCATCGAAGCTTCGGGAATGGGCGTCAGCGTCGGCGTCGTCTGCAAATCCCTACTCGGAAAGGCCCACACCGTCATGGCGGAAGGGGGCATGGCCGCTGCCATCGGCAACACCGACGACCGCGACAACTGGCGCGTCCACTTTGCCGACACCATGCGCGGCGGACAGTACCTGAACAACCCGAAAATGGCCGAGTTCCACGCCAAGGAATCCCCCGTGCGCGTGCTCGAACTCGAGGGTTGGGGTGCGCTGTTCGATCGCCAGAAAGACGGCCGCATGCTCCAGCGCAACTTCGGTGGACACCGCTACCCGCGCCTCGCACACGTGGGAGACCGAACCGGCCTCGAGCTCATCCGTACCCTCCAGGATCATGGCATCCACCAGGGCATCGACTTCTACATGGAAGTGTGCGTGACCGACCTCTTGAAGGACGGCGGCAAGGTGGTCGGCGCAGTCGGCTATGATCGGCCCACCGGCGAGTTTCACATCTACCACGCCAAGGCCGTCATTCTGGCCACCGGCGGTGTGGGCAAGGCTTACGCGATCACCAGCAACTCCTGGGAATACACCGCTGACGGGCATTCCTTGGCCTATCGCGTCGGCGCGGACCTGCTTGATATGGAGTTCCTGCAGTTCCACCCCACCGGCATGGTGTGGCCGCCCTCGGTCAAGGGCATCCTCGTCACCGAGGCCGTGCGCGGCGAGGGCGGCGTGCTCAAGAACAACAAGGGCGAGCGGTTCATGTTCAACGACATCCCGGAGAACTACGTCAACCAGACCGCCAAGGACCCCGAAGAGGGTTGGCGCTATGTGACGGGCGACAAGACCGCCCACCGGCCTCCGGAACTGCTGACGCGCGACCACGTCGCGCGGTGCATCAACCGCGAAGTCAAAGAGGGGCGGGGCAGCCCCCACGGCGGAGTGTTCCTCGATATCGCCTGGATCAAGCAGCACATCCCGAATTCGGAGGAGCACATCAAACGAAAACTCCCCGGCATGTACCACCAGTTCAAGGAGCTCGCCGGAGTGGACATCACGAAGGACGCGATGGAGATTGGCCCGACCTGCCACTACATCATGGGCGGCGTCAGGGTCGATGCCGAAACGCAAATGTCCACGGTGCCCGGTCTTTTCGCCGCGGGCGAGTGCGGCGCGGGACTGCACGGCGCGAACCGACTCGGCGGCAATTCACTCTCTGACCTGATCGTCTTTGGCCAGCGCGCCGGAAAGTACGCCGCCGAATACGCCAAGAACAACTCCATCGGCCCCTTGAACAAGAAGGACGCCGAGGACGCCGTTCAAAAGGCGCTCGCGCCGCTGGAGCGCGCCGCCAACGGCGACAACGCGTTCAAGATCAGCGCCGACCTTCAGGCGACGATGCAGGCGCTGGTCGGCATCGTGAGGCTGCAGGACGAGATGGAGGAAGCCCTGCCCAAGCTGGACGAACTGCGCAAGCGCGCCAAAGTCGTACCGGTTAGCGGCGGCCCGGCCTATAACCCCGGCTGGAACCTGGCGCTGGCGCTGGAAAACCTGATCGACGCCTCTGAGGCCATCACTCGCTCGGCGATCGGGCGCAAAGAGAGCCGAGGGGCGCAGTTCCGCGAGGACTATCCGGAGAAGAGCGACGAATTCGCCAAGGTCAACACCGTCGTTAGGCTTGGAAAGAACGGAGCGATGGAACTGGAGCACGTGCCCATCGTTCCCCTATCGGAAGAGCAAAAGGCCATCATCGAGGAGCAGAAGAGCTAGCCATGAAGACCAAGTTCAAGATCTGGCGTGGGGACAAGGGCGCGGGCAAGCACGAGACCTATGAGACCGAGGTCGGCGAAGGGATGGTCGTGCTCGATGCCGTGCTCCAGATTCAGGCCGAGCAAGCGCCCGACCTCGCCGTCCGGTGGAACTGCAAGGCCGGCAAGTGCGGCTCCTGCTCCGCCGAGGTCAACGGCAACCCCAGATTGATGTGCATGACCCGGTGCTCGGAGCTCCCGCTCGAGCAGGGCGTCACCGTCGAGCCGATGCACACCTGGCCGCACATCCGCGACCTGGTCACCGACGTTTCTTATAACTACGAGCAAAAGAAGCTCATCAAACCGTTCAAGCCGCGCAAGCCGGACGCTCCCGATGGCACCTGGCGCTTGCAGCAGGAAGACATCGACCGCGCCCAGGAATTCCGCAAGTGCATCGAGTGCTTCATGTGCCAGAACGTCTGCCACGTGCTGCGCGAGCACGACAAGTTTGGCGAGTTCATCGGCCCGAGGCTCTTCATCCACGTCGCCCAGCTTGAAATGAACCCCCTGGACACCGAGGACCGCCTGGAAGACCTGAAGAAGCGCGACGGCATCGGCTACTGCAACATCACCAAGTGCTGCACCGTGGTCTGCCCCGAGCACATCAAGATCACCGACAACGCGATCATCCCGCTGAAGGAGCGCGTCGTGGACCGGTATTACGATCCGATCGCGAAGCTGCTAAGGTTGATCGGCGTCGGCTCGTAACGGCTCGGCCTGTTGGTCAGGGGACTTGAGCACTGCGGTGGGTGCCACCCCAAATCATGTCTGGGTTCCCGCCCACCATCATCCGGTTATCAGGTCCCTGTGTCCCTTTGTCCCAACGTCCCTCTGTCCCCCTCCCCTGCTAACATCTCCCCATGCGCATTCAAGCCGCCGTGCTCGAAGGGCCGGGACAGCCGTTCCGAGTTCAAGAGGTCGAGCTTCAGGAGCCCCAGGCCGGCGAGGTGCTCGTACAGGTCAAGGCCGTCGGTGTGTGCCACTCGGACTGGCACCTGGTGAGCGGCGCGACCCGGCACCCGTTCCCTTGCGTCGCAGGTCATGAGGGATCGGGCGTGGTGGCGGCGACCGGCGCAGGCGTCACCAAGCTCAAGGTCGGCGACCCCGTGGCGCTGAACTGGGCCCCTTCGTGCGGCGCATGCTTCTACTGTAAGGCCGGACGTCCGGCGCTCTGCGCGGCGTACATCGGACCGATTTGGGCCGGGACGATGCTCGACGGAACAACGCGCCTGAGCCGCGACGGCCAGCCGCTCTATCACTATTGCGGCCTGGCATGTCACGCCGAGTACACCGTCGTTCCGGAGGTCTCTTGTGTGCTCATGCCCCGGGAGCTTCCGTTCGAACTGTCGGCGCTGATCGGTTGCGCGGTCGCTACGGGGGTTGGTGCGGTGCTGAATACGGCGAAGGTCACGCCCGGTTCAAGCGTGGCGGTGTTTGGATGTGGTGGCGTGGGATTGAGCGCGATCATGGGCGCCAAGGTCGCCGGCGCCGGGAAGATCATGGCGATTGATCGGGAGGAAGCAAAGCAGGTATTTGCTCTGGCAGCGGGGGCGACGGAGTTCATCTTGGCGAAGAGCGACGTGCGAAGCGCGATCAAAGAACTCACCGAGGACCGAGGTGTCGATTGCGCCATCGAGTGCGTAGGCGCTCGCTCCGTCCAGGAGCTTGCCTTCGACTGCCTTCGACCCGGCGGGACGCTCGTCATCGCGGGGCTTTCGCCGATGGGTGAAGACACCAACTTCCCCGCCGCACGCCTCGTCCGCGAGGAAAAGACCGTGATGGGAAGCTATTACGGCACCTGCGACGCGGCTCGTGACTTTCCCGACTACGCCGCAAAGGCCCTCGCCGGCGCCCTGCCGCTAGCGAAAATGGTCTCACGGCGATACCCTCTGGCCCAGATCAACGAAGCCTATGCCGACATGCTGTCGGGCAAGGTCGCGAGGGGAATCCTGATTCTTGGCGAATAGCCCCGTACCAAGGGGCTCCTCTTGCCCGCTGTTCGCCCATGCCAGTGCGGTCTCTCAGCTCGGAATTTTGGAGGCAGGAGGTCAACGGCAGACTCTGATCGAATCAAGAGACCATGACGAGCCTCCTGCTGCTCGCAGTCTTGGCCATGCCTCAAGCCCAGCTCAAGATCGCCGTATTCTCGCCCAACGTCTGGCGGCCCGATCCGCCCGCAGCGTCATGGCGCTACCGCACCGAAAGCCAGTTCGAGAGCAACGGCCTCATCATCCGCGCCCCAAAGCCGGACGCGGATTTGGCCAAATGGCGGAAGGCTCTGGAGACCTTTCGGAAAGACGTGCGAGCCGGCAATCCGGAATGCGTGGTTCTGCGCTTCGACGGCCGGTGGTCTTGGGTGAGGCTTCGTTTCGAACTGGCCAAGGCGCTGGCGATCCAGCCGGGCGAACCGGTTACCGTCACCTGCCAGGCGCGATGCACCGAAGGCAACGGCCAGTTTGGGCTCGCGTTCGAGGTCCGTGACATGAACGGACAGTGGCGGGCTTGGTCAGGCGAAGTCCCTTCGAACACGAACTTGAAGGCGGGCGGCCCATGGCAGCAAGTGACCTTCACTGCCAAGCCGCCGGACTTCGATCCGAAGACGCAATACGCCGAACCCATTGTCGGCAAGGACGCCGTGCTCTCGAAGGACAAGGGCACGATCGAGGTCAAAGACCTGACGATTTCGCTGTCGTCGAACGCCGCTCGGCAGAAGGTAGCCAAGGGGCTCAAGAAACCACTCGATCTGAGCCTCTACGATCGAAAGGAGCTCCAGTGGGCGAGCCGCGCATTCACCAGCGCGTTCTTGTTTCTCTACGATGCGACGGCCTATCAGCCGCAGAACGATCGGTTGGATATGGACCCGTTCCTCAAGCGCATGTGGATCCGCTATGGCGGCGCAGACGTCGTGCTCCTCTGGCAGGCCTACCCGCGCATCGGCGTGGACGAGCGCAACCAGTTCGACTTCTTTCGAGACTTGCCCGGTGGGCTCGCCGGCCTAAAGGCAGCAGTGGACCAAATCCACAAGTCGGGCGCCAAGGCGATGATCCCCTATAACCCTTGGGACACCGGAACCCGGCGGGAAGGCGTCTCGGACGCCGTGGCCTTGGCTCAACTTGTGAAAGCGATCGGCGCGGACGGCGTGTTCCTGGACACCATGAACGAGCCTCAGGCGGGTCTGCGCGAAGAGCTGGATAGGCTGAACCTGGGGCAGTCTCTTGAACCGGAAGGCACGCTGCCGGACTTCGGCGAGCTCGCCGTCTGCGACTCTTCCTGGGGCCAATGGCTGCCTTATTACGACACTCCAGGCATCCTGGTCCACAAGTGGATCGAGCCAAGGCACATGCAGCACCAGATCCGGCGATGGAACACCGATCATGCGAGAGAGATCGATGAGGCGTTTTTCAACGCCAGCGGCATGTTGGTTTGGGAGAACATCTTCGGGACCTGGAATCCGTGGGGCGATGGAGACGCCGCCAAATGGTCTGTTGACTCCCGCTTGTTGTCCTACTTGACGCCTCTGATCGAGCGAAGCCGTTGGGTCCCATATGCCCAATCCACGCCCGAGGACGCTTATGCCAACCTGTTTTCGGCCAAGGACGCCGCCGTGGCACTCATCGCTGTGCCGAGAGGATTTGGGAAGGTGGGCGTGAAGATGGAAGGACAGCGATTTGGGCACGACGTCGGCCGTTCGGAGCTTGGGCCGGCACAGAACGGACGGTTCTACGCACCGATCGATCGAAATGGCGCCATCGGCGGGGCGAACACAGACGACGCCTATGCGTTCTTCAACGGCATCCAGGGCCACTTCCAAGGCGACACCTTCAAGACACCTCCCAATGTCACCGTAGACCCCGGCGACCACCTCCCAATCAACCCTTCTCCGACTCTCCGTCTCTCTCGCTCTGATAGGCCTCCCGGCATGGTCTTCATCCCGGGCGGCACCGCCCGGATGAAGATCACCCACCAACGACGCGAGTGCGGGTGCTACCCGGACCCTCCGGACCTGCACCTCGGACCCAAGACCCTGGACCCATCCTATTGGACCTGGGGCGACCCGTGGTGGCAGGAGATCACCCACGACTACGCCGAGCACGTTGGGTCCTTCTTCATTGACGAGGCGCTGGTCACGAATGGAGACTTCGAGGCGTTTTTGAAGGCCTCGGGTTATGTCCCGAAGGTGAAAGACAACTTCCTGAAACACTGGGGGGCGGTGGGCACAAGGGATTGCCCCTCCGCGCTCCGCGACCTGCCGGTCGTCTACGTCGACCTCGACGATGCCCGGGCCTATGCCAAATGGGCGGGCAAGCGGTTGCCGACCGAAGCCGAATGGCAGTTCGCAGCGCAAGGGACCGACGGCCGCAAGTGGCCCTGGGGCGACAAGGACGATCCTGCTCGGCGCAACGCCGACTCGAGCGGCCCTTCCAAGGTTCATGCCTACCCGAACGGCCGTGGCCCCAATGGGCTCTACGACACCGTCGGCAACGTGTATCAGTGGACCGAATCCGAACGCCTGGGCGGCAACACGCGCTACTGCATCCTCCGCGGCGGATCGTGGTTTCAAGCCAAAGGCAGCGGCTGGTACGTGCTGGGAGGCGCCCATCCGCTGGACCACCACACCAAGTTTCTGCTGCTCGGTCCGGCGCTAAACCGCTGCTCGACGATCGGGTTTCGGTGCGTCAAAGATGCGAGAAATGAGTGAGGATGAGTAAGGCTGAACGAGGGTGCAAATGGTAGAAGCAAGGAACCCGTAGGGCAGACTCTCCGTCTCACCGTCTCTCCCTCACGACCCTTCGTTCTCCCACCTGAGGCCCAAATGGTGGGCCATTTCTTCGCCAAGAAGCCGCCCAGTTTCCGACTCTTCGTCCACCACGATGTCCGCGCCGGCCAGGTCGATTTCTTCGTGAAACAGATGGTAGCGCGCGCGGGCCACGACGGGAAGATCAGGCGCCAGCCGCTTGGCCTGAGAGGCCACAAGCGAGACCGTTCGGTGCTCGGAAAGAGCGATGATGAGCCCTTTGGCTTGCTCCAAGCCGGCGTGTTCCAGGTTTTCGGTTTGCGACCCATCGGCGAGCAGCGCCTTGATCCCCGCATCCCTGGCCAGGTGAACCAGGCGGCGGTTCGTCTCCAGCACCAGCACCTCGCCGCCAGCCCGGATCAGGCTCCTGCAGGCTTCCCTGCCCGCTTGGCCATAGCCGACCACCACCACGTGCCCGCTCGGCTTTTCTTTCGGCTCCCAGACCTGCAGGCCCCCTTGCTTTCGCTTCAAGAGTGGGATCGCGAGGACTGCCGCCAGGCTGGAACTCCTCGCCACGAGAAAAGGGCAGGCCAGAAGCGAGATGACCGCCGTCGATGTGGCCAACTGTCCGCTTCGCTCTGAAAGCAGCCCCAGAGTCAGCGCCAGTTGAAGCAGAACGAACGACAACTCCCCGACCTGCGCCAAGCAGAGTCCTGAAGCGGCCGCGGAGATAGGCGGAAGACGGAGCGCGTGAAGCGCGCCGGCCGCCATGAAGGTCTTTCCTACGATCAGCACCGCCGAGAACAAGACCACCAGCCCCAAGTTGCCCCAGACCCAGTGCAGGTTCGCGAGCATGCCGATAGAAGCGAAAAACATGGTGGCAAAGAGTGCCTTGAGCGGGGCGACGTCGGCGAGGAGTTGAGACGCGAAGCCGGTCTCCGCCAAGAGGATGCCCGCTACAAACGCGCCAAGAGCGGGCGAAATCCCAATCGTTTCGGCCGCCCATGCCGCGCCAATGCACGTGGTCACTGCAAGCAGGATCGGGAGTTCGCGGTTTCGCGCCATCGCGCGCGAAGAAAGAAGTCGCGGCAATAGCAGCACGGCAATCAGAACAAAAGCGCTGATGCCCGCGAGAACGCCGGCCAGACTTGTTCCGACATCTTGCCAATCCGCGGCGCCTTGCACGCGCACAGGCGAGATCAACGTGAAGAGGAGGACGAGCGGGATCAACGCGATGTCCTGAACCAGGAGGACACCAAAGCAGGCCTTGCCGTGGGGCGCGTCGAGTTCTCCGGTCTCTTTGAGGCCCCTCAAGACCAGCATCGTGCTGCTGAGCGAAGCGATCGCGCCAAGCGCCACCGCCTCGCGCCACGGCAACCGGCAGACCAAGGCGATGGCAGCAAACAAGGTGGCTGTGAGAAAGATCTGAAGGGATCCGCCGCCAATGCCGATACGCCCCAGTTTTCGCAGCTCACGGCCCGAGAACTCGAGGCCGATCGAGAACAGAACCAGGCTGACACCCAGTTCGGAAAGGCTGTGAACGGTGGCGACGTCCTTCACCAAGCCCGCACAGCTCGGTCCTAAAATCACGCCGGCGAGGATGTAGCCGAGCACCGCGCCCTGGCGAAAGCGCTCCATGAGCGCACCGAGCAGGAAAGCGGCAGCGAGGATCGCCACAAGGTCCAGCATCAGGCCCCATCCCTGCCCCTCCATATCGGGAGTTTACTGGGTCAGGAGCCGGTACGCGTTGTCATGGAATGCTCGACGAACCGCCAACATGGCTTCGGCATGGTCGTCGTTCGGGTGCACACGGTTCGTAAGAAGCACCGCGAAAATAGCAGCCTCGGGGTCAATCCAGATGGACGTACCGGTGTAGCCCGTGTGGCCGAAAGTGTGCGGGCCAAAGAGCGATCCCGCGCTCGACCCCTCGGAGGCCTTGATGTCCCATCCCAGCGGACGTTTGCCCGGGGCATCGGGAGCGGTGAAACGACGGACCGTTTCTTGCCTGAAGACCTTGCCTGAGCCGTGCCATGCCCGCAGCATTTCCTGAGCGAAGCCCGACACGTCCGCGATCGTGCCAAAAAGCCCCGCATTGCCAGAAACGCCACCCTGGAGGAAGGCGAGGGGATCGTGGACCTCGCCTTGGACGAAGACCGCATCAGCGGCATATGGCTTGCCCTGTTTCTCGCGAACCCGTCTCCGCCATGGTTCGATGGCGATCGTCGGCGCGCAGCGGGCGTGATCCTCTTCCGAGGGCAAGAAGTGCGGCCGGATAGCGATCGTGTCATAGAGCTTTTTTCGAACAAACATCTTCACATCGCCATTGACGACTTCGTGTAGAACGGCATCCAGATAGATTGCGTTCAAGCAGGAATAGACGGTCTCTTCCCCCGGATCGCTAGGCAGGGGCTTGTGCAGCAGTCCGAGCAGTTTGGCCGCCGCTTCCCCGGGCGTCGGCGCATCGTCTTCTATCCGAAGATAGGCCGGCAGCCCCGAGTCGTGGCGCAGCAAGTGGCGCACCGTGATCGCCTCCATGCCCGCTCCGGTGAACTCGGGCCAGATGTCTATGGCGTGGGCATCCAGGTCCAGCCGGCCCTCCTGATGGAGCAGCATGGCGGCGGCCGTCACGTAGAGAGGTTTGGTTAGGGAAGCAAGATCGAAGAGGGTTTCTGAAGCGGCTCGTGGGGCCGCGGCAGCATAGGTGTGCGCTCCGGCGAATCCGAATTCAAGGTCGCCAGGAACGCCGATCGCGTAGGCGGCGCAGGGAAATACCCGCTCGGCAATAGCGCTCTCTAGCAGGGGACTTAGGTTCTCAAAGGACGTCGCCACGGCTTCAGTTTGGCTCTATTCGGCTGTTTGATCGCGAGCTGAAGCTCGCCGACCCCAAAAAGGCGGGCTGAAGCCCGCCCCCATCCGCAGCCCTAGCACCCGATGCCCCAATGCCTCAACGCCCTAATGCCCTAATGCCCTAACGTCATCAGTCTTCCACGCGCTCAGCGTTCACCGTGAGGCCATCCGACGTCAGATCCCTAAAGAAGCAGGACCTATAGTTCTCGTGGCATGCCGCCCCAGCCTGGTCGACCCAGATCAGTAGCGTGTCCAGATCGCAATCGATCGCGATGCGCTTGACTGCCTGGGTGTGGCCGCTCGTTTCACCTTTCACCCAGAACTTCTGCCGCGAGCGGCTCCAATAAGTGCACTTGCCAGTCGCTATCGTCTGCTCCAATGATTCGCGATTCATCCACGCGACCATCAACACTTGACCGTTTTCGTGATCCTGAATCACTGCCGGGATCAATCCGTTTGAATCGTACTTGAGGCTATCGAGGAGGCGATCGAGTTGGCTCATGCGAAGGGCCGATTGTACCGCTAAGAGAACGATGAGGAGCTTGCGGTACGATCCCGCGATGCGCCTTGCCATCGTATCTTGCGACCCCTTGCCCGAGCCGGATGTCGACGAAGAGATGACGGTCGCGGCGCTGTCTCGGGCCGGATTCGAGGTGCAGGTCGTGCCCTGGCAATCTGACGTCAACTGGTCTCAGTTCGACATGGCTCTCCTTCGCTCTTGCTGGGACTACCCGTGGAATGAAACGGCTTTTCGCCATTGGCTTGACGCCGTTGAGGGCCAAACCAGGATTTGGAACCCGCCAAGCGTCGTTCGATGGAATCTTAACAAGCGATACTTGCACGACCTGGAAGCCAAAGGCGTCCCGACGGTCACGACCTGGATTGGTCGGGACCTGGCGGAGGTGCCGTGGAATCGGTACGTCGTCAAGCCGACGGTCTCTTGCGGGTCGTATCTGACGAGGGTGTTTTCACAGGACGAGCGAGAGGACGCGGAGCGGTTTGTCGATCAGCTCAGCAGGACCCATGAGCCGATGTTCCAGCCCTTTCTCGGATCCGTTGAGACGGAAGGTGAGTGTTCCGTGGTGTGGATCGACGGGGCGATCACCCATGCGATCCGTAAGAAACCTCGGTTCAGCGGCGACGAGGAATCGGTCTCCAGTGCGATCAAGCCGACTCAGGAGGAGGCCGAATTGGCGCTTCGCGCGATCCAGGCAGCGCCGGGTCCGCTCCTCTACGCGCGGGCCGATTTGATGAGAGATAACGAAGATAAGTTGTGCGTTTCGGAATTGGAGTTGATCGAGCCGAGCCTGTTCTTCCTACAGGAACCGAGGGCGCTACAGAGATTCGTCACGGGTATTGAGCGGATGGCCTGACGCGCGATCGAAGTGATGGATGGGCCGCCCTTTGCTGAGCTTGCTCGATGAGATGCACCCTTCCAGGGCTACGCCCAATACCCAGCCGATGCGCGATGCGATAACCGGGAAACCTAGCCCTTCGCTCCTCGCTCTTCTTCCTTCGTTTCGCCTTGCGCCCGATTGGGGATAGAGAAGATGGTTGGGATACCCATCGTTCCAGGCCTAGGGCCTTCGCTTTCACCTTACGGCCCCTTGGGCCTATGCTGAGACCGTCGCCCCTGGCCCGACGCACCGTTCCCATCGCCCATCGCGTATTGCGATCGGTTCGCTCTTCGCACCTCGCTCTTCGCCTATGTGAGTTAGGCGAGCAGACCCACAACCGTGCAGCTACTTCGACCTCGGGTCAAGCCATTCGCGCAAGCCGTCGCCGACGAAGTTCAACGCATAGATGGTGGCGCTGAGCGCCAGGCAGGGCCAGATGAGCAGCTCGGGGTGCGACTCGATGTTCGCCCGCCCCCGCATGATTAGGCTGCCCCAACTGGGCTCAGGCGCCTGCACACCGATGCCAAGGAAGCTCAATGTGCTTTCGGCAAGGATCGTGCCGGCCAGGTCGACCATGCTCACTGCGAGCAGGATGCCCCACATCTGTGGAAGGACGTGTTTGACGGTGATATAGAAGGTGTTGGCTCCCAGAGCACGCGCTGCCACCACAAATTCGCGGTCCTTCAGTGAGGCCGTTTGGGTCATGACCAAGCGGGCGGTTCCCGGCCAGTGGGTGATGGCGAGCGCAGCAATCACTGGCGTCACCCCCATGCCGAAGATCGCGATGAGAAGCACGGCGAGCAGCAAATCGGGAAAGGCGAACATGCCATCGGTGAAGCGCATGAGCGGAACGCGGATCCACTTCGGCGCGAAGACGCCCGCTGTGCCCACCGCGATCCCCACAATCAGAGCAATCGCCTGAACAGCCAAGCCGATGAACAGGGAAATCCGGGCTCCATAGGCCACGCGCGCGAAGGTGTCGCGGCCCAACTCGTCGGTGCCCAGCCAATACTGGAGGCTCGGACCTGAGAACTTGGGGCCAACCTCCTTGGTATAGGCAGGACCCACCATCGGATAGATGACCGCCACCAAGATCAGCAGCACGAGGAACGCGCCGCCGACAATCATCCCCCACCGAGCGCCGGTTCGCTTCATACCTGGCTCTCCCTAATGCGCGGATCGAGGATCGGCAGCACCATGTCCACGAGCGTGTTGATCGTGATGAACATCAGGCCGGTTATCAGGATGCAGGCTTGCACCACGGGCATGTTGCCCTTTTGAATGGCCTCGATGGCCTCACGCCCAATGCCCGGTAACGTGAAGAACGTCTCGACGACGAACGAGCCTGTGAGCAAGAAGCCGAAGCTGGTACCGATCGCCGTGACGACCGGCAGGATGGCGTTGCGCAGCGCGTGTCGGAAGATGAGGCGGTTTGTGGGCACACCCTTGGCGATGGCCAGTTTGATGAATTCCTGCTTGAGCGTCTCCACCATGCTGGCACGGGTGAGACGGGTCAGCATGGCCGTGGGCCTGGCGGAAAGCACCACCACGGGCAACAAGAGGTACATCCACTCGGGGCCCGCAAGGGGGGTCGTCCAGTTCTGGGGCAGCCGGTCGAGCTTGAGCGCGAAGACATAGATGAGGATCGGCGCCAACACAAAGTTGGGCAGCGTCACCCCCAGAGTGCTTACGCTCAAAACGGTGCGGTCAAGGAAACGGTTCTCCCAGACTGCGGCCAACGTGCCGAAGAAGATGCCGAGGATCGCGGCGAGCAGGATCGCGCTCGTGGCTATCTTGAGGGTGGTGGGGAGGTTGCGCTTGACGATGTCGGTGACCGGCTCTTTGGTCCCGTAATAACTTTCCCCAAAATCAAACCTTGCCGCCTTGCCCAGCCACTCGCCATAGCGGATCATCATCGGCCGATCGAGGCCCATTTGATGCCGGAGCAAGGTGAGTTGTGCTTTGGTGGCCTTTTCGCCGGCCCGGACGGTCGCGGCGTCTCCAGGGGCGACCTCATCCGCCAGAAAGGTGATGAAGCTGATAAAGATCAGGCTGACGAGGCCATAGACAAACCTGAGCAGTACGGCCCTCGCGATCCTCACGGGGCACAGAATACCGCTTCAGGCCGGGCCCAATAAACAGAAGCCCGGGAGGAAACCCTCCCGGGCAAAACCGTACCTTATGTGAAACGACCGCTTAGTCCCGCATCGCGCCGAAAACCGGCTCGAACGGAATCAGACCGAGACGCGTCGCCGCGCGGAAGGCCTGGACACGATTGTTCACTTGAAGTTTATCGTAGATGTTTGCGAGATGAAAATCGACAGTTCGCTTCGAAACGAACAGAACGTCAGCCGCTTCCTTGCTGCTGTGTCCTTGTGCAATCAAGCTCAGTACTTCGATTTCTCGCTTTGTAAGACGAACGCCGCGCTTGGCCACGTCCGATCTCGATGCGCTAGGCATTGCCATGAACCCACCCCTCACTTTGGTTTGGATAACCGCCTACATGGTTCATTCCACAAGCGCCTATCAATTTGAGATGCTTGGCCCTCTTTTTTTCGCCACTCGGTACTTCTGACAGGCAACCTAACGTCATGTCTCTGATGTACCTCAAATCTGGAGGCATGCAAGCTTCCCCTGCCAGAAACAGTGGCCTACCTAAAGGAGTTCCCTCAGAGGAGTCTGCGTACCCGTTCAACACTCAGAAGAAAAGGGAGCCCCGCATGTTCCCAAATCATCGCTTCTTCGGGTTCGCTAGGAAATGGATTCCACGATGTGCGCCCCCTCACTTGGGCTACAGAGCAGAAAACTCCCTTTCCGGCCGGTTCTTTGAGCGTACCCGACCTTCGTCGAATCAAGGAAATTCGCTGCCTCTTTCGAGCGTGTGAGGGCCACACAAGCCCCCCCGAAGCCGGCCCCGGTCATGCGGGCGCCAACGCATCCGGGCGACGCCAGCGCCGCCTCGACCATCGCGTTCAGTTCGGGACTGCTGACCTCATAATCGTCTCTGAGGCTGGCGTGGCTTCCCGCCATGAGGTCGCCAAGCGCGCTGAAGTCGCCCCCTTCGAGCGCGGCCACAAAGTCAAGGCACCGCTGATTCTCGGTGATGACGTGCCGAGCGCGGCGAAAGACGGTCGCTGGAAGGTCGTTCTTCTTGGCTTCAAGAGCCGACTCGGTGGCGTCACGCAGGGACGGAACGCCCAGGGCCGCGGCCGCCGCTTCGCATTGCGACCGGCGCTCGTTGTAGGCGGAAGCGCTCAGGGCTCGCGGCGTGCAAGTGTCGAGAAGCGCGATGCTCAGCCCTTTCGGCAATGGAACGTGCCGGATCTCGAACGAGCGCGTGTCGAGCAGCATCGCGCAGCCCGCCTTGGCACAGGAAGACGCCGTCATGTCCATGATCCCGCAATTCACGCCGACGAACTCGATCTCGCACCGCTGGGCGATCTGCGCCAGCCGGAATGGATCGAGCTCGAACCCCTCGATGGCGGCATACACGCGCCCAAAGGCCACCTCGATGGCCGCGCTGCTACTCACGCCGCTGGCCACGGGCAAGTCTCCATGGACCACAGCGCAGAGGTTGGGCATGGCCCTCTTGAACTCCCGATGGATGGCCCAGGCCATGCCGGCCGGGTAGACGGTCCAGCTCTTGGGTTCTTTGTTGATGGGGTAGCTGGTGTCGAATGGCGCACCCTTGCCGACCTCAAGAGAGGTCATTTCACTCACCGAACCGTTCGACCGCGACGCCGCAACGGCGATGCCGCGATCGATCGCCACGGGAAACACGTAGCCGTCGTTGTAGTCCGTGTGCTCGCCGATCAGGTTGATGCGCCCTGGTGCAAAGGCCACGACTTCAGGTTCATCGCGGAACTGCTCGATGTAGGCTTTGCGTGCGGCCCGGGCAACCTTCATGGTTTCATGTTGGCACTTGGAGTGCTGGGAACGCCGCGAAGCATGGCCGTCCTTCTCAGTCTGAGTCGTCCCATGCGCCCTGCACCGGGAGGAACGGCCCTTGCCAGTCCCACTTTGAACCTCTGCTTGCGGGTTACCAGATACCCGGTGACGTTACTGGGGCCATGCTTGAGCCTGAGTGGAATACCAGAGATAGCGCCGAGCAGGTTCAAATAAACCGCCCGAACCTGCCGGCGCTTTCTTTCTTCCTTTTCGACGGCCGCTCGGGCCTGCTGCCGAATGGCGTCTAGCGACGACAGTCTGCGCTCAGCATGGGCTGTCGCTTTCACCCTTTCTCCCTCTCTCCCTTTCTCCCTGTCTCCCTTTCTCCCTCTCTCCCTTTCTCCCTCTCTCCGTTCGTCATGCGGCTTTGGGATGGAAGACGGAGAGTCTGCACCACGGGTTACCTATGGGGTCTCTTGATCACGGCAAAGCGAGCAGTGCCCAAAGCGGCGCAAGGTCGCCGCACACCAAAGGCGGCCCCATATTCCCTCATCTCATCATCCCATCTTCCCCTAATCTCATCACCCTCATGCATGCTCATTCACCCTCACACACCCTCACGCATCGCCTCCCGTGGGTACCCTTTCGGAATGCCTTCACCCGACGTTTTGCGCGCACAAGACTGGCTGCGCGCCCACGAAGCTGAACTCCTTTCCGACACGATTGAGATGCTGCGCATCAATTCGATCGAGTCCACCCCTGAGCCCAACGCCCCCTTCGGCGCGGGCAATCGAAAAGCGCTCGATCTGGCGCTCTCGATGGCGGCGAGAGACGGTTTCAGGGTGAAGGACATCGACGGCTACGCCGGGTATGCCGAATTTGGCGAGGGCGAGCGGCTGATCGTCTCGCTCGGGCATCTCGACGTCGTGCCCGTCGGCGACGGCTGGAAACACGAACCGTTCGGCGCGGAAATCGATGGCGGCTATATCTACGCCCGGGGCTCCACCGACGACAAAGGCCCCACGATGGCCTCCTACTACGCCGCGAGGGCTCTCAAAGAGACCTGCCCCAACCTGGGCGGCCGAATCCGCATCGTTTTCGGCTGCAATGAGGAATCGGGCATGAAGTGCGTGGAGAAGTATTACGAGGTCGAGGGAGCACCGACGCTCGGCGTCGCGCCAGACTCCGGCTGGCCCCTTTATCACGGAGAAAAGGGCATCGCCAACCTCCACGTCGAGCTGGATTCTCCTAAATCGGACTTCCAGATCGTATCGGTCTCTGGCGGCCAACGGCCAAACATTGTCATCGACGCCTGCTCGGCTTCCGTCCACGTGGCGGGCTCGGTTCGATCTGAGGTCGAGGACAAGTTGGCGTCGGCTTGGGACAAAAACGTTCAGTGGACCTGGAGCGGTGGCCGCTTGGAGGTTCACGCGCTCGGCAAAGCCGCCCACGGCGCGTTTCCCTTCGGGGGCGACTCGGCCGCTACGCGCCTCTTCCGATTCCTGAGGGAGCTCTCGCCGCTCAGCACCCAGGCTTTCTACGATGAACTCATGGAGAGCGCCCACATTTCGGGCGTCGGCCTTGGCATCCACGGACGCGATGAAGAGAGCCAGGACCTGACATGCAACCTCGGCATCGTCTCGTCGCGCGAGGGCGTAATCGAACTGCTCTTCAACATCCGTTACCCAGTGACATGGACCGGCGAACAGCTCAAAGGCAAGTGTGTGGGCCACCTGGCCTCGCTCAAAAGCGGTTGGAAGCTCGCGTCGATGGACGACAGTCCCTCGCTGTACTTCCCGCTGGACCACCCGCTGGTCAAGACCATCTGCGAGGTTCACAAGGAAGAGACGGGCGAGGACAAGGAACCCGGAACCATGGGTGGCGGAACCTACGCGCGCAAGCTGCCGAACACCGTGAGCATCGGTACAGGATGGGAGGGCGACGGCAACGCGCACGAGACCGACGAGAGGCTCAGCATCGAAAGCCTGCACAAAATGAGCAGGATTTATGCGCACATTCTTTACAGGCTCGTCAAGTTAGAGCCAAACTAAGACTGGATTCGGTCTTTGCCGAGGAATCGAGATGAAAACTCAAATGATCCTGTCCCTGCTCGCCGTGCCCGTGTTCGCCATGTCGTTCAGCCTCTTCTTTGGGAGGAAGGCCGCGCCCCTCGATCCCAAAGCGGCCGGCTCCCTTTACGACTTCAAAATGAAGGACATCGACGGCAAGGAGATGCCGCTCGCCAAGTTCAAGGGCAAGGTGGTGCTGGTGGTCAATGTGGCCAGCAAGTGCGGCCTCACTCCCCAATATGAGGGCCTTCAGAAGCTCTACACCACGTATAAGGACAGAGGCCTCGTGGTCCTCGGCTTCCCGGCGAACCAGTTCGGTGGCCAAGAGCCAGGCACCGACACCGAGATCAAGGAGTTCTGCACCGGCAAGTACAACGTCACCTTCCCGATGTTCTCGAAGATCGTGGTCAAGGGCGAGGGGATCCACCCGCTCTACACCTGGCTGCTGCAGTCCACCGAGAACAAGGGCGACATCGAGTGGAACTTCGCCAAGTTCCTGGTCGGAAAGGACGGCAAGGTGCTGAAGCGCTTCGCTCCCCGCGTGACTCCGGACGACAAGGATTTCGTTGCCTCGATCGAAGCGGCGTTGAAGTAACCTTCAATACTTCTGCACGTTAGGGTCCACATCGCGGGACCAGCCGTTCATGCCCGTGGACAGGTTCCGGACAGACGTGAAGCCGTTCTCTATCAAGTAACGGACTACCGAAGAGCTTCGGTGGCCGGACCGGCACACGACGCAGTTGCCGCATGGGGATGTGCAGGGCTCCCTCCAGATGGCTGATCGCCAGTTCCTCTGTCTCACGGACGTCAAGCAGGGTGGGCGGGTTGTTCCCGTCAAGCTCTGATTTCAGCTCCAGGGGCGAGATCTGGGGGAGGGTTGATCCAACAAAGGGCAGTTTCATGGCTCAGGATGTGATGACGGCGGCGCGTTCGGGTTGGAGTCGCAGCATGCCTTCGCGAAGCGCTGCGTGATCCGGTTGTGAGAGTCCGGGATCGTTCTCAAGGATTCGCATCGCCGCCTGACGAGCCTCCTCAAGCACCCTGCCGTCCTTTAAGAGGTCGGCCACTTTTAGGCCCAGACTGCCCGCTTGCTTGGTTCCAAGAAGCTCACCGGGACCCCTGAGTTTCAGGTCCTCTTCTGCGATCCTGAAGCCGTCGGTGGTCTCCGACATAATGCTCAGCCTGGCCTGGGCGTCTTCGGTCCGGCCGTCGCCTAGCAGAACACAGAAGCTCTGCGCCGAGCCTCTACCCACCCTTCCACGAAGCTGGTGAAGCTGGCTAAGGCCGAAGCGGTTGGCGTCTTCGACGACCATCACGCTCGCATTCGGCACGTCGACCCCCACCTCGATAACAGTAGTGCTCACCAAGACCTGGACCTCGCCCGCCCGAAACCGTGCCATCACGTCGTCCTTCTCCTTGGGTTTCATTTGGCCGTGCAGCAACCCTACCGCAAAATCTGGATAGGTTTCATGCGTAAGCCTGTAATGTAAATCTTCGGCGGCTTGGGCGAGCATCTTTTCGCTATCGGCCACCAAAGGGCACACAATGTACGCCTGCCGGCCACCCTCGATGAGTTTTCGCACTCCCTCATAGACCGAATCGCGCTCCGAGCGCACCTTCCAGTGCGTCTTGATCGGCTTTCGCCCCGGCGGCAGTTCGTCGATGACGCTCACATCGAGGTCGCCGTAAAGGGTCATGGTCAGGGTTCTGGGGATGGGCGTGGCCGTCATCACCAGCACGTCAGGGTTGCCGTACCCCTTTTCCTTGAGGGCCGCCCGCTGCAGAACGCCAAAGCGATGCTGCTCATCGATCACGACGAAACCCAGCTTGTGGAAACGGACGCCTTCTTGAATCAGGGCATGGGTGCCGATCACGATGCCGGCCTTGCCCGTTTCGGTGTGCGCCAGGGCCTTTCTTCGCTCCGTGGAGGTTTGCCTGCCCACCAAGAGCGCCACCTCGATCCCCAGCGGCGCAAAGAGGCTCTCCAGATTCATCCGGTGCTGCTCGGCGAGGATCTCGGTTGGCGCCATGAGGGCCGCCTGATAGCCGCACCGGACCGCGGCAAGCATCGCCGCTGCCGCCACGGCGGTCTTGCCCGACCCGACGTCGCCTTGCAGCAATCGGTTCATCGGGAATGGCGCCTCCAGATCGGAGAAGATCTCGCCGATGACCCGCTTTTGCGCCCCGGTTAGCTCAAACGGAAGCATCCTGTGAATCTCGTCCCAAAGCCCCTCCATCTTCGAGATCGGGAACGGCTCGCCAGATTCGCGGTGGGTCTCGTTCCGCTTCATGCCGAGCGCAAGTTGCAGCCACAGGAACTCCTCGAAGACCATCCTGCGCCGTGCCGCGTCTACGTCCTCAAGGCTCTCGGGCCGGTGGACACGCTGGATGGCAAGTTCGAGGGACATGAGGCCGTGGGTCCGCTGGATGGCTGCAGGAAGCGATTCTTCCAGGAGCTCCGCGTGGGTCTGCAGGGCAGACACGGCAGCCTTTCGGACCACCCATTGCGGGAGGCCCTCGCTAAGCGGGTACACGGGCATGATCCGCTGAAACCCCTCGGCCTCATCCTCAGGATCGACCTTTTCGTACTCGGGGCTGTTGATGTCGTAGGTCCAGCCGGATTCCTTGACCTGGCCAAAAGCGATGATCTCGCCTTTGAACCCCTCGAGCGCCTTCTTCACCCAGGGCTGGTTGAACCAAGTGAGCCCGACCGTGCCGGTGCCATCGCTGATGACGGCGCGCAGAATCACCATCCCGCCGCGCACCTGCTTGGTCTCCAGTCCGAGGAGCTTTCCGCGCACGGTCACCACGTCGCCGGAGCGCAGGCTCTGCATCTTGGGGAGCTTGGTCCTGTCCTCATAGCGCCTGGGGAGGTGGAACAGAATGTCGCGAACGGTCTTGATGCCGACCTTTGCGAGCAGGCCTGCGTTCCTGGGTCCGACGCCCTTCAGATACTGAATCTCGTCGTCCAGTGTGCGTTTATGAGGTCCGGGGGCGGAGGACATGGTGCGAGCGGTGAGAATGGTGAGAATGGTGAGAGTGGTGAGATTGGTGAGATTGGGCCCGGACAATGCTCACAATTCTCACCATTCCTACAACTCTCACTTAACTTGCGCGTTTCCGCGGTACCTTATCCAGTATGCCAGACGAGCCTCTACCTGGAAAAGGGGAGCCCCCCCGTGGCGCAGACTCTCCAGTCTGCGAGGACGCCGTGGATGACGAAGTCGAACAGCGCCTGCAGAAGGCCGTCGATCGCATTGAGAAGGAGCTCGACGTCACCTTTGGCACGAGGCTCGGTGAGATGGAGGAGGCCGCGGAACGGACCCGGAACGCCCCGGATTTGGGGATTGACCCCGATTTGGAGCGTCGGTTGAGCCGAATCGAGAGCCAGGCCAAGGACGCCCGCGCGCGCAACGAAAACGTGGGCTCAATCCCAAAGCGCCGGTCAGCGAAGGATGCAGAGGACTATCGCGGGCTTGGCGTTGGGCTCTCCATCGCGTACACTATCATCGGATTTCCCGTTTTGTTCGCCGTCGTCGGGCTGTTCGTGGATCGGGCGAATGGCACCTCGCAGTGGGCAGGAATCGGCGCCATCGCGGGTGCGGCTTTGGGGATGGGCATGGCCCTGTTCATGCTCAAGAGAAATGAGGAGAGGTAGGACAATCTTGGGAAAGCCGCCGCTTCGGGTTGGAGGAGGCCCCTTTTGAGGCCACCAGCCCGGAACGGGCGGAGGCATCAAAAGGGCTTCCGGCAATGAAGAGAACAGGAAAGCTCTGGGTGTTCTTGGCCGCCGCTGGACTTGCCGCTCTGATCGCCAGCTATGTATACGGCCAGAGCAAGGCCGTGGAGGGCATGGCGCTCGGGCTCGCTTCGGCAGCCTTCGGCGTCTTCGCCCTCAAGATGGTCATCGGGCTGCTCGGCGACGCTGTGGGAAGGGGCGCCACGTCCCCCTTCGGCGCGACCGTTTCGATCCTCGCCTTCTTCGCCAAGATCCCCCTCTACATTGTCGTGTGGAGGGTTTCCCAAAAGATCGGCGACCCCGCCCCGGGGTGTTTTTTGACGGGGGTCATCTTGGTATACTCGTTGCTCGTCGCGTGGGCATCAACCCGCAAAGACGGGGGTTATGCGTAGACCTTCGAAGCGTAGGCAAAAGACCTGCGTTCTCCGGAAACGGATATCCCTCGGCAAGCGGCTCGCGACCAACCAGGGATGATGGACGTCAGGACGATCAATATGTTGCCCCTTGCCTCTGCCGGAGGCGAGCATGAAGGGCCCGGCTATTTCGGGCTCGTTTTTTATGTTGGGCTAGTCCTCCTCATCATCGCCTTCTTGGTTGGCCGCACACGAGCGGGGCTGAATAAAAAGGTCTTCAAGAACCCCATCACCCAGGCCGCCGAGCAGATGTATCTATTCGTCGAAGCGATGGTGTTGAACATCATCGGCCCGCACGGAAGGAAGTACATCCCGCTTATCGGCACGCTCTGGATGGTCATCTTCATCTCGAACGGTGTCGCGCTGTTCTTTGCGAGCGCCCCTTCGGCCGACCTGAGCTTCAACCTGGCGATGGCGCTCATCGCGATCGCTTATGTTCAGCATGAGGGCATCAAGGGCCACGCCGACCATCTGATCGCCCATGGCGAGGGCAAGGCTGCAGCCTGGTTCAAGGGCTTCTTCCTGCACATGCGGCACTTCGCAGGGCCCAAGCTTCCGATTGCGATGGCGATCATTATCACGCCTTTGCTTTTCGTCGTCGAACTGATTTCGGAGTTGATGAAGAACGTTTCGCTCTCACTCCGACTTTTCGGCAACATCCACGGAGGCCACACAGCGGTCGAGGCGCTCAACACGGCATATGGCCCGATGCTCCACCTTCCCGTCGGTGGCTTCCTGATTCTCGTCAAGCTGCTGACTGTCGTCGTCCAAGCCCTGGTGTTTACGCTTCTGACCTGCGTTTACATCTCCTTGGTCACGCACCACGAGGAAGAGCACGGAAAGGAAGCAGCGCACGCCCATTAACCACGATTTTAGTTACCGCGATACAAGGAGGACAACCACACTACCATGATGATGATCGGACTTGGCCTGGCCGTACTCGGCGCGGGCATTGGCTTCGGCCTTATCGGCTACAGCGCGATGTCGGGCATGGCCCGCCAGCCTGAAGCGCTCGGCAAACTGCAGACCGTCATGCTGATCGCGTTTGCGTTCGTCGAGCTTACGTTCCTTTTGACCCTGTTCGTCGCCCCCGGCTCGTTCAACAAGTAAGTTGGCTCTATAGGCCGGCTGCTTGGCGCCGCCAAGAAGAACTGGATCCACTCGATACTCTTGCGCCCATGAAAACGCTCTTCATAGTCATCGTTGGTCTTGCGCTCGCCTTTGCGGGTTGGTACGTTTCCACGGAAGTGCACCTCGCCTTCCAGGAATCGCTCGCCTCGCAGGGCATCCCGCTGGACCTTGGCAAGACCGTTTCGATGATCGGAATGTTCTTGATCCTCTTCCCAGTCTTGAACATGTTCTATTTCAAGCCGCTGGGAGACGCCATCCACGGCCGCACCACGGAACTCGAGCGAACCTTCGCCGAGGCCACCGAAATGCGCGCGGAAATGGCTCAGCTCAAGAGCGACTATGAGAAGCGCATCGTGCAGACCGAAGCCGAGGCCAGGGAGAGTATCCAGGCCACGATTCGGGAAGCGCAATCGCTTCGAGATCAGCTTCGCTCGGATGCCGTCAAGCAGGCGGAAGAGCTGAAGAAGACGGCCATCGCTGAAATCGAGCAGGAGAAACAGAAGATCATGGGCGACCTACGGCTGCATGTGGTCAACCTGACGCTCCAGGCAACCGAGCGATTGGTCGGCGAGAGCATGGACGACGCGAAGAGCAGAAGGCTCGTCGAAGAGTTCATCGACAAGGTGGAGGCGACGGCTTAACATGGCCGACACGCGAGTGGCGCGGCGCTACGCGCAGGCCCTTTTCGACGTCGCGGAACGCGGCGGCGAGACGGCTCGCGTGGAAGAGGACCTCAACCTGGTTGCCGACCTGATGGAGCAGGACGCGAAGTTCAAGGACTTCATGATCAGCCCGAACGTCCCAAGGGACCGCAGGCTGCGCATCATGGAGACCGTGTTTGGCCCGAAGCTCTCCAAGATCACGATGTCGGCCCTGCGCCTGCTGGTCACCAAGCGGCGTGAAGACCTGACCCCCGATGTACGCAACCGGTTCGTTGAGATCCGGCGCGAACAGGGGAAGGTGCTCTTCGCGCAGGTGTCTTCAGCGACCGAGCTGAAGGACGCCGACCGCAAGAAAATCGTCGACAAGCTCGAAAAGACCTCCGGCAAGAAGGTTGAGGCGACGTTCCGCGTCGATCCCGGCCTCATCGCCGGCGTTCGCGTGGCCTATGGCAACTACGTTCTAGACGGCTCCGTCAAAGGCGGGCTAAGGCGCATGAAGGATCAGCTCAGGTATGAGCTGTTGAAGCAAGCGTAGGGACTGTGAGAATGGTGAGAGTTGTGAGAATGGTGAGAATTGCAGGAGGTGGCCAGTGAACGATGTGCCACAACTGCGCGTCGAGCCGCAAGGCTTCAAGAAGCTTGAAGTCTGGCAACTCGGCCGCCAACTGGCTTCCTTGGTCTATGACTTAAGCGCACTCTTTCCGAAGTCTGAGGACTATGGCTTAAAGCAACAAGTACGTAGAGCTGCCATTTCCGTTCCGAGCAACATTGCTGAAGGCTGGGGACACGAAAGCGCCGGCATGTTCGTGAAAGCACTCAAGGTCGCACGCGGTTCCCTTTACGAGCTCGATACCCAGCTCATCCTGGCGCAGGACTTCGGCTATCTGACGGAACTGCAGATGGCCGCAGCAAGGGATACCCTCCATTTGTTGGGACGCAAACTCTACAACTTGATCGAACGCGTGGAAGGAAACGTGGTGAGGGAGCTTCGAGCGAGCTACGCAGGTCTGGATCCGGAGCAACTCTCACCATTCTCACCAGTCTTTCCATTTTCACAGAACGACTTTCTCGAAGGGGATCAACCCCACTAATCAATACCACCATGGCAATACGACCCGAAGAAATCACGTCGATCCTGACCCAAGAGCTTGAGAAATTCGAGCGAAAGGTCGAGACCGAATACGTTGGCACCGTCCTCCAGGTTGGAGACGGCATTGCCCGCGTCTATGGCCTGCCCGATGCGCAGATGGGAGAGCTCCTCGAGTTCCCCGGCGGCGTCATGGGCCTCGCGCTGAACCTCGAAGAGGATTCGATCGGCGCGGTGCTTATCGGCCCGGATTCGGAGATCAAGGAAGGCGACCCGGTCAAGGAAACCGGCCGCATCATCGAGCTTCCGGTCGGCAAGGGGCTCCTCGGGCGCGTCGTGAACTCGCTGGGCCAGCCTATCGATGGAAAGGGCCCGATCCAAGCGAGCGAAACCCGCCGGCTTGAGGTCATCGCCCCAGGCGTCGTGCAACGCCAGCCCGTTGTTGAGCCGCTTCAGACCGGCATCAAGGCTATCGATGCGATGATCCCGATCGGCCGCGGCCAGCGTGAGCTCATCATCGGCGACCGCCAAACCGGCAAAACCGCCATCACGATCGACACGATCATCAACCAGAAGTCGACGCACGAGCCCGGCGGAAGTCCTGTGTACTGCATCTACGTCGCCATCGGCCAGAAGATGTCCTCCGTGGCCCGCGTTGTGGCGACCCTGGAAGAGTACGGCGCCATGGAATACACGACCATCGTGGCGTCAGGCGCTTCAGACCCGAACGCCATGCAGTACCTGGCGCCGTTCGCCGGCGCAGCCATCGGCGAGTTTTATCGGGACAACGGCCAACATGCCCTTGTGGTCTACGATGACCTTTCCAAGCACGCCCAAGCCTATCGCGCGGTCTCGCTTCTCCTACGGAGACCCCCCGGACGCGAAGCCTATCCTGGCGACGTCTTCTACCTGCACAGCCGCCTTCTGGAGCGTGCGGCGAAGGTCAACGACGAGCTTGGAGGCGGTTCTTTGACGGCGCTGCCGATCATCGAAACCCAACAGGGAGACGTTTCAGCCTATATCCCGACGAACGTCATCTCGATCACGGACGGCCAGATCTATCTGGAGCCGGACCTGTTCTTCGCCGGTGTCCGGCCCGCAATCAACGTGGGCATCTCGGTCAGCCGCGTGGGTGGCAACGCCCAGATCAAGGCGATGAAGCAGGTTGCCGGAAAGCTGAAGCTCGAGATGGCAAACTTCCGCGAAGTGCAGGCGTTCAGCCAGTTCGCCAGCGACCTCGACAAAGCCACCCAGATGCAGCTCATCCGAGGCCAGCGACTCACCGAACTGCTCAAGCAGGACCTGCACGTCAGCTACGATGTCACCGATGAGATCATCGCGATCTATGGCGGAACCGGCGGCTATCTGGATGACGTGACCAACCAGCAGGTCGCCGCGTTCGAGAAGGGCGCCGTCGCTTACATCCACGAGAAGTATCCGGACGTGGTCGAATCCATCCGAGCCACCAAGGCCGTGGCCCCCGAAATCGAGGAAGCCATGAAGAAGGCCTACACCGAGTACGCCGCGATCTTCAAGGAGTCCCAGACCTCAGGCAAGCCCCTGAGGGAGGCCGTAACCGCGTAGCAACGACGTATATGTCCTATAAGACTTATATGACCTATACCTAACAATGGCAACTCTTAAGCAAATCCGGGGCCGCATCAAAGCGGCGAAGAACATCCAGCAGATCACGCGCGCGATGAAGCTGGTGGCCGCGGCTCGCCTCAAAAAGGCAACCGAAAGGGCTCTGGCGGCCCGCCCCTACAGTGAGAAGCTGCGTGAGGTCGTGGGTTCGCTCGGATCTGGCGGAGAGCTGCCTTCACACCCTCTGCTAGAGAAGAAGACTGGAGACAACTACGGCCTGATTCTGATCACGGCCGAGCGCGGTCTGTGCGGTTCTTACAATACGAACCTGAACAGAACAGCTGCCAACTTCATTCGCGACACTGAGGGCGCCTGCAAGATCATCGCAGTGGGAAAGAAGGGCTCGCAGTTCTTCGGGAAGCGCGGCTACACCGTCACGCACACGCACAACCCGCCCAGCGCCGGCGCTGGCTACGACGATGCGGTTGAGATCGCGCGTATTTCGCAAGCGATGTTCGAGTCCGGGGAGATTGCCAAACTCTACATCTGCTACAGCAAGTTCTATTCACCCATCCGCCAGGTGCCGCAAGTGGTGCAACTGCTCCCCATCGAGCCGCCGGCGGAGGGTTCGCAAGTTTCCAGGTCTTCAGGTACTCATGCTCCGGGACCTGACAACCAGAGCACCCGGTCACCTGAACACCAATCTCCAATCAACTACGAGTTCGAGCCCGACGCGAAGAGCCTGGTACAGACGCTTCTGCCCCGATACTTCCTCGCTCTGGTGCTCCAAGCCATGCTCGAAGCCACAGCCAGCGAGTTCGGCTCGCGAATGACGGCGATGACCTCGGCCACCGACAACGCGGGAAAGATGATCCAGAGTCTTACGCTCAAGGCCAACCGCGAGCGCCAAGCCGCGATCACCAAGGAAATCCTCGAAGTCGTCGGCGGCGCCGAAGCGCTGAAGTCGTAGATCGCTTTACGGTCGAGCAGGTTTTGACTCGCTAGGGCACACGCCTCGCCGACCCCATCACAACCTGGATTCGGCGCTCGGCGAGGTTTCGCATCAGGTTCGACATCATCTGAGGGGCCAGATCCCCAAAAAGCAAAGACAAGCCAAGGGGCCTCGGGGGCGAGGCCCGTTGCTTCTCAAGGAGCTGGACAAGCCACTGCAAAGAGAACGCCGTACGATCCTCGTAAGCAGTTCGGAGAAGCCCGGCCTTCTCGATCTCCGACGCCCAATCTTGGTAGGGCGACACCGTGCTGGAGCGCCCATCTTGAGACCAAGGCACGGGATAGGCCACCGGACCCCCGTGACCCCGAAAGACCTCATGGTAGGCGAGCGTCCCACCTGGCCGAAGGACCCTCCGGATCTCCCTCAGGAGGGCTCCTTTGTCCCTTATGTTCATGTTAACATGTTGCATCCAGACCCCATCAAACGACTGACGGTCGAACGGCAAGTGGGTCCCGTCGCCCCTCAACACCTTAACCCGGTCACCTAAACCGCTACGAGCGCAAAGCTCCGCGCAAGCCATAGCATACGACCCTGTGAAGTCTATGGCAACGACGGAAGCACCGTGCTCTGCCAACAGCCGCGCAGGGCCTCCGAGCCCACAGCCGACGTCCAGCACGCGCATCCCGGGCTCGACCCCAGAACGCTCTATAAGCTCCAACGCCTCCGGTTTACCGCCGATGTGGAGTTGGTCCACCGGTGCGAGGTCGCTCGCCCGAAACGAAAGCGGGTCCTTCCCTTCCTGCCTCAGGGCCTCGACGATCGCAGGGAGTAGCGCGGGCCTTTCATAGTGCTCCACAACGTCTCACTTCAGAGCAGACTTTTGCACCGCCGGCAGCTCGTGCCCTTCGCCCCTGCCTTTGGTGGGCTTAAGCGACATGCCCTTCAAGAAGTCTCTGAAGAACGGGAGCGTTTCGCGCGCGTATCGCTCGTTTTCGTCGCCGCCGGCCAGTGAAGCGCCGATGGTCGTGTTCCCGCGCACGGCATAGGCGGTGTAGACCACCTTGCCCTTCCGCGACCGTTCGATCACCGAAAACTTGAGATCCCCCGACTGCTGATCCTCGAGCCGCTTCCCCGTCCAATCGGGCTGGTTGGCTCTCGTCGTCTCAAGATAGAAGTTGGCGAGGCCGTCGGCGTCCATGTCGGGGCTCGTGTTCACCTCGTTCTCGACGTGGTACTGAAAGCCGCTGATGGTGACGTGCCTCTCGGGGTGGCGATAGAGAAAGAGGGTCAGGGGGGAGCGCTGCTCTACCGGCTTCCATCCGGCCGGAGCATGCCAATAGACGTCATAGACGCTCGCATCCATGAACATAAACGGGAATTCGCTTTTGATCCACACCATCGCTCCGGCAAGCGCCGCAATCGCGACAAGCCCGTAGGCCCAGAGGCGCCTTCTGGAAACGGGCCGTTTTGCCGGAACCTGAACGACCGCAACTCCAGCTAGCGGCTCAGCCCCCGGCTCGAACTCGACTCCGTGGTCTTCGAGCACCTGAATCTGCCCACTCGCCGGGCCGTCCCGATCATCCGCCTCTCTCTCCGACATCCTTTTATCTTAGCGCTATTGTCCCGGTTCTCCAAACAAAGTCTCAAGATGCGGGCTGGTCCACTGGTCCTCAAGCTCCTCTTGCGTCATTTCGTGGAGTCGGTGCTCCATCTGCTCCTGCTGTTCCTTGCGCTTCGCGCGGAGGTCGCGCCGCATCATGCCCTCAAGGAACGCCACCTTCTGATCCCGGGTCTCGCAGATGAGACGAGGTACTTCCACCGGGTGATCGTCCTTGATCGCGACCATCGTGACGCGGGCCGTGTTTGTATGGCGCCTCGCTTCGCTAAGCACGTTGTCCGCGTAGACTTCGATGGTGACCTCCATGCTCGTGCGGCCCACATAGGAGACGTGCCCGATGCAGGTCACCACCTCGCCCATGTTGATGGATTCATGAAAGTCCACGCGGTCAAAGCTTGCTGTAACACTCACGTTTCCGGCAAAACGTGAAGCGGTCGCATAGGCGCAAAGGTCGATCATGGATAGGATCGCGCCGCCAAAGACCTTGCCCAGGAAGTTGGCGTCGTTTGGCGTCATGACCTGCGAGGTCTCCGTGCGCGAAGAGGCCACCGTCTTGGCGGATACGTTGCTCATGGGTGCGTATGGTTAGGGACGAACCACACCGCGCACCCGGATGGGCTTTTTCTGGGCTTTACGCGTAGAATCGGGCCATGCTTGCCTTGCTAAGCGGTGTTGGACTGATGGGCGTCCCTGCACTTCCTCTCGATTTCGCTTCCTCGGCGGCGAATCCGAACTTTACGATCGCCTTCGATAAGCCCGCTGAACGGTTCACGGAGTCGCTGCCGCTTGGCAATGGGCGGCTTGGGGCGATGGTTTTCGGAGGCGTCCAGCGCGAGCGCGTCGTGCTGAATGAGAGCACGATGTGGTCTGGATCGCCCTACGATGGCGATCGCAAAGACGCCTACAGGGCGCTTCCGGAGATCCGCCGTCTGTTGCTCGCCGGCGAGAACCGCAAGGCGCAGGAACTCCTGCAGAAGGAGTTCGTCTGTGCGGGAGCGGGATCTGGGCACGGGAACGGCAAGGACGTGCCATACGGGTGCTATCAGACCCTCGGCGACCTCGAAATCGAATTCCCAAATGCACCGAAGGCCAAGACCTATTCACGATCGCTCGATCTGAGGAACGCCATGGCCAAGGTGAGCTGCGAGAGTGCCGGTGGGGATGTGCAGCTCCGAACCTGCTACGTTTCGGCGCCAGACCAAGTGATCGTCTACAGCGTCTGGAACATGCGAGGCGGTCCGCTGAACTTTGCGGCAAAGCTCTCCCGGAAAGAGCGGGGCCAGGTTCGCGCCAGCGGCCGAGACCTGATCCTCGAGGGCGAGTTGAGCAGCGGGCAACAGGGCGTTCGTGGCGTCCGCTATGTGAGCGTGCTGCGCGTGGTGGCGCCGGATTCGAAAGTCGAAGCGACGGATGAAGGCATCAAAATCACAGGTGGGCAGAGCGCGCTCCTGTTTGTCAGCGCCCGCACGAGCTTCACCACTCCAGACTTCCTCGCCAAGGCCATGGCGGACGTGGACAAGGCCGCGAAGCGCCCGATCGGTGAACTCGCAGATCGCCATATCCGGGACTTCCGGCGCTTCTACAGCCGCAGCGATCTGACCCTCCCGGCCGGACCCTCATCGGGCAGGCCCACCCCGGAGCGCCTTGTCGCTCAAGCCAAAGGCGATGAGGACCCCTCTCTCGCCGCCTTGCTCTTCAATTTCGGCCGGTACGTGCTCATCTCCAGCTCTCGCCCCGATAGTCCTCTGCCCGCGAACCTCCAGGGCATCTGGGCGGAGGAATACCAGACCCCCTGGAACGGCGACTTCCACATCGATATCAACGTGCAGATGAACTACTGGCCCGCCGAAGTCACGGGCCTCGGAGACTGCCACCTGCCGCTGATCCGCTTCATCCGAGGGCTGGTGGCGAACGGCCGCAAGACCGCCAAGGCCTACTACGGCGCACGGGGCTGGGTGGCGCACGTGATCACGAACCCCTGGAAGTTCACTTCGCCCGGCGAGCACGCCAGTTGGGGCTCGACCTGTTCTGGCGCGGGGTGGCTCTGCGAGCACCTTTGGGAGCACTACGCCTACACGGGAGACAAGGCGTACCTTAAGGCGGTCTACCCGACGCTCAGAGAGGCGGCGCTGTTCTTCAAGGATATGCTGATCGCCGAACCTAAGCACGGCTGGCTGGTCACGGCACCCTCGAATTCCCCCGAAAACGCCTACATCCATATCAAGGACGGCACGCTGAACACCTGCATGGGCCCCACGATGGACCAACAGATCGTACGCGAACTGTTCGCGAACGTGATCGCCGCATCCTCTGTTCTTGGCGTGGATGAGGGGCTACGGAAGGAACTGGAGACGACTCGCGCGAAGCTCGCCCCGACCCAAGTCGGCAAGCACGGCCAGATCATGGAGTGGCTGGAGGACTACGACGAGTCCGAGCCGCACCACCGCCACGTGTCGATGCTCTACGGGCTGTATCCTTCGGACCAGATCACTCCTTCGGCTACACCAGAGCTCGCCAAGGCCGCGCGCGTCTCATTGGAGCGCCGCGGCGACATGGGCACCGGCTGGTCGCTGGCGTGGAAGGTCGCGTTCTGGGCGCGGCTCCTAGACGGTGAGCACGCGAACCAGATCCTCAAGCGCTTCCTGATGCCGGTCGGGAACATGGGCTACGACATGTCGAACGGCGGCGGGGTGTATTCAAACCTCTTCTGCGCGCACCCGCCGTTCCAGATCGACGGCAACTTCGGCGTGACGGCCGGCATCGCTGAGATGCTGCTTCAGAGCCACGGCGGCCGCATCCAAGTCCTTCCCGCCCTCCCCGCCTCTTGGAAATCCGGCTCCGCCAAGGGCCTCCGCGCCCGTGGCGGCCTGATCGTGGACGTCTCGTGGTCCGACGGTGGCAAAAAGGTGGACCTAAAGGTCTGGGCGCCGACCAAGAGAAAGGTGAAGCTGACGGTGATGGGGAAGGAGAGGGTGGTGGAGGCCCAGCCCAACACCACGCGCACTTAAGCGACATGGACTGAATCGCGGAGAGCCGCGCCACCTTACGGAGCGCAGGCGTTCGAATCGCATCCCGATCCGCGGACGTTCGGCCCGCATCCCCTACCCGCTCATCACAATCCGGCTGAACTCTTCCGGATCGAGGCTTGCGCCGCCCACAAGACCGCCGTCGATATCCGACTGGTGGAAGAGCTCATAGGCGTTCGAAGACTTCACCGAGCCGCCATAGAGAATCCGCATGCTCTGAGCCAGATCATCGCCGCAAAGCTTTGCCACTTCCGCCCGGACCACGCCGCAAACGCGGTTCGCCTCGGCCGAGTCGCACGTTTGCCCCGTGCCAATCGCCCAGACGGGCTCATAGGCGATCGAAAGCGGACCAAGCTCAGAAGGATCGAGCCCCACCAAAGCGCCCACGATCTGTTCTGCGATCACGGCGTCGGTGCTTCCCGCCTCGCGCTCGGCAAGCGTCTCACCCACACATAGAATCGGCGCGATCGAGGCGTAGAGCAGCGCCTTGATCTTGAGGTTGATCGTCTCGTCCGTCTCGGCGAAGTAGCCGATCGTGGACTCGGGCACCTCCAGCTTGCCAAACCTCCCGCGCGTTTCGGAATGGCCCACGATGCAGGTGCTCACGCCCACGTCCACCAGCATCTTCGCGCTGATCCGTCCGGTGAAGGCGCCCTTTTCCGCCCAGAAGACGTCCTGTGCGCCGAGCGCGACGCGAGAGCCCCGGAGCACCTCGCCTACCACGCCGATCGCAAGGTAGGGGGGGCAGATGGCTACGTCCGCAGTCGTCCTCGTGTCGATATGCCTTAGGAACGACTCGACCGCTGCTTCCGCCTCCGCAACGGCCATGTTCATCTTCCAGTTCGCGACGACTAGTTTCGGGCGCACAGCCCATTATGCGTTGTGGGGCTTGGTTCTGGCATTTTCTCGGGTGGGCGTCCTCGACTTGGAACTTTGGCGAACCGGTGCCTCCTCCAGACCCACTGCTAACCTCAGGCTCCGCACCTCACCGCCATCCAGATCGCGAAAGGTTCCTTTGGGCAGGCCGCGCAGCCTCACACCCCCGATTCTCATGCGCCGGAGCTTCTTCACCGGGTGCCCCATGAACAGGAACATCTGGCGAATCTGGCGCTTTCGGCCCTCATGCAGCACGATGCGGAGCTTCGTGCGGCCGTCTTTGACGTGCACGGCGTCGCGCGCAATCTGGGTAGGGGCGGTTCGCTTTCCTTCGAGGTAGATGCCTTTCTCTAGCTTGTCCATCGTCGCGGAAGTGACCTCGCCAACCACCTCGACCTCGTATTCCTTTTCGATCCCAAAAGAGGGGTGGGTCAGACGGAACGCAAGGTCGCCGTCATTCGTAAGCAGCAGAAGCCCTTCCGTGTCGGCGTCGAGCCTGCCCACCGGCTTGACGGGCACGCCGAGCTCCCGCACCAGGTCGCCCACGGTTCTCTTGGCGTGGGGATCGGACATCGTCGTGGTGACCCCGGCGGGTTTGTTGAGCGCCAGATAGCGCATGCGCGCCTTCTCAATCGGCTTGCCGTCCACCAGCACCTGGGCGCCCACCGGAACGCGTTCCGCTTTGTTCGTGATGAGCCAGCCATCGACCTTGACGCGGCCCTCGACGATCAGGTCCTGAGCCTTGCGGCGGCTCCAGACGCCAGTCGCCGAGATGAGCTTGTGAAGGACTTCTTTAGCGTCGTCCTGCACCGCTCGCCATCCTCCGGGCCTTCTTGCGGACGACCATCGCCCCCACGCCCAGCATGCCCGCCAGGGCGTAGCTCGACCAATGCATGTGCGCGGCCCGGGCCACCAACGAACCGTGGCCGACTTCTTCGGCGGCCACCAATGGCGCTGTGAACGTCCAGCCAGTCCCGTCCGAGAAGATGGCGCTGCCCGCGCGCTGGCCCTCCTTGATCGGCGCGGAGAGCCCCTTGATCCCGTAGACCTTCATCTTGAGGTTCGGAGCCGCATCGCCCGACTGAGGATAGCGGACGTCGTCCACCAAGCGCAGCCCAACCTTGTCCTTCGCCCCTCCCAAGACCTTCGCCTCGCCCACCTTTGCACCGGCTGGCTCGACCGTGGCCAGGCTATGCCGCGCGAACGCCCAATCGTTGAGCGATTTGTAGTCGTTTTTCCAATCTTTACTTGCTAAAACGACCGTGATAATGCGCATCCCCTTGCGCGTTGAGGCCCCCACAAAACACTGGCCGGCGGCGGCTGTGTAGCCGGTCTTGATGCCCTCATTGGTGGGGTCCCACGCCAGATATTTGTTCTTGCTGATCAGCCACGTGTCTTCCAGGTTGATGTCGCGCGAGATCTGGTGCTTGCGGGTGCCAGCGATCTCCCGAAATCGCTCACTCTTCATGGCCTCGCGCGCGATCCTGGCAAGGTCCATTGCGGAGGTCGTGTGGTTGGGATCGGGAAGGCCGTTGGGGTTCACGAAGTGGGTGTTCGTGCAGCCGATCTCCTTGGCGCGTTGGTTCATAAGCTCGGCGAACGCCTCGACCGAGCCCGAGATGTGAACCGCTGTCGCGTAGCTCCCGTCGTTGGCGCTGCGCAGAAGCAAGGCGTAGGCCATGTCGGTGGCGGTGACGGTCTCCCCTGCCTTGAGGTGGAGGCTGGACCCTTCAATGGTCTCGACCTCAGGCGTTGCCTGAATTCGCTCGTCGGCTTTGCAGTGCTCAAGGAGCAGAAGCGTGGTCAAGATCTTGGTGGTGCTGGCTGGAAAGCGGCTGGCGTCAGGGTTGGAGGAGCGCAAGACTTTGCCAGAGCCCGCCTCCATGACTACAAAGCTCTTGGCGGTGACGGCGCTCTGCGCAGGCTTGGCTTTCTGCGCCTGCGCCATCGACGCGCAGAACAGCAAGCATGGGACCACCAGGAGCACGAGCTTTCTCATGGGAGAGGACGGCAAGTCTACCTTCTGACCAGACGCGCCCAAGCCACGTCAAGCGTCAGGATTCGGGCCGGCAGCGGTCTCTTCCTCCGCTGGAATCTCGGTTGTGCCTGGAAGGGTTTCGAGCGCCGCATCCAGCTTTGCGGGAAGCGCGGGATCGAGCGGCGGCAGGCTCGCCAGGTCCTTTAGGTTGAACTGGTGGAGGAACTGCTGGGTGGTTCCATAAAGGGTAGGTCTCCCGGGGGCCTGCTTGCGCCCGACGTCGCGAATAAGGCGCCGTTCAAGAAGCGAACGCAGCCCATAGTCGCTCTGAACGCCGCGCACGCGCTCGATCTCAGCGGCGGTGATGGGCTGGCGGTAGGCTACGATCGCCAGAACTTCCATGAGGCTCCGGCTCAGGCGGGAGCGCTGCGGCTTCAGGAATTCGCTAATCGCCCCGGCATACTCCTTTCGTGTGCTGAGCTGATAGCCGCCCGCGAGCTGTACAACCTCGAGGCTGCTCTGCTCGGCCAGCCGACCCTGAAGCACTTCGAGCGCCTGCTCCACCTGCCCAACCGAAACGCCGAGGGCGACGGCCAAGGCTTCCGCCGGCGCGGGGGCGTCGGCGACGAACAAGAGGGCTTCCAGCGAGGAGACGATATTCACGGAACGCTCTCAAGTATGGCTCTTGAGGGCCCGGGTTGACTGGAGTTCAGAGGGCGATGCGGTGTATCTTATCGGGCATGGTTCGAAAGGCCGCGCTCATCCCGCTCTTTGCCGCTGCATTGTGCCTCGCCGGCTGCAGCAACCGGGAGGCCGCCCTTGCCGGCGAATGGAAGGGTGAGATCGAAATCCCTCAACGGCTGAAGGAGGATCCGCGCGCACAGTTCCTTTTGTCAAAGGTCGACACCAAGGCCAGTTTAAGTCTCAAAGAGGACAAGACCTTCGTCCTCAAAATTAACAACGTGCCCAATGAGGGTTCGTGGAGCGTGGCGAAGGACGAAATCGTGCTGAAGGTGGACAAAGTCGCCGGGAGGACCTGGCAGGAGCTCAGGCAGCAGACCGAGAAGGACGCGACGGTCCCCAAAGGGATGCTGGAGAACGCCAGCGACACCGTCCGTTTCAAGATCGGTGAGGGCGACAAGACGCTGTCGCTGATCCCCGGCGGCACGACGAGCGTGCAGGGCAACCTGACGCTGCACAAGTAGGTACTGAGCCTAGATCACCGCTCCGGCGAGTTCAGACTTCCGATAGGTACGCTCACAGACGCCATGAGCAAATCGGCACTCATCGTCTGGGGTGGCTGGGACGGCCACGAACCGGACAAAGTCGCAGCCCTCTTTCACTCCATTCTCACCGGCGAAGGCTTCCAGGTCGAAGTCGCCGACACCCTAACCGCTTTTGAAGATTATGATAAGCTTTCGCGCCTGAATTTGATCGTACCGATCTGGACCATGGGCGAGATCAAGCATGAGCAGCGCGAGCCTGTCGTCAAAGCCGTCCGCGACGATGGCGTGGGCCTCGCCGGGTGCCACGGCGGCATGTGCGACGCTTTTCGCAACGACACCGACTGGCAGTTCATGACCGGCGGCCAGTGGGTGGCTCACCCCGGAAACGACGGTGTCCGGTATGCGGTCAACCTTTGCCGGTCCGTCTCCAGCCCGATCATCGAGGGCCTGCAGGACTTTGAGGTCTGCAGCGAGCAGTACTACCTTCACGTCGATCCCGGCGTGCAGGTGCTGGCGACCTGCGACTTCCCCGCCCCGGGAGTCGGCGGTCCGCACGAGATGAACCCCTGCAAAATGCCGACGGTCTGGACGAAGCATTTCGGAAAAGGGCGGGTGTTCTACAACGCCCTGGGGCATCACGCCGACATTCTTGAGGCTGAAGTGCCCAAAGAGATCACCCGGCGCGGCTTCCTCTGGGCCGCAAAGTAGCGCAAGCCGTTGTAGCCCAAGCGCCTCGCCTGGGTTGCCTCACCGCTTGTCGATCGGATACTTCCGCTCGCAGGCCATGCTCAACACGGTTCTATGCCGCTTTTCGCATATGCGGAGGCAACAGGAAGAGCGTCAGTTCCTCCGCGCTCTCAGGCGCCAGCACCGTCGCGCGCTCCATCGTGTTCTCAAGCTCGCGCACATTGCCCGGCCATCGGTAACCCTGCATCACCCTGAGCGCGTCGGCCCCGACCTTGAGCTTCGAGCGCCCATTGTCGGCAGCGCACTTGGCCAGGAAGTGCTCCGCCAGCGGCTGGATGTCCTCCAGGCGTTCGCGAAGCGGCGGAATCGAGATCTCGACCACCTGAAGCCGGTACATGAGATCGAGCCGGAACGTGCCGGCTTCGACCGCTTCGGCCAGGTCCCGGTTGGTCGCCGTCACGAGCCGAATGTCCACTTTGGTTGCCCTGCTCGCGCCCAGTCGCTCGAACTCGCGCTCCTGGAGGACGCGCAGGAGCTTGATCTGGATTGTCGCGGGGATGTCGCCAATCTCATCCAGAAACAGAGTGCCCGTGTGGGCCAGCTCAAATCGGCCCACCTTCGAGCCGTTAGCCCCGGTAAACGCGCCCTTCTCGTAGCCAAACAGCTCGCTCTCAAGCAAGGTCTCGGGCAACGCTGCGCAACTCACAGCCACGAACGGCTTGGCTGACCTCGCCGAAAGGGTATGGAGTGCCTTGGCGACCACTTCCTTTCCAACGCCGCTCTCACCCGTCACCAGCACGGTCGCCTTGGAATCGGCCACTTGCTCGATCGTGGCGAGGACCTCTTTCATCGCCGGCGATTCGGCGATCATCTGGAATCCGGCTTTGCTTCGAGAACTGCGTCGCGGGCCGGCGGTTTCGGCGGGCCTGCTTGCTTCCTCAAGAGCCGAGGCCACGACCTTCTTCAAGACCTCCAGGTCGAACGGCTTCGTGATATATTCGAACGCGCCGTCTCGAATCGCCTGAACGGCCGCGGGAATCGTTCCGTAAGCGGTCATGATGACGACCGGAATCTCCGGGTGGGCCGCCTTGATCTCTCGAAGCAGCTCATAGCCGGTCATGCCCGGCATCGTCACGTCGGTGAGCACCAGGTCGAAGCTGCTTTCCCTAAGGTGCTCCAGCGCTTCGGCGGCATCGCCCGCACAGCCAGCCCCATAGCCGGCCTTCTCAAATGCGGCCTGGAGCACACGCCGAATGTGCGGCTCATCGTCGACGATTAGGAGGCGCTTCGGTTCTTTCAAGCCATGTCACCTGTCGGAAATCGGAGTCGAAATGTGGTTCCCTTGCCCTTTGCCGAGACCACTTCGATCGCGGCGTCGTGGGCGTCCAGAATGCGTCGGACGTTGCTCAGACCCAAACCGGTGCCGCTCGGCTTTGAGGTGTGAAAAGGAACGAACAGGTTGCTCATCGCTTCTTCATCCATCCCACATCCGTCGTCCTGGACCTCGGCAGTCCCACCGTTGATTCGCACTTGGACCTTTCCGCCCGGCACGCAAGCCTCCATGGCGTTGCGCAACAGGTTGTGGGCGACTTGCTCCAAGCGCCGTGGGTCCGCTAGGATTGTCGGTTCCTCGGGCTCTGAAACAAAGCTAAGCTCGATGTCGCGCTCGTCGAATGTGGAGCGTAGTCGCTTGATCGGAGTCTCGAAGGATTCGCTCAGCCTCATTGGCTCCTTCACCATCCGCAACGGCCTGGAGAAGTCGAGGAAGTCCTCGCAGAGGCGGTTGAGCTTGGCTACTTCAGACTCGATGATCTCTCCAAACTCGGCAGCGAGTTCGGGTTCATCCCGAATGACCTGGGCCGCGCCACGGATGCCCGTCAGCGGATTTCGGATCTCATGGGCAATGGCGGCCGCCATCTGCCCGATTTCCGCGAGCCTCCGCACGCGGGAGAGCTCCTCCTGCGCCTCCTCGAGGTCCGAGGTGTCGTGCAGTGCCAGAACGACACCGTCTTGAAGCTGTTTCGCGGTCAGGCTCCAGCTCTTTCGGCCCGATTCCGTCGTCGGGCCGAAGCGCCCATGAGCGCGCGAGATCTTCCCGGCCAGAGCGTCCTGAATGGCTCGGGAGAGTGCAGGGTCCACACCGCAACGCAGGCTCTTGCCGGTACTCCCAACGTGCAGGTCCGTGCCCAAAATGTGTGCGGCTTCCGGGTTGAAGCGGACCAGCTTTCCACGACTGTCGAACGCCAAAATCCCGACCCCAACTCCCAAAAGGATGCCCTCAAGCTGGTCCTGGAGGGCGCTGGATGAATTCAGTGAGCGCTGCAGTTGGCGGACGAGGTCCGCGTTGGCGATGGAGAGACCCAGATAGGCGGCCACCGAGTTGGCAAGCGCCAGTTCGTCGGATCCAAACGGCGTGTCTTGGGGGGTTCGGGAGAGGTTGAGCACCCCCACACACCCGCCGGACGGCGCGATCAGCGGCACGACCATGGCAGAGCCGATGTCGGACCGCTTACGGATGCCTCGGCCCGAGAGCTCGGGGTCGGCATCGAGATCGTTGAGGATGCGGGGCTTGCCGTCGGCGATGCAGGCGCCCCCTACCCCTTCACCCCGCCGGATCGAGGCGTTCGCGGGCGCTCTCTCGTCGGCGCCGGCGCGCGCCACAAGGCTGTATTCGTCGCCAACTCCGATGAACAGGGAGGCGCCCTTCGCCGAGAACCAGTCGGCGCAGCGTTCTACGAGCGCCCGATACCGCGTGTCGTCTCCGCTCTGCTGCGCGGTCGCCGCCAGGTCGAGCAGGTGGGACAAGCCGTGAAGCGTTCGGCGGGCGACGCCGGGCGCCGCGATCGTGTGCTGTGATGGATGCAATGAAAAACCCACGAAATGTCCTTGAGGAAGCGCTGCCCTGCAGGAAATTGTCGGCATGTCGGCCGCTTCCGAGCAGGGCGAGGTGCTGAACCTTGCGCCGGTGGATTGTGGGCCTCAACTGGAAGACAGTGCAGTGTTGGCGCGGCGCTCTGGACGCCCTAGAAGGGAACATGACATCCCCTTGATAGGCGCAACGGTGGAGGCATTCCTGGAGCCGCCGGAGAGAATCGAACTCCCCTCGTTGAACCTGCGAACCTGCAAGCCCTGCCTGATTCGAGGTTCCCAGGTTCCCAAGCATCCTGTAGAACACCGTCGATGACAACGGGCATTGACAACAGGCCGAGTCTGCTCTTCGGACACTTTTGCGATGCTTTGGTGAGACCTCGGATTTAGGGCACAGCCTACATTGGACCTTGATCCTATTCCTGTGAGCAATCTTGTGAGAACGACATCCTGAACAGGGGGGGGAACGGACTCAGATTGCGCTTGAAAGGTTTGGAGCGCTCTCTTGCCGAATCATAGTGTGACGACGGACATAGGTCGTTACAAAGAACTCGGCTAGCCTTTGAGTTCACAGCGAGAGGCCGTACCGTAGCAGATGGCAGTCAGTGAGCGCGAGCATTCGCGCGAGAGTGAAGCGTCTTTGATCGGCTGTATGGCACGAGGAGACGAGGCGGCGGCGCGGGAGGTCTATGAGACCTTCTGCGACCCGTTGCTGCGCTTCGTCGTTCGCCGGATTCGGGGTTCCCGCGAGGACGCCGAGGAGATCACCAACGACACGTTCCTCGCCGCGATGGACATGGGCGAGACTTACGACGGCTCGTGCTCGGTCTTCAGCTGGCTCTGCGGGCTGGCGCGAAACCGCATCGTGGACTTTCATCGAAGGACGGGCGCGGCCAAGCGAATTCCGGAAGACCGCCTGGTGCGGATTGATTCCGAGACGAGGTCACGGCTCAGGGAACTCCACGATCCTTCAGTCTCGGTGGAGGAGTTGGTGGCTAGCCTGGATCGGGTTCGCCTGGTGCAGGCCTTGCTCAACACGCTCACTCCCGACCAGCGCGAGGCCGTTTCGATGCGTTACGTCGAGGGGTTCTCGGTACCCGAGATCGCGCGGATCATGCGCCGAACCGAGCGCTCCGTCGAGCGCCTCCTCGAGAAGGCCAGGGAAAGGCCGCGACGCGAGATGCTGCGGTGGCTGGGCGACGAGCCTTTCCGCATGATCTGCCTGGAGTTGCTGGTGATATGAACGAGCGCGATCTCAGCACAGCCCTAACGCGCCTGTTGGACGAGCTTCGCGGCTTGGGACGGGGGGCCACTTCGAGCGATAAGGGCGGGGCGTTTGACGACCATTTCGAATCCCTGGTTCGGTCGGCGGATGGGGCGGGCGCGATCCTAATGAGCGAGGCGGCGCGGAAGCGGGGCCTGGACGCTCTTCTGGACAGAGCGAGGGCACGTGCCAAAGCCAAAGAGCAGGAGCACTCCTACGGCACCTTCAACGGAGAGGCCATGGGGCGGTGGGGGTTTGGGTTGCCCAGGGCGTCGCGTCCGATTCGTTGGAGCCTGGCGTTCGCCGGCTTGGCGGCTCTGATCCTTCTTGGCTACCTGGCCGTGACGTGGCAGCTCCAGCGCTCGAGAGCCGTCGCCCCGGCGCCGCCGAAGCAGACGAGGCCGCTCCCAGAGCGACTGGCGCCGGACCGCTCGGCCCCGGATCGCAATGGCCCGGTGGCCGACAACAAGGGCGGCGCCAAGAGCCCGCCGCCATCGAAACGCGGCAGGGGCGACCATAAAGGTGCAGTCGCCGTGAAACCGCCGACAGCGGGCACGCTCGTCCGCGTCGTCGGGGATCTGCAGGTCTACGAACCGGGCGCGAAGGAGGCGCGGCCTGCGTCGCGAGGCATGAAAGTGGCTTTCGGGTCTCGCATCGAGACCGGCGACATGGGTACTGCGACCCTGCGGTTTAGCGACGGGACGATCGTGGGGCTCGGGTTCAACACGATCGTGACCTTGCCCGATGCGCCGCGTGGCGCTGTCTCGGCCTCCAGGCCGAACCGGATCTCGCTGGGCTTGGGCCGGCTCTATGCTTCGGTGCAGCATGACTTGGCCGGGTCGCCATTCGAGGTCGTGACTCCGGTCGCGACGGCCCAGGTCGTTGGCACGGAGTTTGGCCTGGAGGTCGCGAGGACCGAGGACGAATCGCAAAGACTCAGAGCGACCTTGCAGGTTAGGGAAGGCAAGGTGGCCTTCTTCAACAGCTTTGGAAGCGAGACGGCCACGGGGATGACCGAATCGGTTGTGGTGGAAGGGTCGAAGCCCACGGAACCGAAGAGGCTGAGCGTTTTGCGGCTCACCCAAGGTTCGGCATACCGCTCGGTGAAGGCACCAGGCCAATCGTCCACGACGTTTCACTTACTTGTCGATGGGACATCGCGCCTAACCACCCAGAGCGCGCTCTATCGGTTGGCGATGCCGGGCGGCTCACTTTTACTGGAGGGCGAAAGCGTCGCAGACGGGGTTCGCGTGTTGTATATGTGGTCTCATTCGCCTGCACTGCGGGCGGGGATATGGCGCGACGACGTGATCGTGGCCATGGATGGGCAGCCTACGCGAAGCATGCTCGACGTCAGGCGCGTGGCTTGGCGCTCGATGGGCAAGCGAATTGGCGTGTCGCTCATTCGCAAGGGCCAACAGCGGTCCATCCCCGTCGTGCCGATCGTCGAGGGACAGCCCATCCCGTCCTGGAACGCCGACATTGCCGACGCCGTGAGGCCGTGGACCGACTTGGGCCTATGGCAGAGCCGAGAGGAAGGAATAGAGGGGCTGCAGCGCGAGCTTAGGGAGAACCCGACGTGCGCTGGCTGGATAAACCTGGGAATCCTGCACGAAATAGGCGACGACATGGGCGAGGCCATCCGCGCCTTCCAGCAAGCTGTGCGACTTGAGCCACAAAGTGCCTTGGCGCACCAAAACCTGGCCATCGCGCTCAAGAAGATTGGTAACCTGCCGCGTGCGGCAGAAGAGGCCCGGATCGCTGTTCGCTTTGCGCCCCATTGGCCTTGGGCACACATGGAGCTCTCCGACATTCTGCTGGCTTCCGGCGATCTGGCAGGAGCCCTCGTCGCCACCCGCAACGGCAAGAGGCTGCTCCCCGGCGCTGGGCTCGTGCTTCATGGCGAAGCCAAGATTTTGCAGCGAATGGGAAGGATCCCAGAGGCGCTGCAGGTGGTGCACTTGGCCACCGAGATAGATCCGTATCACGTCAACCCGTGGCAGTTCCTCACCCAATACTACTATCAAGCGAGGGACGGGCTGAAGGACGCGGAGATCTATGGCCGACGGGCGATCGAGGTGAACCCCAACGACGGGAACTCGCGCCAGGTCCTTGCCGGAGCCCTGCATCGAACGGGAAGGACCAACGAAGCCCTCGAACAGGTCGAGGAGGGCCTGCGACGAGAGCCACAACAGCCCTACCTTTGGCAGCGCAAAGGGCTCATCCTGAGCGACCTCGGAAAGCTCGAAGAGGCCCTCGTTGCCCATGAGTACGCCGTCAAATACGACCCGAACAACACCTCCTTCCTCACCAACATGGCCTACACCCTGGAGGATCTCGGCCGCATTCGGGAGGCCGAAAGCGCCTACAAGAAGGCCATCGAAGCCGGACCCACCAACCGGTTGGCCTACATGAACCTCGCCAACCTCTACCATCGGGAAGGCAACCTGGGGCTCTCCGAGACTTGGTTTAGGCGACTGTACGAGATGGCGCCGGACTTTGCGATGGGGATGAGGGGGTTTGGCCACGTTCTCGCACAACTCGGCCAGCACGTGGAGGCGGTTGAAATCCTTAAAAAGTCCCTCGCGCTAGAGCCGCGGGACCCGGAGACGCACTGGCGGCTCGGAGCCGCGCTGACGGACATGGGCAGGCCCGAAGAAGGAGAGCCGTTCCTTAGGAAGTCCGTCGCGATGGAACCAAGGGACCCCTTCGCCCACGTCAATCTGGCCAGGTGCCTGGTGGCGCTCCGCAAGTTCGACGAAGCTGTCAAACACTTGGCGGAGCTTGAGCGCTTGGCGCCGCAAGACCCGCAAGCGCCGTATGAGGTGGCGATGCTCATGGAGCGGATGAACCGCTGGGAGGAGGCCGAAGCCGCCTACCTGCGCTCGCTGAAGATCAACCCCAAGTTCTCGAACGCGCTGAACGGTCTCGGGCTCCTCAAACAGCGCAACAGGCTGCTCAAAGAGGCCGAAGACCTGTTCCGGCAGGCCATTGAGGCGCGCTCAGGCAATATCGAGGCGCGCTCCAATCTCGCCGATCTGCTCGCGAAAACGGGCCGGTTTGAGGAAGCCGTCGCGGAATCAAGGGCGCTGCTTAAGATCGCTCCGGGCGATGCCTTCACCCTGAACTGGCTGGCGTGGGAGTTCTCCGAGCGGGGAATCAACCTGGATGAGGCGCTTGCGCTGGCCAAGCAGGCAACCAAGCTTGAGCCCAGGAACGCCAACTTCCTCGACACGCTCGGCGCGGTCTTTTTCAAGCGGAACGAGCTTCCTCAGGCGATCTTAGCCTACAAGAGGTCCATCGAGCTCTACGGCGCTAGGGCCTCCGCGGTCCACGTTTGGGCGAGCCTGGCCAACGTGTACAAGAAGCAGGGCCAGCACGCGGACGCGGCGAAGGCGCTGGCCAAAGCCGCCGAGATCGAGCCGAATAATCCTGGACGCTGGCTGGACCTGGGCAACGGCCTAGCCCAAGCAGGCAAGCCGAAAGAGGCTGAGGAGGCGTTCAAGAGGGCCCTTGAGCTCGCGCCCGCGAGTGCCCAGGTGCACCTCGGATACGGCAATCACCTGCGAAAGGTGAGCCGGTATCCGGAGGCGGAGACCATCCTTCGAAAGGCGCTGGCGCTCGCGCCAAAGAACCCCTTCTGCTCGATCAACCTGGCCGAGATGCTGAAGGACCTGAAGCGGTTTGACGAAGCGGTCCAGGTCTACCGCGACTTCTTAGCGATCGATGCCGCCAACGGCATGGTGCTGAACAACCTGGCTTCGATCTTCGCCTTGACGGGAAAGAACCTGGACGAGGCTCTGGACCTCGCCAGGCGCGCGGTCGCCGACAACCCGAGCCGCCCGAACCGTGCCGCGCTGGTGGGCGAGATCCAGCGCATGAGGGGCGACCTAACGGACGCCGAGATTTGGCTGAGGAAGGCTTTGGACCTCTACAAGAACTCCACCGATGCGGCCGAGACCTGGGCGGAGCTCGGGCTGGTCTATGAGGCTCGCTGTAACAAAGCCAAGGCCGTCGAGCACTTCCGCAAGGCGCTCTCCTTCGACCCCAAGCAGCAGAATGCGCTTGACGGCATCAAGCGGTTAGGGGGATAGGGACCTTTCCACACCAGGGCGGCCGATTGGCCGCCCTGGTCTCTTTGCGAGAAGTGAAAAAGTGGGGAGGGGGCAACCGGTCGGTTTGCGCTTCTACCGGTTGAGCCCGGAGAGCCATTGTGGGACAACGCAGGCGCCTCTTGGCAAAACGCCCCCTGAGCATGGGGCTTCTGGAGGGAGGAGTTAGCGAAATGAACTTGACCTTGAAGAACCGTGCGGCGAAGCTCAGCCTATCGGCCGCCGTCGCCCTCGTCACTATGGCTATGCCTGCCGGGGCCTCTGCCCAACTCCAGATGAGTTGGGCGTCGAGATATAGCGAGCACAGCTTCATCGCTGAGGCCGCCAAGGACGTTGTCGCAGATTCCGCCGGCAACGCCTATGTAACCGGCAAGGCAGACAATCAGTGCGTGACCATCAAGTACGGACCGAGCGGCTCACTCCGTTGGGTCGCTCGGTATTGGGGAAACCCGCTGAACAGTGGCGGCGCAGCGGGTCACAAGGTTGCCCTAGACGGAGACGGGAACGTTCTGGTTGCCGGATTCACTGCCAGCTATGGCCCGCGCCAATGCGTGGTCCTCAAGTACGACTCCAATGGAACTCAGTTGTGGGAATCGCGCTTCGACACCCAAGGTGATCCAACTGGGCTCGAAACCGACCACTTGGGCAATGTGTACGTACTGGGGGCCGGCTTGGGGCGTGCCCTGATGAAGTTGGACGGCAACGGCAATGAACTGTGGGCGCTCGGGTCAGTGGGAACCTACGACTTCGCCGTCGATTCCGGCGGGAACGCATACGTTACACAGGGTACTGCAGGGTACGCCAGAACCTGCAAGGTTGACCCGAATGGAATCGTGCTGTGGACTGCGGAAGCACAATTCAGCGATGGGACCGGATGGGGGCGAGCTGCGATTGCGCTCGATGCCAACGGTAATCCTTACGTGACGTGCGGTTCTCGAACGACAAAGTACGACACAGAAGGCAATGAGCAGTGGTTCGCCATTCGTCCCGGGCCGGTTTCGAACGATGATATCGCTGTGGACGCGGACGGAGATGTGTTCGTTAGCGGCACCGCAGTATGGCACGGTAACGGTGACTATGCTGTCACCAAGTTTGGACCGCAGGGTGCCGAACTATGGACATCGTATTACGACAACCAGGATAGCTGGGTGGACGTAGCGTCGGGGCTCGTCCTGAAGCCTTCAGGAGATGCGGTCGTTACCGGCAACTCTCGTGGATTATATGAGGGAGATCACTTCACGACCGTGCAATTCGATGGAGAGACCGGCCAGATTGTTTGGGTCGACAGATACCTTGGATTAGGGCTTGGGGCAGCAGTTCCGGTCTCCATCGCGATGGACCCATTTGGCAATGTTTATGTCACCGGAAGTGGGCAGGGCCAGGGGCAGTTCGATTGGCTGACCATCAAGTACGAAGCCAATGGCGACATTGACGCCGATGGCCTATCCAACCTGGACGAGGTCAACGTCTACCACACCGACCCGAACGTGGCAGACACCGACGGCGACCTTCTGATCGACGGAGCTGAAGTCAACACGCATCACACCAATCCGCTTGTTGGGGACACCGACGGAGACGGCCTGCTTGACGGCACCGAGGTGGACATGGCCCACGGCACAGGCTGCCCGAGCCCTCTGAATCCCGACTCGGACGGCGACGGACTGAGCGATGGAGCCGAGGTTGCCTTGGGGACTTCGCCGTGCAACCCCGACACGGATGTCGACGGGGTGAACGACGCCCAGGATCCGACCCCCCTGACGCCAGGCGTGCCGGGCGGATGGATCGAAAACGCCATACGAAACGATGCGGCCGCCGTGTTGGGCTTCAGCCTGACGCTGATCGACGCCCCCAATGCCAACGCGGCAGCGGGCCGCAGAAACGCGCTCAGCACCGCGTTCACCACTGCGGCAAACCTGGTTGCCCAGGGCAACAGGCAGGCGGCGATCTCGGAATTGTCGGCGCTTCTGGGCCGTCTGGACGGCGACCCGTCGCCGCCTGATTGGATGGTTGACGGCCCCGAAAAGTCTACGGGAGGCTTTTTGAGGGGGGAGGGGGAACCGGGCGGCTTTGCGCTTCAACCCTCAAGCGCCTCTCTTTGTGGATAACTGCACGAGAAGAGCGCGAGGAGGATTGACATGTCTTTGTCCACACGAACAGTGCGCTGCCTGGCGGCTTTCGCCTGCAGTGCGCTCTACTTTTCCGTTCCGCAGCAGGCTCTGGCTCAAGCCCCTGGTTCCCTCGTATCTTGGGGGAGCGATGCGCGCGGAACAGTCTCAGGAACTCCATTAGGGTCCAACTTTGTTGCTGTTTCGGCTGGCTCGCAGCATAATGTGGCACTAAGGTCAGACGGCACACTCGCTTCATGGGGGAATAACAGCGTCGGCCAAGTTTCAGGCACGCCTCAGGTCGGAGAGTACGTTGCCGTATCGGCCGGGCATGATCACAGCTTGGCCATACGCTCAGACGGGCACCTAGTTTCGTGGGGATACCTGCCCTACTACCCCGCGCCTGAGACCTCTGATGGCATGGGATATGTCGCAGTCGCTTCCGGCTATTACAATGCCTATGCCATCAGAACCGACGGAAGCCTTGTGGCCTTTGGCAATTTGACCTGGCCTTTGCCTCCTCCCGGAAACGACTACGTAGCCGTTGCAGCGGGTACTCGGCACGGCGTCGCTCTCAGGTCGGACGGCAGCTTGGCTTCTTGGGGGACCTCCGGACCGGTTGTCACGAACACGCCGACAGGGACAGGTTTCATCAGCGTAGCTGCAGGTGCAGACATGAGCATCGCCATCAGGGCAGACGGCAGCCTCGTCGCCTGGGGCCAGGACACTTACGGCAAAGTGTCTGGCACCCCAAGCGGCACGGGCTTCAAAGCCGTTTCGGCAGGCGGATACCAGTGCTTTGCGGTACGCGAGGATGGAACCATTGTTGCTTGGGGCTATGTGCAGGGCCCACCTCCATCTGGTAGCGGTTTCCTCGCCGTGGCAGCCGGCACCTTCCATGGTGTGGCGGTTAGGGCGATACCCGCGGATGCAGACGGCGATGGGCTCACGAACGCGCAGGAGGCCGTGCTCGGCACCAACCCCAACAGCGCCGACACCGATGGCGACATGCTGCAGGACGGCGTTGAGGTCAACACCACCCACACCAACCCTCTTGCGTCAGACACCGACGCCGACGGCCTCACCGACGGAGCGGAGGTGAACGCCCATCACACCAACCCGCTGATGGGAGACACCGACGCCGACGGCCTGCTCGACGGCACCGAGGTGGACATGGCGCAGGGATCGGGATGCCCGAGCCCGTTGGATTCCGACTCCGATGACGATGGGCTTTCAGACGGCGCGGAAGTGGCTCTCGGAACCTCGCCTTGCAACCCGGATACCGATGGCGACGGCGTTGGCGATCTGCTGGATCCCACCCCGCTGACGCCGGGTGTTCCAGGTTCTTGGATCGAGAACAAGCTTCGCGAGCAAGCGGCCCTGGTGCTCAATTACGGCCTGACTCTGATCGACGCGCCTAACGCCAACGCGGCAGCAGGCAAGCGCACGGCGCTGAGCAACAAGCTGACGCAAGCGGCCAACTTCGTCGCGTCGGGGAACCGCCAGGAGGCGATTGCGGAGTTGACGGCTCTTCTCGACAAGCTGGACGGGGACCCATCGCCCAAGGACTGGATGGTGGACGGGGCCGAGAAGTCCGCTCTGTACGCCGAGGTGCAGCTGATGATCTACCTACTGGGACTGCCCTAGAGGGCTTGTCGGAAGTTAGGGTAAGGGGGGCGGGCCATCAGGCCCGCCCCTTGTCTTATTGCGAGAACTGATTTTGGGGGAGGGGGAACCTGGCGGCTTTGCGCTTCTACCTTCAAGCGCCGCTCTCCGGAGTCTTCCAAAGGAGAGGTGCGCAAGGAGAAATGAGATGACCACAGGTTCTTCATCAAGCGGCGGCCGCACCTATCAAAGAGCGGCCAAAGTATTCGCCTACGCCGTCGTGATTGGCACGGTCTTCGGGGTCGCGTCCAGCCCGACGTCAGCTCAAAAGGGCGGAGGGACCACACCACCCTTGCCCGACGTCGCCTACATCGAGCGGACCAACAACGGCCAAGGCAATCTTTGGACCATGAACCTCAGCGGCAACACGGTGTCCAACAAGGTTCGCCTCCTTCGCAACGTGACGGACTCCGCACGGCCGAGCCTCTCGCCCGACCGAACGAAGATCGCGTTTGGCAGCTACCTCGATGGGGCGCCCGGCCTTTGGGTGATCGACAGCAACGGCAAAAACCTCACCAAAATCGCCACGGTCGGAACCCTGCCGATCAACCCGAAGTGGTCGCCAAAACCCGCGCCTGACGGCCAATACAAGATCCTCTTCGCGGACCAGGTGAACGGGGGCACGGGGGGCGCAGCGGACGATCTCTTCGTCATCAACCCGGACGGCACAGAAAAGCAGCGCCTTACCTCTCAAGACCACGTCTGGGGCGGGGACTGGTCCGCCTCCGCCACGAAGATCGTCGCCAACGTCGCCTTCCCGATCGGCACGGGCGGGGACTACCGCCACCACCTTTGGGTCTTTGACGTGGGCCAGGACGGGGCTGGAGGCATTGCAGTAACCGGTTCGATCGACCTAACGGCCACCTTCGGCATCTTGAACGACCACTTCATCAACGGTCCGCCCGCATGGGCGAACAGCAACGAGGACACCTTCCTGGTGACCGCGTTTCAAGAGGCTGACCGCACTTCGAGGCTCTATCGAGTCTCCTACCCAGGGGGAGCGGCGACGGCACAGTTGATCCCAGGATCGGACGGTGCGTTCCTTCCGTGCTTCACGCTCGACGACCAGCGCATGTTGTTCCAAGTTGGGCTCAACATCTACAGCCTGGTATCTGCGGGAGGGACGAAAACGTTCCTCACCGCGCAGTAGCCGTCGAGCTGCGTTGTTGCGGGAGCCGAGGGCAAGTCTCACCCACGGCTCCCGCAACCGCGTGCCCGGCTGAGAAATCACGGTAGCCGCTCAGCTCACCCCTCCACTGGAGCGCCTGACAGAACTTGCTGCTCTTTGGCGCCCCACTCAGGACTCGAACCTTCAGCCTATGGCTACGAAGCGTGTTACTCTGAACCCTATGCTATAGATACGGTGAATGTGCCACCGCCGATCATCCTGTGGCTAAAGGTCGAGAGGACTAGCCAGAGAGTTCTTGACAACAGATTCGGTCATTGCCAAATCCAAATCCTGGAGCCGCCGGAGAGAATCGAACTCTCGACCGTCCGCTTACAAGGCGGGTGCTCTACCTCTGAGCTACGGCGGCGCAAGGGAGATTCTACTTGCCCCGGCAAGCTGCGCGCACCTCGCCGGCCGCTGTGAGGCCACTTGTGAATCGCAGGAATCTCTCTTGGGGGCACAACGGCCCAAAAGAAGGTAGCGTATGGCGCAGCCCTGGAACCCGTTGCGTGTGCGATGATAGGCCCTGAAGGGGCGCTCAATCGTATGCTATGCGCCATTCGCGGCTTCGCCATCACTGCCGCGATGTGTCACGCAATCGGACTTAAGGCGACAGGTAGACGCCTGGCGAACAGGTTTTGGGGCTTCCTGAAGTTGGACCTATTGGTGCAACCACCGGGAAGCCCCAAGGAAACTACTGCGAAGCCGGCCGCACTGGCTCGGCGGCGTGAGCAGGCGTTATTTCTTGCGGCGCACGCGCTTCTTCACGAGGCGAAGCTCGCCGTCCGGGCCGTAACCGAGCTTATAGCCCGCTGGGACCTTCTTCGCGGCCTCAGCCAGCGCTGCGGGAAGCTCCACGCCCGCAGATCGTCTGCGACCCGTTCGCTTTCGTCCGGGATTCAGGGAGGCAAACGCATCAGTTGCGTCTTCGTCCGGCTTCATCGCGACCAACTGCTTGTCCTTTAGCTTGTAGAGTTCAGACGAAGCAGCAAAAGAAAGGAAGATGTGAGAGCTGTTGCTCAACATGCGAACTTGCACCGGCAACACATACCGCTTGATGCCGACCTTGACCGAAAGCAAACCGCTCTTGACGTTTGCTTTGAACTTGAGCGAATTCTTTACACTTTTTACCGTTTTGGACATAACCTGACCTCCAAACTCCAATAGTCACACTTTACTTTTTGCTGTAACGTAATTGCAAGTGTGTCTTCACGGCTAAATGGAACGCCCTATGGCTCCAAAACCCACTTTGAGTCGATCAGCCTGGTCGTCCCGAGCCTCGCCGCTGCGACGAGCCACGTCGACTCGTCGACTACCCTGGTGGGTCGCATGGTATTCCAGTCCACCACATCAAGGTAGTCCACGTCAAAGCCGTAGGAATCGAGCCTGTTCTTGGCTTGGACAAGAAGCTCTTCAGCAAGGCTCCCGACGTTCGACTTTGCGCTCTCGGCCACTCCGCAAAGCGTCGCAAAAAGCCGTGGCGCAAGCTCCCTTTCCTGCGGGCTGAGGTATGCGTTCCTGCTGGAAAGCGCCAATCCGTCAGATTCCCGGACCGTAGGCAGGAACCTCAGCTTGATCCCAAAGTTCAGATCCTGGACCATCGTTCGAAGGACAGCACATTGCTGAAGGTCTTTAGCGCCGAAAAACGCAGCGTTGGGGCGAACGATGTTGAAGAGCTTCGCAACAATCGTAGCCACGCCATCGAAATGTCCCGGCCTGAAGGCGCCCTCGAATAGCTCAGAAACACCATACACATGCACGGTAGTCTGCTGGCTGCGCGTCAGTTCGTCAGGCTCGGGGCAAAGCATCAAGTCCACGCCGGCGCTTCGCGCAAGCTCAAAATCTTGCTCCTCTCGTCGGGGGTATCTGGAGAAGTCCTCACTAGGCCCGAACTGCAGCGGATTTACGAAGATGGACGAGGCCAATACATCGCACTCTGACCGCGCGGTTCGCATCAGCGATAAATGCCCTTCGTGAAGAGCACCCATCGTGGGCACAAACCCCACAATGCCATCCGAATTACCTGGATAGTCCGCAAGGCGGCGAATGATCTTCAAAATGTGTTCTCAGGGCCGGGAAACCGGCCGTCGCGAACTGAAGACGCGTAGTCTTGAAGCGCAGATTCGAAGACGTCCCAGCCCTTACAGAAGGCGTGGGCGTGCTTGTACGTACGCCGCGTCAATCCAACTACGTCGTGGAAAACCTGAACCTGGCCGTCGCACTCCTTACCAGCGCCAATTCCGATGGTGGGGCAGCTGACGGCTCGCGTGACCTCCTCGGCCAACTGTCCAGGCACGAGTTCAAGCACCAGGCCGAACACCCCTGCCTGCTCCAGCGATCGCGCGGCCTTCAAAATGGCCGCCGCATCGTCCCCTTTGCCCTGAACTTTGTGGCCGCCAAACGCGTGAATGCTCTGGGGAGTGAGCCCGAGGTGCCCCATGACGGGAATTCCCGCGCGCAGAATCGCGCGCACCCTATCGTCGTAGGCGCCCTCCACTTTGACCGCTTCTGCGCCGGCCTTCACAAGCGCAACGGCGGATTCGACGGCATGCGCATCCGACGCCTGATAGGAGCCAAAGGGCATGTCGGCTATCAAAAGGCAACGGCTTGTACCTCGCGCCGCAGCAGCCGTGTGGTGGACCATCGCCTCGAGGCTCATTTGAAGCGTCGTGGGCATCCCCAACGCCACGTTTCCGACGGAGTCCCCCACCAAGATCGCGTCGACTCCGGCGGCCTCGGCGAGGCCGGCGGTGCACGCGTCATAGGCCGTGACCACAACGATCTTGCGCCCAGAGGCCTTCATCGAACGGAACAACGGGGCTGTGACGCGCTCGGACATCGGTATGAATTCTACCGCCCAGGCTGGACGACTGCTTCGAAGCGCCCGATGGCCGCCAAGCGCGGCACTCCTGAAAGGACCGTTGAGTACTGCCGTATAGGCTTTGTGAAACAACAAGCTCTCTCACAAATGCTGGTCCCAGGCTAAAGACCTGGGGCTGCGGTTACGCGTCCCTTCGTTCCTTTGTACCTCAGTTCCTCCGATAGCGTCTTGCAGGTCTATGAGATGGCTCCTACAGTCCCTGAGCCTAAGCTGCCCAGACGGGACGCCTGGGCCAAACCGTTCTCAACCTCCCCTATCCAGATCTGTCGGCCATCAGCGCCTGCATCAGGTCCACGCGCAGCACCACGCCCAGAAGCCTCTCTCCCTCCACGACGGGTAGCAGCGTCAGGCCGCTCATCAGCATGCGGTGAAAGGCATCGCCGATCTCCATTTCTGCGGAGGCGACCTCGGGCTCGGCCGTCCCATGGACGTATGCAGGTTCCTGCATCATGTCGGCCAGGCTGTCGCGCTTGGAGGCGCTGCGGCATAGGTCTCCTTCGGTTACGACCCCAATGGGCTTGCCGCGCTCATCCACAACCGCCAGGGCCGAGAACTGGTAGATGTCCATCTTGTCGACGGCGTCGCGCACCGTGCTGATCTCAGTCAGCACGGGGATGTGTGCGTGCAGCACCTCCCTGAGCGTCATGGCCAGGAGTCTACCGGCGAATTCAGCGGCGCGCGTCGGCGAGCGGGTTTCAAAGCTATAATCCGCCAAGATGAGGGTCGACGCTGCGATCATTGGTGGAACAGGAATCGGTTCGCGCCTGGCCCAACGGCCAGGCGCGCCCATTCATGTGCCAACCCCGTTTGGGCTCATGCGTGGAAAGCTCATCGAGGTCGAGAAAGCCACCATCGCCGTGGTGCAGCGGCATTCCACGGGCCACGCGACGCCGCCCCACTTGGTGAACTACCGAGCGTTGGCGCTCGGCATCAAGGCGCTTGGCGCAAGGGCCTGTTTTGGCAGCGCTGCAGTGGGTTCTCTGCGCGCGGATTGGCCTGTCGGCAGCTTTTCGGTCTGTTCCGATTTTTTGGACCTCACCGGCCGAAACTTGACTCTTTTCGACCGGGAGGTGAGGCATACCGATTTCTCACATCCCTTCGACCCCAGGGCCCGCAGCGCGATGCTGCAGAGCGCAATGGACCTCTCCATCGACGTAATTGATGGAGGGGTATATGTGAACGGCAATGGACCCCGCTACGAGACGCCGAAGGAAGTCTCACTCTACAGAGAGCTTGGCGGCGACGTGGTCGGAATGACGGCTGCATCCGAGGCCATCGCCATGCAAGAAGCCGGCGTTCCTTACGCGTGCCTTGCCGTCTCGACGAATTTCGCCTGCGGCCTAATCGGCGCCGCGCTCTCGCACGAAGAGGTGGTGGACGAGATGCAGCGCTCCGGCGAAAAGGCGGTTTCGATCCTGTTGGGCGCGGCGAGGTCAGCGGCGGGTTGGCCATGACCTGGACGCGCAGACGCTACGCGCTTTATCTGTCGCTGCTGCCCGGGGTCGGCGCTAGGTCGGTTCGAAAGGCGCTACTACGCATGGACCTGCTTGGGATTTCGCCGGATTCTGCAACGACTCTCTCTGTAGCAGCGCTGCGCGAGGAGCTCGGTTTAAGCGAAGCGGTGGCACGCAAGATCGCTAACCCTGCCCCGGGCGTTCGGGACCACGCACTTGGCCTCCTTCAACGGCTGGAAACGTACAAGGTCCAGGTGGTAACGGCCGTAGACCCCCACTATCCGGCGCGCGTCGAGCGCTTCGATCCTGATGCGCCTGCGGCGCTATTCTTCTATGGCAACATGCGGCTCCTTGAGGGCAGAACGTTCTCCGTCTTAAGCTCCAACCACGGAGACTCGGAGGCGCTCAACCGCATCGAACGACTGGCCGAAAGCGGGGTGCTGAACTCCGAAATCCTGGTGACTGGCCACAACCGTGCCGAGTACATGCGTGCGGCGGTCGTTCCCCTCCGGTGGGGCTCTCCGCGCATCCTTTGCCTCGATCGGGGGCTCATCCCAGCCCTGGGAGAGACCTTGTCGGAGGAGCCCTTTGCGGCGGCGCGCCTGTGGCGCTACAAGTTCGACCCCACGACGGACCTGGTGGCGACGCCTGCGAGCCCGGAATCGGGGTATGGGAGACCCTACAACTGGATGAGGGACCGGCTGATCGCGTCGCTCAGCGACCGGATCGACTTCGCGTTCATTCGGCCCTCTGGCACGATGCAAACGATCGCTGGCCTGGCGCTAAAGGCGGGCGTACCGGTTCGCGTACGCGCCCAAGACGAAGCCGCCTCTGCCCTATTGGACCAGGGTGCCGAGGCCCTGCCCGATGGGTCATAATGAGCTTCTGCGGAGTGGTGTCCGAGTGGTCGAAGGAGCGCGACTGGAAATCGCGTACTCGGTGTTGAGCCGGGCCGTGGGTTCGAATCCCACCCGCTCCGCCAGGATTTAAAGTTCACAAGGAAAAACCGGGGGGCAAGGTATACCTTGCCGCCCGGTTCCATTCGATCCTAAGATCGAACGAACTACAGCTTAAAGCCGAAGTAGAAGCAGAAGCTGTTGGTCCTGAATCCGCCGTCTCCCTTGGCGCTCAGGTTCAGGATCGCCTCGCCATAGAAGAACTTCGTGAACTCCATGCCCACGCCCGCGCGGCCGGCGACAACGTTGTCGTCCACGCTTCCGATGTCGAACTTGGCCATTCCCAAGCCGCCGATCAGGTAGATGCGCTGGTCCGCGTTCGAGGTCATCCCGCCATAGAACCGCTGGTTGAAGCACAGAATGTAGACGTTGTCGGATTTTCCGCTACGTCGAAGCCAGTCGAACGATATGTAGGACGTGGCGTCCGGGAAGAGACCGGAAGCCCCAAGGCCAATATCGAGCCCGGCGGAGGCCCAGGTGTTTTCGGCAGCCTGAAGCTCCGAATCCTGCGCCAGGGCCCCGCCACCCCTAAGGGCGAACGAGATCGGCATATTTTGCGCGCTCGAAAGGCCGGCAAGCCCTGCAGCAGCCGCGACCAGCAAGGATAGCTTTTTCATGTTTTTTCTCCGTAATAGCAACAAGTACAGACGATAGTGGAATCCAATGCGATTCGGCCAATCGAAGCTGGCTTCGATAGGCCGAACAAACTAGAATCGGTAGCCGATATAGGCGCCAAAGCTCTGCGCCCGAAGGCCGCCCTTCGCCGCATCGCTGGCGAAGTAACTCGCTTCCGCGAAGATCTGTCGGCTGAGTTCGACGCCAAAGCCGAGCCTGCCACCGAACACCGTATCCGACGAAGACACGTTGAAGTTCACCACGCCAACGCCAACTGTGATATACGTTCGGGCGTCTTCTTGGCCGGCGGTGAAGAACTTCTGGTTCACGAGAATCGGCCAGTAGCTTCCCTTCTCGCCCGACCCTGACTTGCCGATCCAATCGATCGATAGGTAGGTCTCAGAACCCTTGACGTATTGTTTGGAGAAGGTGTAGTCGATGCCGATCGAGAGCCAATTGTTCTCGATTTCGCGAAGGGGGTCAGTGCCGGGCATCACGATGCCAAAGCGGAATGAGAAGTTGTAGGGTGTGGGATCGAAGTTTTCGATCTGAGCCATGGCCGAACCCGTCATCAGAGCCAGCGCACCAACCGAAATGAGCCCTTGCAGTCGCTTCATCCTAATTCGAACCTCCGTAACTGGGACGGAAACGCGAGGCGCTCAGTCCCTTGAGCTTTCCTATTCTACTCACTTGTGCGCGATACGTCAATTCAACGAGGGGTTCAAAGCTCCATAATCCTCACTGTGGAACCCGAGCTCTGCTCCGCTGAAGGTACTGCAATCCTCCTGATCGACGTCCAGCCCAGCCTTGTCCCCGAGATCCACGGAGGGGTTGAGATGGTTCGAAAGGCGCAGTTCCTGTGCCGCGCGGCAAAAGAACTCGGTATTCCTGTTATGGCGACAGAGCAGAACCCCTCGCGCTTGGGGGAGACGGTCCCCGAGCTGCGGATCCACCTGGAACGCGGGCCACTTCCCAAGATGACCTTCTCTTGCTGTGGGTGCGCCGCACTTCAGGCCGAGCTCGTCGCGTTGGCGCCGAAGCAACTCGTGATTGCCGGCATAGAGACCCACATTTGCGTTCTGCAGACCGTCCTCGACCTGCTCAGGATGGGCCATCGTGTGTTCGTCGTTTCGGACGCAACTGGGGCGCGGTCCCAAGATCGGCATGAACTAGGGCTCCGTCGGATGGAGCGGGCCGGGGCGGTCCTGGTTCATAGCGAGTCGGCGGTCTATGAATGGCTCGGTTCGGCCCAGCACTTGCGGTTCCGACAGGTCTTGTCGCTCGTTAAGGAAACCTCGTGAGCCCTTTGCGCGCGCGTTGAGTTACCGATGCGTTGCGGGTACCTTTATGCAGCGCGGCCCCGTAGCTCAGAGGATAGAGCGCCTCCGTCCTAAGGAGGGCGTCGGGGGTTCGAATCCCTCCGGGGTCGCCATTTCGCTCTTCTGCCCCTACCGGACACTTGGGTGACAGATCGCTCCGGACACATCGGCGACGCCATGCCGGCGCCCAATGGGTTGTTCAGTGGCTGGACGCTCCTGACCTCTTGGCGCACCAAACAAACGGGTGGCGCCCCGAATCATCGCTGTCATCGGCTGGGCTGGGGAGGAACGCCGTCATACCGTTCCATCTAGAGGCCACCTCTCCCCGCTGGGGAGAGGTCCGTGCCTGCCCCGGTTCCATCGGGGAGCGTCAGCGAACCGGGTGAGGGGACCGAATGGCCTTAACGAAGCGCCTCCGGACGCCAATCCTCTTTCTCAGTCATTCCCTGTCGCTTTGGCGTAGGCCCCTGCTCCGCCAACAATGGGGATCTTGACCGACGTCCTATCGAGGTCGACCGTCAGCTTTGCGCCAGGCTTGGGCCAAAGCGTGAAGTCGCGGTCGCTGGAGAGGATCATCAGTCCGATCCTCTTGCCTGCGGGAATGATCTGGTCGTCAGGCTGAAGGTCGAAGGTCAGCGTCACGAATTCGCCCGGCTTCAAGGGTTGCCCGCGCTCCATCGAGTGGAAGTCCCCGCCCTTCGTGAGCGCTTTGGCGTTCTGAGGGTCGGCCCACCCGCGTGTGATGAGGTTGGACGTCCCGATTGGCCCATCCGTCCAAGGAAGTTGAACCAGATACACCGAGAGGTTCGCCGCAGGCACGTTGGACGCCAGCCGAATGGTGGCCTGAACGGTCCCCGAAAGATGCAGGGACTGGGAAAGCTCCGGAGTGGCGTAGAGGAGGCGGTTGGGAGAGGAAGGTGCCTTCGCCAGCGAAGGGGCATCGAAGGAAACGTCATCGGTGAGCGTCTCTGTGCCCTGTTTCGTCGAAGCCGAAAGAGATAGCCCACCTACTGCGTTGCCTCCCTTCGAAAGCGAGAAGGCAACGGAAACCGCCCGCGGATTGGGATAGTCGGCATAGGCCGTCGGCTCCTGGGCGCCGCCGCGCGGCGCACCGGGCGCCCGCTCGCGGACGATGAACGCCTTGGGGCCGTTCTCGATGCCGTTCTGCACGCCATAAAGGAACTTTGAAAACCACTTGTTCATCAGCTCGAATGGGGGGTTGCCGCCATGGCCGCCTTGATGGAAGTACTGAACCAGCGGCACCTTCCCTTTGATGGCCTGGCTGATGCGAACGCTGTGCTCTGGCACCACGTTCCAGTCGTTGAACGCGTGGGCCATCAGCACCGCGCACTTGATGTTTTTCGCATAGGGCAAGAGGTCGCGCTCAGCCCAAAACGCGTTGTAGTCGCCGAACTTCCGGTCGCGGCCCCTGGCAAACTCACCGTCCCGGTAGAGGGCGTTGCTATTCGCGCGCCCTGCCGGGTTGCCGCTGTTGATGAAGTCGTACAGCGAATCGATGTCCTCGCCAAGCCAGCCGCCCGGATGCCGGATGAGCCCGTTGGAGCGGTAATAGTGATAGTAAGAGGTGTTCGGCGCGACGGGGATGATGCACTCGAGCCCTTGCACGCCCGTGGTCGCCGCGGCGACCGGAATCGTGCCGTTATACGAGGTGCCCGTCATACCCACCTTGCCGGTGCACCACTTGGCAACCACCTGCACCGTTCCGTCCACCGTCGTGAAGCCCTTGGCTCGCCCGTTCAGCCAGTCGATGACCGCCTTCGGCGCCAGCCTCTCAGCAGGGCCACCGACCGTCGGGCTGCCGGTTGAGAGACCGGTTCCCGGCGCTTCGGAGTGGACGACCGCAAACCCTCGAGGAACCCATGTCGAGGTGAGCCCATTGGAGACGGAAGTGCGGTTGGGGTTGAACGGAACGTCGGGGTGCGCCGTCCTTGGTGGCGGGTCCTCGCCGAGCTCCTGGTGGACGTCCCATAGGATCGAACCGCCTCCGGCTGTCCCGGCGAAGTAGGGCGAGGACTCATAGATCACGGGCACCTTCAGCCCTTCGGTGTCGGTCTGCTTCTGGCGCGTGACGTCCACATGGACGCGGTCCTTCTTGCCGTCTTTGTCGGAATCGAACTCGGTCTCAACCCAGAGGCGCTCACGAACCCAATCCTCCGACTTGGCGAACGCCGGAACCACCTGCGCCTGCCCATCGGCGAACACCGGCTTGGCGGCTTGGTCCTGCGGCCAAGTGAAGGCTGTGGCGAGCAGGACGCCGGTGGCCGCTGCGAGGGCAAAGTGGATGCGGCCGAACAAAAGGGTCGACTTCGACATGAAGGGATTATAGAGGAAGCCGCAACCGGGACTACGGGAAACGTGCAGAGAGTTGAAGCTCAGTGGCATGGCAAGGGGCGCACTTGGAAGGCATCCAGAACTTAAGTCCGACCATGGTGATGAACCTAGGGCGTCAATTCAGTTCTCCTGTGTCGCGAGCAAGGATGCTCGCGGACCGGGGTGCAGACAAGGATGTCTGCGTTCCGCCGGCGTCCGACATACGGCGCCAATTGTCGCGTGAGGACACTAGTTCAGGAGCCGCTTTACCAATGCCGCCGTCAGCCCGGCAAGGTTGTCCATGCTTCCCGGGTGGATCATCTCGAACCCGTGGCTATTCTCCATCGGGAGTCCCAGCGTGATAGGGCGCGCGCAAAGGCCGTGGCTCGCCGCGCAACTGGCGTCGCTGCCGCCCCGAGAGAGCGCCTGAAACTGAAGGTCCATCTCCAGGTCAAGCCCGAGATTGGCCAGCAAGTCGCCATCGGACGCCGTCATCGTCGCGAAAGAGTCGGTCGCCCACACCGTCGGCTGGTCGCTGATCTCCACAGGCGCATCAGAGACGTTCGGGCCGAGTTCCAGCGCGATGCAGACTTCCGGCCGGTGCCCATGCAGGTAGTAAAGCGCACCCTCGCCCCCAACCTCCTCGCTTGCGGACGCCAAAAACGCAACCTCTCCTTCGAACCCTTTCAACCCTTCGAGAGCCAGAAGCCAGGAGACTAGATCGGCACGGTCGTCTAGGAACGGCCCAGAGACGAGGTCTCCCACGGACCAGAGCTTCCTCCGATCTTCGGCGAGCACGACGCGGGTCCCCGGACGAATACCCATCGCCGCGACATCGTCCGCGGAGCCGAGTCCCGTCAACACGCGCGCCATCTCCCACTTCAATGGCCCGGCTTCGGCCTGCTCGACGGTGCTGGCAGGGTCGGCAGTGTGGATACCGCCAAAAGCCAAAACTCCGTTGACCGGCCCCGACGAAGTCAGGATGGATACGGGTCCTTCGCCCACCTTCCACGGGTCCATGCCGCCCAAAGGGCCGACGCGCAGGCTGCCGTCCCACTCTAGGCCCCTCACGATCATCGCGATCTCGTCCATGTGGGCTGTGACCACGACCCGCGGCCGACCCTTGCCGAAGCGGACCTCCAGGTTGCCCTTCGCGTCCACATTTCCGGCCAGACCCAATTCGGACAGCCGTGCCTGAAGATAGGCCCGCACGGCCTCCTCCTGCCCTGGGGGTCCGGGCAGCAAAACAAGGTCCCTTAGCAGTTCCAGCGCATCCACAGGAGCATTGTGACGCCTGCAAGGTGCCGGTGCTACACTCGGGGCACGGAGTAACCATGATGAAGATCTCTTGGAAAGGCGCTTTCGGCGCGACGGTTTTGGCACTCGCCCTGGTGGGCTGTGGCTCGGGTGGAGGAACGGATTCGGGCGCCGCAGGCGGCGGGGCCGATGCAGGCGGAGGCGAGAAGAAGAAGCTGGTCGTGGGCTTTTCGCAGATCGGAGCGGAGAGCGCTTGGCGCACCGCCAATACGGAGTCGATCCAGTCGGAAGCCAAGGCCCGTGGGATCGACCTTAAGTTCGTGGACGCCCAGCAGAAGCAAGAGAATCAGATCAAGGCGATCAAGAGCTTCATCGCTCAGAAAGTGGACGTCATCGCCTTCTCGCCGGTCGTCGAAGCCGGTTGGGAGCCTGTCCTGAAGGAAGCCAAGGAAGCCGGGATTCCTGTCGTCGTCTCGGATCGCCGTCCAGATGTGCCTGACGACCTTTATGTAACTTTCCTCGGCAGCGACTTCATCGAAGAGGGCCGACGCGCGGCTGAATGGCTCGCCAAGGCCACGGGTGGCAAGGCGGTCATCGCCGAACTCACCGGTACCCCTGGCAGCGCCCCCGCGAACGACCGCAAGAAGGGCTTTGAAGAGGTGCTCGCCAAGAACCCGGGCATGAAGATCGTGTTCTCGCAGACCGGCGACTTCAAGCGCGCGAACGGAAAGCAGGTGATGGAGGCCTTGCTCAAAAGTCCCGACGGGGCCAAGATCAACGTGCTCTTCGCCCATAACGACGACATGGCGATCGGCGCGATCCAGGCCATCGAAGAGGCTGGCAAGAAGCCGGGCAAGGACATCATGGTCGTCTCGATCGACGGCATCCGCGATGCGCTTCAAGCCATCGTGGACGGCAAGCTGAACTGCAGCGTGGAGTGCAACCCGCTCCTTGGCCCGTTCCTCTTCGACGCGATCGACGCCCTTATGGCCAAGAAGCCGCTGGAGAAGCGAACGATCATCAAGGACGACCTTTTCGACGCGACGAACGCTGCCAAGGTGCTGCCTACGCGGAAGTACTGAGGGGGGGCTTGAGGGGATGAGGAGATGAAGAGATAAGGAGATAGGAGCCCGATCACCTCATCATCCCCTCATCTCTTCATCCCTTAATCTCCTCGTCTCCTAATCTCCTCAACCCCTACACTCTCCGCCGCGCCCGCTAGCCCGACCCTTCGTTATAATGAGCCTGGGTCTTAGGGCAGACCCGTGAGGTTGCGTATGGTGACACTTCTTTCGCTCGGCTTGGCATTGAATCTGGTGCAAACGCCCATCCACGGACTCTCCGAAGTTCCCTTCACCGACGTCAAGATCGAGGACGCCTTTTGGGCTCCCAGGCAGAAGACAAACCGCCTGATCTCGATCCCGCACACGTTCGAGCAATGCGAAAAGACGGGGCGGATGAGGAACTTCGACCTGGCCGCCAAAGGGGCAAAGTCCGGATACGAAGGCTACGTCTTCAACGATTCCGACGTGTACAAGTGCCTTGAAGCGGCTGCCTATGCGCTCGATGAACAAAACGATCCTGCGCTCGACAGGCGGGTGGACAGCATCATTGCTCGCATCGCCGCCGCCCAGCAGCCCGACGGCTATCTGAACACCTACTACATCATCAATGGCCTCGACAAGCGCTTCACCAACCTCGCCGACAACCACGAACTCTACTGCGCGGGCCACCTCTTCGAAGCGGCCGCTGCCCATTACCGCGCCACCGGCAAGAAGAACCTCCTGAACGTCGCTACGAAGTTCGCCGATCTCCTCTGCGCGACCTTTGGCGATGGGCCAGGCAAGCGAATGGGCTATCCGGGCCACCCTGAGATCGAGCAAGCCCTCTTCAAGCTCTGGAGGGTCACCGGGCAACAGCGTTATTTCGATCTCTCGGCCTTCTTCCTGAACAACCGGGGCATCCGGTTCTTTGCCGATGAGAAGCACATCCCGAAGGATCGGTTCGACGGCACCTACTGGCAGGACGACGTGCCCCTGCGCGACCACAAAGAGATCAAGGGCCACGCGGTCCGTGCGGCCTATCTGCTCAGCGGCGCGGCAGACTACGCGCGCTATTCGGGAGACCAAACCCTGAAGCCCATGCTCGGCAAGGTCTGGCGCAACACCGCCTTCAAGAGGATGTTTGTGACCGGCGGAATCGGGCCCTCGGGAAGCAATGAAGGCTTTACCGTGGACTACGACCTGCCCACCCATTCAGCCTACCAAGAAACCTGCGCGTCGGTTGCGATGGCGATGTGGAACCACCGGATGGGTCTGCTCGAAGCCGACGCCACCTATTGGGACTACGTCGAACGCTCGCTCTACAATGGGTTTCTCGCTGGTGTCTCGCTGGAGGGTACGCACTTCTATTACACCAACCCCCTCGCCAGCCGAGGCGGCCACCACCGCTCTGAGTGGTTCGGATGCGCCTGCTGCCCGCCGAACGTCACGCGCACCATCGCGAGCATCGGCAGCTATATGTATGCCAAGTCCAGCGACGCGCTTTATGTGAATCTGTTTGCCAACGGTTCGGTGAGCACCGACCTCTCGCCGGGCAACCGAATCTCGGCGAAAGTGGTGACGACCTATCCTTGGGGCGGCACGATCCTCCTGGTTCCTACCGCCAAAGGTAGGACCCCCGGTCTGAACGTGCGGGTCCCCTCCTGGGCGACGGGATGGCAGGCGCAAATGAACGGCAAGCGGCTTCAGCCCAAGGTCCGAAACGGCTACATCGAACTGGGGCGGGCGTGGAAGAACGGCGATAAGTTCACCATCACCTTCCCGATGAGCGTTCAGCGGGTATCGGCCAACCCCAATGCCAAGGACGTCTCCGGAATGTTCGCCCTTCAGCGCGGGCCACTCCTTTACTGCCTAGAAGGCGTGGACAACCCCGTGGACTTCGACAAGATCTACATGCCGCTCGATGCGGCCCTGGCGCCGAAGTCAGAGCCGATCCTCGGCGGTGTGACCGTGCTTCAGGGCAACGCTCGCATGGCCCCGGAATCGTCATGGCGCGGCAAGCTCTATCAGAACCTCCAGGCGCCCAAGCAGGTGCCGATCAAGGCGATCCCCTACTACGCCTGGGACAACCGCAAGGCCGGCGCGATGGCGGTCTGGCTGCGGGGCGCGCCTCCCGTCGAAGTGCCTGGTGGGCCGGAGCGGAATGCCAGGGTCACGCTCTCCTTCACCAGCGGAAATGCCGATCCGTCAGCGATCAACGACGGCAAGGAGATTGCAGGGTCGAACAAGCATCCCGGCCAGCTTTGCCACTTTTGGCCCCATAAGGGCACGAGCGAGTGGGTGCAGTACACGTTTTCGGAGGCTGAAAACGTGAACGGCGTGGAGCTTTACTGGTTCGATGACACAGGCTTTGGCGAGTGCCGTCCACCGGCCGAGTGGCACATCGAGGTCCAAGACGGCGCAAGCTGGAAGCCGATCGCGTCGGATGGCTACTCCAAGGACCTGGATCGCTGGATCAAGGTGTCGTTCCCTGTCGTGAAGACCAAAGCCATCCGCCTAGTCATGAAGCTGCAGCCACGCTGGTCGGTGGGCGTCCACGAGTGGCGGGTCCTGACCCAGGACGATTAACAACCTATGGCGGACCAGACCCAGCCCGTCTTGCAGGCGCGGGAAGTAACGAAACGCTTCCCGGGCCTGCTGGCGCTGGACGGCGTGGACTTCACGGTCCGAGCAGGCGAGATTCACGCCCTACTCGGTGAGAACGGAGCCGGCAAATCCACGCTCATCAAGGGGATCACCGGCGCGCAGAGCTTCGATTCCGGAGCGATCCTGCTCGAAGGGAACGAGGTCCACCCGGCCTCGCCCTCTCACGCGGTCCGGCTCGGCATCAGCACGGTGTACCAGGAGCTCAATCTCGCGCCGAACCTTTCGGTCGCGGAGAACATCTGCCTGGGGCGCGAACCGCGTGGGCCGTTAGGGATTCGTTGGGGCGAAGTCCGCGAGCGCGCAGCATTTGCGCTGAAGCGTGTGGGGACTGAAATCGATGTGAAGGAACCGATAGGCTCTTGCTCCACCGCTATTCAGCAGTTAGCCGCGATCGCAAGGGCTCTCGACGTCAACGCCAAGGTTCTGATCCTCGATGAGCCCACTTCGAGCCTCGATCGGCATGAGGTCGAGCGCCTGTTCGAGGTGATGCGCTCGCTCCGCGACGAAGGCATGGGGATCGTGTTTGTGACCCACTTCCTCGACCAGGTCTATGAGGTCTGCGACCGGATTACGGTGCTTCGTAACGGCAAGAAGGTGGTCGAGGAGACCCCGCTGGCGCTCGGCCGCTTGCGGCTTGTTGGCGCGATGACCGGTCGCGACCCCGCCGAATTCGAGACCTCGGCCTCCGAGAAGCGGACTTCCACCTCGGGTGAGGTCCTCCTTTCAGCGTCGGGTTTGGGGCGCGATAAGAGCGTACAGGGCGTGACGCTTGAGGTGAGGGCCGGACAGACCGTCGGCTTCGCGGGTCTTCTGGGCTCCGGCAGAACCGAGACCGTTCGTCTGCTCTACGGAATCGACCGGCCCACTACCGGCCATATCTCCCTCGGCCGTCGATCCTCGATCCGATCGGCGATCCGGCAGGGCCTTGGGCTCTGCCCCGAGGATCGCAAGGCGCAGGGCATCCTGCCGGAACTCAGCGTCGCAGAGAACATCTTGCTTGCAGTTCAGGCCAAGCGCGGCTGGTTCCGGCCCATCGGGCGCAAGCAGCGCCAGGCCCTGGTCGACGGCATGATCGCCCAACTTCGCATCGCCACGCCGGATTCGGCGAAGCCCATCCAGGAGCTCAGCGGCGGCAACCAACAGAAGGCGCTGCTTGCCCGCTGGCTGATTGCCGACCCCAAGCTTCTCCTTCTCGATGAGCCCACCCGCGGCATCGACGTGGGCGCCAAGTTTGAGATCATGTCGGAAATCGAGCGGCTCAGGGGCCAGGGGATGGCGTTCGTGTTCGTTTCCTCGGAGATCCCGGAAGTCGTGCGCGTTTCGAACCCCGTGTATGTTTTTCGTGAGCGCAGGCTCTGCGCCCAATTGGAGGGCGCTGAAGTGAACGAGGCGTCGGTCATGCAGGCGCTGGCGTCGGGGGGCCCGGACTGAGGCGCTCCCCCCTGATTTGGCCCGTGCTCGGCATCCTGTTGGTGCTCGGATTCAATTTGCTCCTGACGCCCGATTTCTTCTCGATCGGCATCCAAGATGGGCGGCTCTTCGGCAGCCTGATCGACATCTTGAACCGCGCCGTGCCGGTGCTCCTTTTGGCGGCTGGAATGACGCTGGTCATCGCCACGGGCGGCGTGGACCTCTCGGTTGGGGCGGTCATGGCAATCGGAGGCGCGGTGGCCGCGTGCGTCATCGCCCGGCCCGAGGGGAGCCTGATCACCTCGCTCCATCTGCCCCAGACCATGCCTGCCGCTGTCTTGGCGGGACTGGCCGCGGCGGTGCTGTGCGGGCTATGGAACGCCTTGCTCGTGGGCCGATTCAAGATTCAGCCGATTGTGGCGACGCTGCTGCTCATGGTAGCGGGGCGAGGCGCAGCACAACTCCTGACCAGCGGACAGATCATCAACTTCGACAATCCCAGCCTGATCGCCCTGGGATCGGGCGCCAGCCTTCTGGTTCCCAATCCAGTTTGGATCGCGCTTGGATTCGTGGGCCTCGTCATTCTCTTGGTGCGCCGGACCGCCCTCGGACTGATGGTGGAAGCTACCGGAAGCAATGAGACCGCCGCACGGATCGCAGGCGTTTCGACCCGGCAGATCATCGGCTTTGCTTATGTGGCCTGCGCCCTTGGAGCGGGCATCGCGGGGGTCGTGGCAGCCGCAGACATCAAGGCCGCCGACGCCAACGCAAGCGGCCTCTATCTCGAGCTCGACGCCATCCTCTCAGTGGCTATCGGGGGCACGTCGCTGGCTGGGGGGCGATTCAACCTTGCCGGATCGATCCTGGGCGCGCTTCTGATGCAGGCCCTGACGACCACCATCAACACGCGCGGCGTCTCCGCCGACCTGACCTACGTCGTCAAGGCGCTTGTCGTGGTCGCGGTTTGCCTGCTTCAATCTCCAGAACTGCGGGGCAAGCTCAAGGGGGCGAGGGCCTGATGCGGTTCGACTTTCGGCGCAACCCGGTGTTGGCCACGTTCGCCGTGTGCCTCCTTCTTTATGGGGTCTGCGCGTGGCAGTTCCCTGGGTTCGCTTCGGTTCGGGTCGCGCTGGACCTGATCTCGGAAAATGCCTACCTCGGCGTGATCGCGGTCGGAATGACGTTTGTGATCCTGACCGGCGGGATCGACCTGAGCGTAGGAGCGATGGCGGGCTTCGCGGGCATCCTGGCGGCCCACCTGATGGAGCGCGCCCACCAGTCGGCGGTCTTTGCTTGCCTGGTGGTACTGGCGCTCGGTCTCGCGCTCGGAGTGTTGCAGGGGTTGCTGGTCGCCAAGTTCAAGCTGGCGCCGTTTCTGGTCACGCTTTCCGGATTGTTCCTCTGCCGGGGCCTAGCGCTGATCGTGAGCAACGACGCCATCAGCATCCGCGACCCTATGTTCAAGTCTTGGACCGATTTCGCGATCCGAATGCCAGGCGACGGCAAGCTCCCACTGGTGAGTTTGGTGTTTCTCGCCGTGCTCGTTACCGGCATCCTGGTGGCGCGGCAATCGCGGTTTGGGCGGACTGTGTATGCCCTGGGCGGCAGCGCGGCCTCGGCGCATTTGATGGGGCTGCCGGTGCGCTCCACCACTGTGAAGGTCTATGCCCTATCGGGCCTCTGTGCGGCGCTGGGAGGGCTGCTGTATTCGATCGCCCTCGGCAGCGGAAACCCGATTTCGGGCGTCGGGATGGAGCTCGACGTCATCGCGGCGGTGGTCATCGGCGGCACCCTTCTGAGCGGTGGTTATGGCTCGGTGTTCGGCACGTTCCTGGGAGTCTTGATCCTCGGGATCATCCAGACCGCCATCACCTTTCAGGGCACGCTCAACTCTTGGTGGACCAAGATCTTCATCGGCGCACTGCTGCTGGCGTTCATCCTGATCCAGCGCACACTGGAGTCGAAGGGCAAGCTGGCGGAGGGGTAGAGGGATTTACGATTTGCGATTGACGATTGACGAATAGCGAATAAGGATTTGCTCATTCGGAATAACGTTCCTCCGAGTCCTCACAGTCGTTCCTCTGCGTTCCTTTGCGATTCTTTGCGCCTTTGCGAGAAAGCTCCGGGCTGGCGCCTGGAATAGCATTGAGAACGCGATTTGGTCCAGTCGCGACGTGGGCGAACAAGACCGCCGGATAGAATGCTCCCGTGATCTATGCGGCGGTCTGTTTCGTGGCAATGAGCGGTGCCCAAAGCAACCGCCCAACGGCCGCACAGCAGATCGTCATTGGCGCCAGGGAGCAGCTCACTTGGGGGACCACCTACAGCCCCGGCTACGTCAAGATCCGCTACCCCGGTGGCGACGTGCCGAAGGACAAGGGCGTGTGCACAGACGTCGTGATTCGGGCCCTCAGGAAAGCGGGCTACGACCTTCAGAAGCTGATCCACGCGGACAAGCTGAAAGCGCCGGGCGCCTATCCGAAGTACCCGGGCCAGCAGGGCGCGGACGCGAGCATTGACCACCGCCGCGTGCCGAACCAGATGGTCTTCTTCAAGCGACACGGCCTCACGCTCACGAAGGACACCTCCCCGCCAAGCATCGGCTGGTGGAAGCCCGGCGATGTGGTCACCTGGAAGCTCGAAAGCGGACTGGATCACTGCGGGATCGTCACGGACAAGAAGAACCCCAGCGGCATCCCGTTCGTCATCCACAACCTCTGGACCCCGAAGGAAGAGGACTGCCTGACCACCTGGAAGATCACCGGGCACTTTCGGTATCCGAAGTGATGGGGCTGAGCTTGCCACCGCGTTTTCGGCAGGCAAGGATGGACCACGCGTCCTCGAAATCCTCCAAATACTTCTCCACTTCGGGAAATCCAGTACTTTAGGCATGGCGATATTGAGGAAGGGTGGGTTGCTATGGGGAGCTCATCTAGACGAGGCGCTTGGGAGTGGCGTTTGTCAACTGGAGTAGTGACGAGTGGGAATACCCTTTGATGGGAAGTAGGTGGGTGCCTCCACCCTTCATGGGTGGTGCTATTGGAGTTGCTCCTTGATGAGAAAGCAACATCCAGCCGTGGTGAGAGAGCTTGGCCAGAGGGTGGACTGGAACGAACCTCGGCATGCCCACGAGCTCACTCTTTCCTGCTTCAAGAGACTTCCATTGATCCAGCACGACGAGGTCCGAAGGACTATGCTCGATGTGCTGGATGAGGTCAGGAGTGAGTTTGACCTTCAAGTCTGGGCCTACGTGTTGATGCCGGAGCACCTGCATCTACTGCTCAAGCCGAATCAGGAGTCCTATTCGATCGAGAGAATACGTTCGAGCTTCAGGCAGAAGTCTGCTTTCCGGGCCCTTTCCTGGCTTCGGCAGAACGACACTTCCATGCTGCACGAGCTTCGAATCGTGGAGAAAGCCAGGGTTGGGGCCCGGTTCTGGCAGGAGGGCAAGGGCTACGACCGGAATCTGTGGAGCTCGAACTCCACCTATGCCTGCATCGCCTACATCCATGGCAACCCAGTTGCCAGAGGGCTCTGTGAGAGGCCGGACGAATGGCCCTGGTCTTCCTACCGATTCTACGAGTGCCTCCCTCCGTGGCCGTTCGAGGTGGACAGGTGCCCGGTTGAAACCATTTGAGGCCGTTTCGCTAGGAGCATTCAGTATGATTGGGTTGTGTGCAGTTTGGGAGATTACTCCAAGAGCATCCCGATTATCGGGAAGGCACCCCGTTCCAGGAGTTGAAGGTATCCCCACCCGGAGGGTGGCTTGCCGGATGGCACCCAGGGCCCATAGATCTCTGTTAAGGGTAAGGGATTCGGCATTTACACTCAGCAAGGAAAGATCATTACATTTGGGTACAAGTATTTGAGCCAAGAAGCGGACCTTCGTGCAGCCATTGCCGAGGCCTCGGGGCCTTCCCCGGAGATGCCTGAATCAGAGGCGTTTGAGTACTTGTGCTGTCGGATACTGGAGTTTCAGGCTGGGTTGGTGGGCCTTTCTGAGAGAGCGCTCCGCGGCGAGTTCATCGACACTGCAATGTATGATCCTGCCGAGCTCAAAATTCAGTTTCTCGGGTTGCCTTCGATGGAACTTTCAGGGCGCGATCGGGCGCTGATCAGGGGATGGGCCGATGAGCTCAGCTCAGTAGAGTCGCTATGGGGCGTGCTTCGCACAGCGCCTGAAAGGTGAATCTCGCTTTCAAGAACAAGGCGTGCCTGGGGACGTTGCCTGTGCCCATAATACGCCCATGGCAACACAGGGCAAGGCCGTTCTGCTCGAGACTCCCGGCGCTCCCGCCGTCGTGCGCGACATCACCATTGATTCCCCAGGGCCGAACGAGGTCCTGATCCGCTTGGCCGCCAGCGGCGTCTGCCACACGGACCTCACCGTGAAGATGCTGAACGGCAACGGGATGCAGTTCCCCATCGTGCTGGGCCACGAGGGCGCGGGCTGGGTCGAAGAGGTCGGCGAGGGCGTGACGACGCTGGAGAAGGGCGACCCCGTGGTCATCGCCTACCGCGCCCCCTGCGAAAAGTGCCCCGCCTGCCTGCGCGGCGACCCCCGGCGCTGCTATATGGCGTTGCGCCCGGGACCCCGCATCAAGCGCGCCAATGACGGCGCGCAGTGCAGCCAGGTCCTGCGCTGCGGCACCTTCGCCACGCACACGGTGGTGCACGCCAAGGCCGCCATCAAGATGCCCAAGGACATGCCCCTCGACCGCGCCTGCCTGATCGCCTGCGGCGTGGTCACCGGGGTCGGCGCGACCCTGAACACCACGCCCGTTTTTCGCGGCTCGCGGGTGGCCGTCATCGGCTGCGGCGGTGTGGGACTCTCGGTGATCCAGGGCGCGAAGCTGGCCGGCGCGAGGCAGATCATCGGCGTGGACGTGAACCCGGTCAAGCTCGGCTGGGCCAGGGACTTTGGGGCGACGCACCTGGTGAACGCCAAAGAGGGTGACGCGGTCGCGCAGGTCCGAGCGCTTACCGACGACGGTTGGGACGGCGGCGTGGAGTTCGCCTTCGAGGCCACGGGCGTTCCGCTTTGCACCGAGCAGGCGATCAAGATGCTCTCCTACGGCGGCACGGCGACCACCATCGGCTTCCCGGCCGCGGCGGACGCGGTGAACCTGAACCTGGGCGACATGGCGACCGGCGTGTATTGGAACAAGGCGGGCCTGAGGGTCTGCCACGCAGGCGACACCCTGCCCTCGTTCGATTTCCCGCTTCTGGCGGACCTCTACCTGAAGAAGCAGCTCGAACTGGACCGCATGGTCACGCAGAGGATCACGCTGAACGACGTGGAGGACGCCTTCCACCTGATGGAAACGGGGGACGTGATTCGGTCGGTGATTGTGATGGAGTGAGGGAGGAAGCGATTCGCGATACGCGATGGAAGGCAGGCAGCCGACCGACCTGTGCCGCAGCACTTGGCACCAACAAGACAAGGCAAACCGCGCCAAGCACTATTAAGCATTTCCCATCGCGCATCGCTCATCGCGCTTCGCGCTTCTCGCCTCTCGCCTCTCGCTTCTCGCTTCTCCCAGTAAACTCCCCCCAATGCCCCATCCGCTTCGAACTGACCTCCCCAGAGTCGACCTGATCCAGAAGCCGACCCCGCTTCACCGGCTCCCCAAGCTCTCCGAAGACTTTGGGCTGGACCTCTGGATCAAGCGCGACGACCTGACCGGCTTTGCTCTTGGGGGCAACAAGGGCCGGAAGCTGGAGTTTTTGATCGGCGATGCGCTCGCCAAGGGGGTCGAGGTCATCGTCGCGCAGGGCGCGGCGCAGTCCAACTTCATTCGGCAGCTTGGCGCGGCCTGCGCGATCCACGGCATCCGCTGCGCGGCGGCGGCGATGCATCTGCCTTATTTCGGGGCGGCAGGACGGCCCATGCAGCAGGCCCTGACCCATTCCGGCGGCAACATGCTGATCGACGAGCTGCTGGGAGTCGACCTTCGCATCTATGCCGATGGCGATTGGGAGCAACTTGATGCCCACGCCGAAGCGATCGCCGAGGAATACCGCAAGAGGGGCCTCGAGGTCTGGAAGCTCGCCCCCGGCGGGTCTTCCCCGCTCTCGGCTTACGCCTTCTATCTCGCGGCCATCGAGGCCGAACAACAAGCCGGCAGCTTCGATGTGATCATCACTCCCAGCAGCAGCGGAAGTACCCACGCCGGGCTGGCCTATTTCCACCATGGAACCCCAACGAAGGTCATCGGCATCTGCGCCGACACCGATCCCGATATGGAGCTCGCCGAGGACGTTTGGGATCTCTGCCGAGGCTTGGACCTGCTCCTCGGCCAGAGCAAGGCCATGCAACCCTCCGACATCGACATGCGCATGGAGTTCGCCGGCGCGGGCTATTCCATTCCTAGCCCTGAGGGCAACTTCGCCATCGGCCAAATGGCGCGGCTAGAAGGTGTGTTTCTGGATCCGGTCTATTCCGGCAAAGCGTTTGCAGGGCTCGTCGCGCTTGCTCGAAAGGGCGAGCTCAAGGGCCGCGTGCTCTTCTGGCACACGGGCGGCATGCCAACCCTCTTTGCGATGGCCATGTTTGGAGGCCGGTAAGGCCACAGAGCACCATGTAGCAATCACGTACATTTGCCGGGACAGTGTACGACACTGCCCTGCATAATAGGAACTGCGAATGGTGTCCCAATGGTGACACCTGCCAATCGTTGGAGGAGGACAGTGTTTTTCAACGCCAGCTTCAAACGCATCGTTTCAGTAGCTCTCGCACTGACGACAGTTGTAGGCATATCAATAGCTTCTAGTCGCTACAGTGTAACATATTTTGGACTTCGCGCTTCCTCGGCAACGGGCATCTCAGATAACGGGCATGTCGCAATTACCGGCATGACCACGCAGGGGGGGATAAGGTGGCATGCCTACCACTACTTTGGCGGAACAACAACCGATATTGGTGGACTTGGCACCAGGAGCACAGTTGCTCGCGCCGTAAACTCCTCGGGACAGGTCGTTGGCGTTTCTGACGTGAACGCAAATATCCGTCATGCCTACGTCTACCAAAACGGGACAGTCATCGATTTAGGGACGCTTGGTGGAGAGGATAGCTGGGCTGAAGCCATCAATGAGGCAGGTCACATTGTTGGTTACGCTCAGACTTGGCCGTGGACCTCGTCCCACGCTTTCCTCTATGCCAATGGGGTGATGACCGATCTTGGAAGCTTTGTGACCAACGATAGTAGCTGGGCAAATGACATCAACAACGTTGGCCAAGTGGTAGGGAGTTCAATTACGAGTTCAGGTGGTGAACACGCATTTATATGGAAGGCGGGAGTCATGGTTGACATAGGGACTCTGGGTGGCTCCGGTTCTGAGGCGACTGCCATCAATGACCTTGGGCATGTGGTTGGGACTGCAAGCGTTGCCGGCTCCGACACGCGTCACCCCTTCATTTACAAGAACGGACTAATGACCGATATTGGGCTGCAATATCCTGGTGTGCCTACGTATGCTGAAGACATTAACGACTCGGGACAGATCGTTGGATGGTCTTGGGATGGATGGAGCGTCGGCGGCGCCTTTCTGTTCGAGAATGGGGCAATGGCAAACATCGACGAGTTACTTGACGCCCCATCATCTGGCTGGCATATTTCGGAGGCGTTGGCGATCAATAACAACGGCACAATTGTAGGTTCTGGAAACAACGCGAGTTTAGGGCTGTCTGGTGCTGTAATGCTGACTCCTGTACCGGAGCCTTCGGTGGCAGCAGTATTGACATGTGGGATATGGCTACTCAAGAGTCGAAGAATCCACAGTCGCAGGAAAGGCAATTAATAAGCTTCTTCAATACCTGCTCTTCATGGCTGAACTGACATGGAGCCTGTGGGTGCTTAGGAACTGCACCGCCAAGGACGAATAGTTGCTTGCACTTGTCATCAGTTACCCTCGAAGTTTCCGGGCAAAGAGCCAGCGGCTCCGGATTGGCAGCATGCACTAGGTGATTGGCACCGATAGCCCTATCCAGAATCTAGTGCACGCTCCAACCTCGGCGTCAAATGTGATCCAGCATTAAACTTAGGTTTCTGGCAAACCCGGGCGCTACAAGAGCCGAAGACAACTGTTGGCTAGTATCTATCGCCGTATCGCCCCTGCTCGTTCGGTGCCCTGCGTCGCCGGTAACCCCGCCGAAATCGGTCCAGAAAGTGCAAACCGGGCGATCCCATAGGCAACGTAAAGGGACACCAACGCCACGAGCGCCCAGTTCCCAAGTGCCGTGATCTCGATTCGACGGACCCGTATCCAGCCCCAGAAGGCCAGCAGCGCCGACGCCGTGAAGAGACCATACAGCACGGGGCCGAAGGGATGCGCGACGAACGCCCCCGCCAGGTTTAGGTGGACCGTCGCCGAGAAACTCGTGGTCAGGCCGCACGCAAGACATGGCTTGTTCCAAAGCAGCACCGACGGGCAGGGCGGCAGCCCGAGTTGGGTGTGGGTCCCGTGCCCGCTGGGGTCCGGATGCAGCGCCAGCGAGACGAGGCTCAGGACCAGCCAAATGACAAACCAGGACAATTGCCCCGCGATGCGCCGCCGCGTGATGCCGTGGCTGATCGACACCAGGGACCAGCGGCCCACCCTTGGCCGTTCATCAAGCAGGATTGGGGGCGGTTCAGCCAGCGCCATGATCCACTTCTGAGGGTAGAACGCATTCCGGCTGCAACTGGTTGCCCGCGACGCAGGCCACGCCGATCACGGCGTCCCCATGCTTCAGGGCGCACAACCTTGAGTTCGGCGGGCGGGGCACCCCGATGCGCTGTCCCTGCCGGATGGCCAGCGCTTGATGCTCGTTCAGATTCACCACGGGCATGGGGTGCAGCGCCAGTTCCAGGGGAATCAGGCGTGACGTCTCAGCCTGGTCTGGCGGAACGGCGTCAGCGAGCCGGAATACCCCACACTCCGTGCGCACCAGTGCAGAAAGGTATCCCCCACAGCCCAGCCGCTGCCCGACGTCGTGAACCAGAGTGCGTACATAGGTGCCTCCAGAACAACTGACTTTCAGCTTGGCGTTTGGGGACGCCGCTTCATGGAGAATGATCTCATCGATGTGTACCGAACGCTTCTCGCGCTCGATCTCTTCGCCCTTGCGCGCGTAGTGATAAAGCGCCTTGCCCTTCACCTTCACGGCGCTGTACATCGGTGGGACCTGCTCAACCAGACCGGTGAAATCGGGCAACACCTCGCAGAGCGCCTTCTCCAAATCGTCCGGGACGGGCTTCTCTTCGCCGAATTCGCCCTCCGCGTCCTGAGTGCTCGATTCCCGCCCGAAGGTCGCCTCTGCCTCATAGACCTTGGGCTCAAGGCTCAGATATTGGAGAAACCTCGTTGCCGGGCCGACTGCGATCACCAGCAAGCCCGTGCCTAGTGGGTCTAGCGTTCCGGCATGGCCAACCCGCTTGGTAGAGAAGCGGCGGCGCACCATGTTCACCACGTCGTGGGAGCTCACGCCCTTGGGTTTGTCGATCAGGAGTATGCCAAGCATTGTTTTAGCCGAGGAACGACGGATTGGACGACGTCCTCGATATCGGCGTCAAAACTGATTCCAGCTGCGTTCTTGTGGCCACCCCCGCCAAATTCGCGGGCGATCTCGGCGACGTCCACCACGCCCATCGACCTAAGGCTCACGCGAACCTTGCCCTCGCGCGGCTCGCGAAACAGCGCGGCAAGCTTGACAGTTCGGATGCCTAGCAATTCATTGACAAAGCCTTCGGTTTCTTCGTCTTTGGCCTCCGTGGCCTCGAAGTCCTCGCGATGCAGTGCTGCCCACGCGAGCTTCCCATGCGAGTCCACCTGCATCTTTGCCAGTAGGATGCCTAGCAATCTAAGCGTTGACAGGGGCTTGCGATGGAATACTTCCTCGGCGATTTGGTTGATGTCGCCGCCAAGCTCCACAAGGTGGCCGGCTATGTCGAGCGACTCGGGGGTGGTGTTCGGAAAGCGGAAGCTGCCCGTATCGGTAACGATGCCCGTGAGGAGGCACTTGGCCATGTCGGGCGTGATCTCAGCCTTCAGGTCGTGCAGAAGCCGGTAGAGAATGACGGCGGTGGCGGGCACACGTTCATCGACGATGCGAAGGTCGCCGGGCTTGTGGTGGGGCACATGATGGTCGATGACCACCGTCTTGGGACAGGCAGCAAACGTCTCTTCCAGCGAGCCCAAGCGCTCTGGTGAGTCCATGTCCACCAGAACCGCCAAGCCGAAATTGCCGCCCTCTGGGGCCTGGCGGACCCTTTCGATGCCGGGCAGAAACCTGAGATTGTCAGGCGGTGCGTGGTGGCAGAGCAACTCGTTTCGAACGCCCAAACGGTCCAGATAGAGAGATAACGCAAGGGCAGACCCTAGGGTGTCGCCATCCGGATTCAGATGCGATCCAATGAGCACCCCGTTTGCAGAGGAAACCATCTTCGCGAACTGGTCCGCGAGGTCACTATTTAGGTTCGAACGATCAATCACAATGCGCCAAAGGGCCTCTCAGTGTACACGAATTGAGCTCGAAGCCCCGTTGGAACCGAAGCGCGTCGCCCCGACGTTTCGAGATGCAAGGGGTTGTCCTATGCGCGTCACAGCCGGAATCGCCGTCGTTCTTGCATCATCGACTGCACTCGCAATGATCTGGCCCCAGGGGAGACAGGAACCAAACAAGACCCCGAACTTGGCCGCCTTCAAATCCTGGCGAAAGGTCAATGACAAACCCTATCCCATGACATCTGAGGCATGGACCCTCTGTCGAATGCCGACGCCTCGTGAGCTTCGCGCGGGCAGGTTCGCTGCCATAGCCAAACCCAAGACGGGCCCTCACGTGGACAAGTGGGTGACAGTTTGGGTGAACGACGAGGGCAAGGAGGCGATGCTCAAAGGATCGGCCTTCCCGGTGGGCAGCGCCATCGTTAAGGAGAAAACGGATGTCTATGGCTCGCACAGCAACTTCGCCACCGCCATGATCAAGCGGGAGCGAGGCTATAGCCCCGATTGCGGCGATTGGGAGTTCGCGACGCTGAGCCTTCCCGGGGCCAAGATCACCCAGCGCGGAAAGCTCTTGCCCTGTATGAACTGCCACAAAGCCCGCGCCAAAGAAGACTTCACCTTTCGCCCCTCTGTCGGCGGCTCCTCCAAACGAAAGGGATAGAGATACAATCCCAGCATGACTTCCACGCCGATTCGTGCCCCGCGCGGCACGCAACTCCGCTGCAAGGGCTGGCAGCAGGAGGCCGCCCTGCGCATGCTCATGAACAACCTAGACCCCGAGGTGGCCGAACGGCCCGATGACCTGATCGTCTACGGCGGGACGGGCAAAGCCGCGCGCAACTGGGATTGCTTCGCGGCGATCGTGCGGGCACTTGAGAACCTTGAAAACGACGAAACGCTGTTGGTTCAATCCGGCAAGCCGGTAGGGGTCTTCCAAACGCATCCCTATGCGCCGCGTGTCCTCATTGCGAACTCCAACCTCGTGGGCCACTGGTCGAATTGGGAGCACTTTCGCGACCTTGAAAGCAACGGACTGATGATGTACGGCCAGATGACCGCCGGCTCATGGATCTATATCGGCAGCCAGGGGATCGTGCAGGGGACCTTTGAGACGTTTGCGGCGGCTGGCCGAAAGCACTTTGGAGAAGGTCCGAGGTCCGAGGTCCGGGGCCGGGAGGACAGGGGCGAGGTCGCAGGTCATGGGTCGCAGGTCGCAGCTGGCGAGTTGGCCGGCCGGCTGATCGTGAGCGGCGGTATGGGCGGCATGGGCGGCGCCCAACCCCTCGCCGCAACCTTGAACGGTGCCAGGTTTTTGGGTATCGACGTGGATCCTTCTCGAATCGAGAAGCGATTGAAAAACGGCTACTGCGACAAGATCGCCTGGTCGCTCGATGAAGGTCTTTCACTTCTCGAAGATGCAAAGCGCTCGGGCGACGCCATCTCCGTAGGCCTTGTCGGCAACTGCGCCGACGTCCTACCAGAACTCGCCAGACGCGGTATCGTGCCCGACCTCTTGACCGACCAGACCAGCGCCCACGACCCTCTGAACGGCTACGTGCCGAGCGGCATGGCCCTCGAGGAAGCCGTCGCCCTGCGAAAGAGTGACCCCGATGCCTACGTAGAGAAGAGCCTGCAGACTATGGCGGCCCACGTTCGAGCGATGCTCGAACTCCAGAAGATGGGCGCCGTTACCTTCGACTACGGCAATAACATCCGCACCTTCGCCCACCAAGCCGGCGTCGAAAACGCCTATGATTTCCCCGGGTTCGTCCCTGAGTACATCCGGCCGATGTTCTGTGAAGGCCGCGGCCCATTCCGCTGGGTGGCCCTCTCCGGCGATCCCGAGGACATTCGCAAAACCGACCGTCTGGTGCTTGAGCTCTTCCCCCACGACGAGGTGCTCAAGCGCTGGATCACCCTGGCTGCGCACAAGATCCAGTTCCAGGGGCTGCCCGCGCGAATCTGCTGGCTGGGCTATGGTGAACGCGCCGAGTTCGGGCTGGCGATGAACGAAATGGTGCGCAAGGGCGAGCTCTCCGCGCCGATCGTCATTGGGCGCGACCATCTGGATTGCGGCTCTGTAGCATCGCCCTATCGCGAGACCGAAAGCATGAAGGATGGCAGCGATGCCGTGGCCGATTGGCCGCTCCTGAACGCGATGCTCAATACCGCCGCTGGTGCGAGCTGGGTCAGCCTTCACAACGGCGGAGGCGTGGGGATCGGCTACTCCCAGCACGCCGGCATGGTGGTCGTTGCAGACGGCACCCCCGAAATGGCGAAGCGGCTGGAGCGGGTTCTGACCTGTGATCCCGGCACCGGCGTCATGCGCCACGTGGACGCGGGGTATGAGGAAGCGGCGGAGTTTGCATCGGAGCATGGGGTGAAGATTCCGGGCTGATCTTCACGCATGGTGAACCTGACAGCCTTCCCCAGCCTGTGCAATTTCGTGTTTTGCCGTCGTTCGCCAGCAAATGGGTTGATGTCTGGCCGAATTGGCCAAGTAAGCCCGCCTTTGTCTTCGATCGCCTTCAATACTCTGAGAATTGGGTCCAGGGGCCGAACTGCCCTGGCGTGGTGATGCGAGCGTGCCATCAGAGCTGGTTCCGACTTCGTAGGACGCAAGTGATCTTGCCACCGTGCGATGCATCCTTCAAGAATGCCCTTTCGTAATGCTGGATAGAACCCCATGGGCGATATGCCAGATCGATCCGATGGCCAGATTCCGTTACTGGCCAAGCCACAAGTGACCGGGGCCTGGATAGCCGGCATCTTCTTTCTTGGGCTTGCCGTTCTGGCTCTCTATGGCGCCCTCTTTCCGTTCCCCGGCGACAAGAACTCATTGGGACCGTTTGGCTTTCTGTTTGGCACCTTCTTCCTCCTGATGGCCTCTGGCGCTCTGAACGAGATCATCCGATCTTCGGGTTGGGCGGTGAGGCTGGATGAGGATGCGCTGGTCATTTTCCGTCGCGGACGTGAAGGGAGCCGAATTCCATGGAGCACCCTGCGCGGGATGAAGTACCGTGGGCAGACCTTCTTCGGCCGCGACTACGCGCACATCGACCTTCTCGATGACGGTGGGCGAGTCTTGCTCACTGTTCCCGTGGTGCGCCAATCAAGGGCTGGGAAGTGGGAGAAGCTGGACCTCATCAAGAGGATCGAGGACCGGATGCCGCCCGACGCAAACCGCCTGCGCTGGCCGTGGGAGCGAGCGTCCGCGGCTCCTAAGCCTCCGAATGCAGGGCTCGCGAGGGTCTTCTTGTCGGTTGGAGTCATCCTGGGGCTGCCTTCCTTCTTTGCGCTGGCTTCGGTGTCCAAGAGTTTCAGAACCGATGTGCCTCCAATCTCGATCTTGCAGCCATTCGTGAGTATGAACGGCGTCCTGGTCCTTGGAGGCGTCACAAGCGTCGGTGCAATTCTGGGCTTTCTTGGGCTCGTTGGCTTGGCCAGGCTGAGGTGGCCCGGAGCGTTTGAAACCCGATATGGCGATGACACGAGACCCTACTTCGAGTTCATGGCGGCCAATGCTGGACGGCCCCTTGCCGTGCAGCTAGGACCTGGCAGAGCCTATCGCTATGCCGCTCCGAGACGCCATCAGGCCGAGGCAGATATGCTGGCAGGCACGATGATCCTCATGAACGCCATGTTAGGTGTCGGCGTCCTTACGATTGCGATCCTTTGGCCCGAAGCCAAAACACCCGCTGACGTCTGGGCCGGCTGGGCCACTGCTGCCATTGGGATCTTGATCGCTTGGTACTGCGAATGGGGTAGGCGCGCGGCGAACGGGCTGGCAAAGGACCTTGAATCTCGGTTCGTCGTTACGACTTCTTCCGTGATGGTCCACCGCAAGGATGGGACGGGCTTGCGGTGCGACCTGCCAAGGAAGTGGCCGAAACCCAAGCGCAGCCACAGCTCCTTTGGCAGCGTGCTGGGAAGGCTGAGAAGCGGAAAGGAGGTCGTCGTCGTTGATCCGAGATTCCTGGTGGAGGCGGACCGAAATTCACTCGATCGATCGGTGCCTTAAGGAGATGTCTGGTGGGCACGAGAACCGGGTAAGAACGGATCAACACCTTATGGAGAAGACCCACTGACGCGCTCTGAATTCAGAAGACTCCTCGCTGACGGCCATGGGAGAGCCGCGAAATGGCTCTATGACCATACCGATGCAGGCTTCGAGGACATCCTGCTTCAGGCCTGCCTTCAGAATCAACAATTCGACCGCCAGGTCGAAAGCGGTAAGGGCTGGTATCTGGCGAATTGCATCGCCTTCTCGCGTAACCCGCAGGTATACGTTCAAGCCTTGGTTCAGGCACTGGACGGCCGATGGCCCTGCCGTTCCCATGACCAACAAGTCTATGTGTTGGCAGAACTGGCGCACCGGGGCAACCGGGACGCACGGGAGGCCATCGAGTCTCGCTGGCGCCAATCCTTCAACCGTCGATCGATGGCGCTGGCGCAAGCCTGGGTGCAGATTTCGAGGGCAAACGGCTATCGCGAGGTTCTCGCCGAATTGGAGCGGCGTTGGCGGCGCAGAAGAACCGCGCACCCAAGCGCCTTTGGCGTTCACTACGCCGCGAATAGCACGATTGGGGAGAAGACAGCCCAGCGCATCCGAAGGACCTTCGCTCGCCGCTCGCCATGGCTCGCCAAAGCCGCCGACTTCCTGCCGGAGGAACCGCTCCAACCCGTCAAGGGCACGCGCGAGATCCAGATTGAGGAGGCGGAGAAGGAAGTGGTTTCCCTGGAAACCCTGCTCAGCTACCGCGAGCGATTCCCGAACTTCTCTAGCCCGCCCTATCGGCTCGTGCAGCACCTCAGCCAACAAGAGCTCATTCGCACGGCACACCTCGCCCTCGAAACGCCAGACCCCAACGAGGCAAGATTTCTGCTCCGTTGCTTTCGCCTGAAAACCCCCTTCCCCCTCGATCCAGGACTTCTCATGCCCCTTACTGCGCACGAGGACCCCAGGCTAAGGCATGCGGCGTTCTTGGTGCTAGAGAGTGTTGAGCACCCGGGCGTTCGCGCATTTGGTTTCGACTGCCTCGGGGACGACGCCCGCCGCGGCTACGCCTTCGGGATGTTCCGCCGGAACCTGCGAACGGGCGACAGCGCGGTCTTGTTGCCGCAGATGATAATGGTCAAGTCACGCTGGCACCGGCACATGATGGTCCTGGACATTCAAGATATTGGCAAGCACAATCCTGGACCTGAAACCGATCCGCTACTCCTTCAGGCTTTCGAGAGCAGCCCCTGTTCGTTCTGTCGCGAGCGCACAGCAGATATGCTCAGAAAACGCCGTAAATTGCCCGACAGCTACGCCCAGGAACTCCTCTTCGATGCGGACGACTCGGCTCCCGTTTGGGCCGCCCGCTTGTGTCGCAGACGAGGGCTACCCGTGCCTGACCTTCCAAAACCACCGCCTTGGTAGGCGCCCAGGGGGCCTACTTCCCCATCTCATCCAGCATCGCTTGAATGCTCGCCTCGACACGATCCGTTACCGCGTGAACGGCCTCGCGCTTGTTCTCTTTGAACTGCGTCCCGTATTCCCTCAGGTCGATTGGCTCCGGCAGACGGACAGAGCACTGCCGACGGCCCTTGATCATCCGACGGCCCAGTACCTCGCTCTCCAGCCGCCACAGGGTGTCGACCATGCGCTCCTGGGTTGGATTCTCGCCCACGTAGCCGTCGCGGACCGCAAGCCAGTTCGACAGGCGCTTGAGGTCGCGGATGAGCGGGCGGTTCCTGGTTGCCTCTTCCTCGACCAAGCGCGCGTGGTAGGTTGAATCAACCTTCGTGTCGTCCGGAACCACCCCGCTCAGCCGGTTCATGAGGCCGCGCATCTTGTCGGGCAGGGTCGGTCCCAGGCTCTCAGGATCAAGATGCAGGGCGTCGGCCACGCGCTCGACGATCTTGTTGCGTACGGCGTCGATTCTCGGATTCAGGTCATCGGACGACCCGTGCGGGAGGTCATAGGTTCGCTCGGCAGAGGTCAAGACCGCATCACCGATTCGCCTTAGGCGGGAGTACGTGTCCCCCGGGGGAGGTCCATCGAGGGACAAGTGCCGCTCCAGATGGTCCATAGACTCAACGATCTGGCGGCCCATATCCTGGGTGAAGCGGTACCGGATCGCGACGGGCTGCACGAAGAGCGGCAGAGCCGGCTGCACGTCGCCCATGTCGTCCATCGCCAGGAAGGCCAGTTGAAAAACGCCCGCCTGGAAGGGCAGCAGGCTGTCGTTCTGGCTGTAGACCTCCCCCTCGGGGAAGATCACGAGCGGTCCCATCGCCTGGCTCAAGATGCGACGGGTGGTCTTGAAGGACTCCCGATCCGGCGCGCCCCGAAGGATCGAATAGGCGCCGCAGCGTTGGAGCAGGAACCCGAGCAGCCCCCACGCCAGCCCAAAGCCCTCGCGGTTCGAGAGGTAATAGAAGGGACGTCCGACCGTTTTGGCCAGGTGAAACATCACGACCGGCTCGGCGTGGGTCGGATGGTTCGGTGTGATGAGCAGCCGCTCTGAGGTTAGGTGACGGAAGCGCTCAAGCTCATGCGGCTCATAATGGACCGACTCAATCCCAAAACCGCGCTTCAGGATGGTTGGCAGGAAGAGCTCGCACAGCCCAAGCCAAAGGGCGCTCCTTTTCGGGGGGCGGAAGGCAAGGCGCTTCTTGGGCCGCTCGGGCGGTTCGAGCATGCAAGGATATTAGCCTCTTGTTGTCCGGTTTCGATGGAGTTTCTGCGCGCTGAATAGCGCGGGGGCCCTGCTTCCCGTTTACAGTTGCGTCAAACGGGAAGCAGGGCGTTGAGATTCGCTGCCTATACGCCGGCTTTCTCGCGGGGCTGCTTGGTCACTCGAAGGTAGGGCTTGAGTGTCGTGAAGCCATCGGGGAACAGTTCTCTGGCGGCCTCATCGCTGACCGAGGGCAGGATGATCACGTCGTCGCCGTGGCTCCAGTTCACCGGCGTCGCGACCTTGTTCCTGTCCGTGAGCTGCAGCGCGTCGACCACCCGCAGGATCTCGTTGAAGTTGCGGCCGGTCGGTGCCGGGTAGGTGAGGGTCAGGCGCAGCTTTTTGTCCGGGTCGATGATGAACACCGAGCGCACGGTAAACACGTTGTCCGAGTTCGGGTGGATCATGCCATATAGGTTGGCGACCGTTCGGTCCTCATCGGCGAGCAGTGGGAAATTGAGCTTGACGCCCTGCGTGTCCTCGATGTCCTGGACCCAGCCCTGATGGCTCGCCAGGCTGTCGACGCTCAGGCCGATGACCTTGACGCCGCGCCGGTCGAATTCCGATTTGAGCCTCGCGACAGCGCCCAATTCGGTGGTGCACACGGGCGTGAAGTCTTTGGGGTGAGAGAAAAGGATCACCCAACCGCTGCCGGCATAGTCGTAGAAGTCGATCGGTCCGTCGGTCGATTGCTGCGTGAAGTTTGGGACGACGTCCCCTAGTTGAAGTGACATTGCTGGTCCTCCTTGAATGGACTCAAGGCAGGACAGTACCCGCCCTCAGAGTTTCTTTTCAACAGAGTCAAGAATGGTCGATTCGGCGGCAATCGCTTGCTTTTCGATCTGGCTTGCCTTGGCCGTGGCCTTGGCTACGAAAGCCTCATCTTTCAGCCCGGAGCAGTTGATCTTCACATTCAAGTGGGCCCCTCGAACGGCCGCGACCGCGCACAATGCCCCGACACCGGCATCGGATACGGAGTTCGGGTTGCCGGTCTCGGCCATTGCTCGAATGACCTCCATCGAGCGGTACGCCACCTCCATCGTTCGAAGCGGAACCTCGATGGCGCCCCTGGTCGCGCCCTGGATGGCAGCCGCGCGGGCGGCCTTCTCGTCCTCGGTGTCCTTAGGTAGGGAGAAGGCGGCCATGAGCGCATCGAATGCAGCGGTGTCTTCATCGACAAGGGCAAGCAGTTCCGTATAGCATTGCTTGCCTTTTTCTGCCCACTGCGAGAACTCCTCCCAGCGGTCGTCCCAACCTCGCTTGTGGGCTGAGAGGTTCGCGACCATGGTCCCGAGAGCGGCTCCGAGCGCGCCGAGCAGCGCTGAGACCGATCCACCGCCGGGCGCCGGGGACTCCGATGCGACCTTCTCGACGAAGGCCTTTGTGGACAGGTTCACAAGGGTGTGATTGGCTGTATCGACCATGGCGTACTCGATAATCCGCACCTGCGGATCGAATGGGCCCAGTTCATCCAGGCCCATAGACTTGATGGCGACCCGGACGAGTTCGGAGTCCGGTACGCCAACGGAGAGCTGCTGTTTGCGAAGGAAGTAGCGGCCTGCCTCCAGTATCGATTGAAGCGGGATCAGACCGACCAGTTCGGAGCCGGTTACGCGGATGCCACGAGCACCTGCCTTCTCGCAGCAGGTGTCGAATGCGACGTGGATCGGGGTTTCGCGGATGCTCGTTAAGTTCATGGAAACTTGGGCAAAGCCATATTCTTCGATGAACCAGCCGATGGCTTTGACCGACTTCAGCGCGCCCGGCTCGTGGACGGGATTGCCCTCAGAATCGCGCACGATCTCACCCGAAATCGGGTTGCCGATGCGCTTGACGCGGCCGCGTTCGCGCACGTCGAACGCGACGGAATTCGCGCGTCGCGTGCTCGTTGTGTTCAGGTTTACGTTGTAGGCGATGAGAAAATCCCGCGCGCCGACCGCCGACGCCCCGCTCCTCGGGTTGAACGCGGGCGGGCCGAAGTCAGGTCTCCATTCGGGCGTCTTCAGCTTCTCGGGCAGAGCCTCATATTCGCCCGAACGCACATACGAGAGGTCTTTCCGTACGGGCGACGTGGCCGCCTCGCCGTAGAGGTAGATCGTCAGGCCAAGCTCCTCGCCGAGCCGCTTCCCGAGCGCGCGGGCATACGCAGCGGTCTCTTCCATCGTGATTCCAGCGATCGGGACCAATGGGCAGACGTCCAGGGCGCCAAACCTTGGGTGCTCGCCATGGTGCCGGCTCATGTCGATGCGTTCGATGCCGGCCTTCGCCGCGCGGAACGCCGCTTCGCAAACGGCCACAGGCTCGCCGGCAAAAGTGAAGACCGTTCGGTTCGTCGAGGCGCCGGGGTCGACGTTGAGCAACTTGACCCCTTCGACCGAGCGAACGGCGTCGGCGATGGCTTCAATGGCCGCGTGGTCACGGCCTTCGCTGAAGTTGGGAACGCATTCGATGAGCGGCGTTGGCATCCGCCTGAGTTTAGCGTTTCTTGTCGCCGCCCAGAGTCCGGGAGCCCAAAATAGACAACGCCCTGGAGAAACCCCAGAGCGTTGCGCAGAAATGAGCGGAACCGATTACTTGCGGCGTCGGATCAGCGCGATCGCGCCGATACCAAGCGCAGCGAGAGCGGCGGGCTCCGGCACGGCTTCTACCGCGATGTTATCGAAGTAGATGTTCTGGTTGCCGCCAAGACCGACGCCACCGAACTTGATCGAGCGGATCGACGAGCCCGACGGAGCATAGATCGTCAGACCGGCGTAGTTCGGAAGACCGTAGGACGCGGGCCAGTTAAACGTGGTGGAGGCCACCATTCCGCCCGTGCCGTCCAGACCGGCATAGCCCTCGAGGTAGATCAGATCATCATCGGCGAAGTAGTCCCCCGATTGAATCTCGACCGCCGACAGGCTTTGGCTGAAGTTGGCGACCATGGGAGTGCGCCCACCCGTGTTGGGCAGCAGGGTGTGGGTCTTCCAAGTCAGAGGGCGCCCAAAGGACGTGATGTCCTGAACGTCGAAGGTCTCGCCACCCTGGGTGACGTCCATGGTGATGCCGTCTTTCGTGGACGTCAAAAAAGAGGTGCTACCGAGCGCCTGATCTTCAAAATCAAAAACGGTTAAGCCAAACGAAGGCAGGCTCGCGCAAACCAAGCCTGCACAAAGTGCAGTTTTAATTCGTATCATCCTTCTCTCCAAATAACGGCCGAACGGCCGAACCGACAAGGAGATGATACAGCAGTTCCAGAGACTTTAACCGCAACCTAACGGGGAATCGGCGCCGATCCGGTACAAATACGGGTCACATCGAACGAAGAGCGGGCCCTAGGCCAGTTGCAGCATGCGATCGAGTGCAACCTTGGCGGGCGCCTTGACCTCTTCTGGGACCATGATCTCGTTCACCACGATGCCTGAAACCAAGTTCTCCAGAGCCCACAGAAGGAACGAGGGGTGGATTCTGTACATGGTGGAGCAAGGGCAGACCTGGCTGTCCAGGCAGAAGACCGTTCGATCGCCGTGCTCCTTGGCTAGGCGCGAAACCAAGTTGATCTCTGTCCCTACGGCCCATACCGTTCCAGGGTCCGACGACGAGACGGTCTTGATGATGAACTCGGTGGAACCGGCGCAATCGGCTGCCTGCACCACGTCGAGCGGGCACTCCGGATGCACAATCACTTGCACTCCAGGATGCTCGGCGCGCGCCTTTTCGATCTGCGCGACGGTGAAGCGCTGGTGGACCGAGCAATGCCCTTTCCAAAGGATGAACTTCGCCCTTTTCAGCGTCTCCGGAGTATTTCCTCCGAGCGGCTTGAACGGGTCCCAGACGCACATGTCCTCGTTAGGATCGTAGCCCAGCTTGACGCCGGTATTCCGCCCCAGGTGCTGGTCTGGGAAGAAGAGCACCTTTCCGGCGTGCTCCAGAGCCCATTTCACGGCAGCCGGCGCGTTGGTGGAGGTACACACGGTTCCGCCTTGGTCTCCGACAAACGCCTTCAGTGTTGCAGCCGAGTTGATGTAGGTGATGGGGAGGATGGCTGGAGATTGTGAGAATGGTGAGAGTTGTTCCGGACGATTCTCACCACTCTCACCATTCTCACCTATCACAGAGTGCAGTTCTCTCCAGCACTTCCTCACCTGAAAGATGTTCGCCATATCCGCCATCGAGCAACCGGCGGCAAGGTTGGGTAGGATCACGCGCTTGTCGGTCAGGATGTCGGCGCTTTCGGCCATAAAGTGCACGCCGCAGAACACGATGAACTCCGCTTCAGGATGCCTCTGGGCGTCCTTGCACAGTTTGTAGCTGTCCCCTCGGAAGTCGGCGTGCTCGATGATCTCGTCGCGCTGGTAGTGGTGGCCCAGGATCACCAGGCGGCTGCCCATAGCCCGTTTCGCGGCCTGGATGCGGGTCCGAGTCTCCTCGGGTGAGAGGTTCTGATATTCGGGGGGTAGCGGAGCTTGGTGCATAGCGCTGAAGGATCCGGCTGTTCGGTTTCTGCCGCCCGCCTCATGGTACTAGAGGACAAACCGGGCGCAAAGGGTCTCGATCTGCAGTCCTTAACGGACGGGGATGTTGCAGGTCGAACCCTATTCCTTCATACGTTCGAGGCTGCGTAAGGTTGGCAAAGCTTGACGAAAGTGTATAGCTTGCGACCTTTGGACCCGCAGAGCCCTAGAATAGAGATATGAGCGACCTGATGCAGTCCGGTACGTCGCTGTCCGGCTGCGGCCTTCCCTGTCCCCGTCACGTTCCCATTTGCATGAGGCCCGCCGACCTGCTCGATGGGGTCGGCTACACGCCGGTCATCAAGCTTCGCGAGGCGAGCAAGGAAACCGGTTGCTCGATCTTCGCCAAGAGCGAGTTTCAGAATCCGGGCGGCAGCATCAAGGATAGCATTGCGGCATTCATCATCAGCCAAGCCGAGAAGCACGGCGAGCTTCGTCCCGGAATGACCATTCTTGAAGTCACCAGCGGCAACACCGGCATCGCGCTGAGCATGGTCGGCGCGCGCAAGGGCTACAAGGTTCGAATCATGATGCCCAAGACCGTGAGCCAGGAGCGCCGCGCGATGATCCAGGGGTTTGGCGCAGAGCTTGAACTTATCGACCAGCTCACCGACATTTTGGCGGCGGTTCACGAGACGCGAGAACGGGCCAAGAAGGACACCAACCTCTTCCTGCCGAGCCAGTTCTCCAACCCGAACAACCCCCTCTGCCATGAAACGACCACTGGCCCCGAAATCCTGGCGCAGGTGCCCGGAACGATCGATGCGTTCGTGATGGGCGTCGGTACAGGGGGCACGCTGATGGGGGTTGGCAGGGCACTCAGAAAGGAAAGCCCGTCGGTGCGTGTCGTGGCGGTCGAAGCGGACGAATCGGCGGTGCTTTCCGGCGATCCTCCGGGGCACCACGGCATCCAGGGGCTGGCGGATGGGTTCATTCCGGACGTCGTGAACGTCTCAGAGATCGATCAGGTGGTGCGTATCAAAACCGCCGAAGCCATTGAGGAATCGCACCGAATCACGCGCACTGAGGGGTTGCTTGTGGGCATTTCCTCCGGCGCCAATGTACTCGGGGCCAAAGCGGTTGCTCAGGCTCTGGGGCCGGGGCATACGATCGTCACGATGCTCCCAGATCGTGGAGAGCGCTACCTGAGCATGGGGTAGTCCTTTTGGGGCCCGGTGACTTGTCACCGCTTTCGACCAGCGGACTTGTCAGCACCGGTATCTGCCCCTCGAAGGTCCCTGATTCGAGGGTAAAGGAGGAAACCGATCGACAAGGCAAAAACCACCCACGGCTCAAAAGTAGCCGGGAGTACGGCAGTCGCAAGTCCGGAGGCAAAAAGGCAGCCGATGGCTCGACTCGTCCACACCTTTCCCGCCACGAGCCCGTAGAGGGAGGCCAGACCCCAGGTCGCAAGGACCGTGTACTCGATAAACCCCAAGAGCTGAGTCGAGTTCTGACTATGCCCGGAATACCGCGAACCGTTGCCAGTCTGTTGAGCGATCAAGAACAGTCCAAGTGCCCCAAGGCAATAAAGCAGACACCCCGAGACGCTTAAGAAGTCGTCGAACTTCTTGCTGGTGACCTGAACCGAGGAAAGGCGGCTGAAAAGCCCTGGGGTGTTTCGCTTCGCAGGGTTGGTCTTTGGTGGCTTGAGGTTCACGGGCTTTCATCCCTTCCTACAGGGAATGGCGAAGTGCCGTTGCACCGTAACCTCACGGGCATTCCCTGGACCCAACGTACCATTCATGGCCCGTTACTTCTCGCCTCTAGTACCGCCCTACGATGCGGTATTCGCCTTTAAGGATCTTCGGAAGGTGGATTCGATCCCCCGTCAGAACCTTCGCCGCCTTGCCGTTGACCGTTGCCGACTTAAGCGGACGGCCGCTGCCGGACCGGAGCCGCATCAACACCTCCTTTGGCTGCACGGCGATCGCCTTCGCGGACAAGCTCACGCTGACGGATGATCCTCCTCTCGCAACAGTCACGTCCAGGTCCACCTTCCCCCCGAAAGCCGTTCCCATGTCCTTGACGCCAAGCTTCGCGCCCGGCTTCAGCCATTCTCGCGGCATCGCCTGAAGCAGGAAAAGCGACTGCGCGGAGCCGTCGTAGCCGCCGGTCTCATTGACGAACATCCGCCTAATGGTCTGCCAGCGCTCGCTGTCTCCCGGCGCGCAACTCGGGACGCCGTCCAGCGATTCCACCCCCACCTTCCAATCTTTGTGCACCGCCACGGCCAGGTTGTTGAAGAGGAACTCAAAGAACTTCGGGAGGTCGTCCAGGGCCAGGAACAGGTGCCCCGCGACCGGCCACATGGTCTCGTACTCCACGTAGTGCCGCCACAGCCAATGGCGCGGCGCATTGGGGTCGGAGATCTTGCCCCAGTTGATGTCGGCGATATCCGGATGTTGGATGTGTGCGCTGAAGTAAGGTCCCTCGCCCTTCGGCATTCCCTCTTCGAGGAACTTGAGCGATAGATCGACCAGCGAGTGCTGAGGGTCGAGCGCACCCATTGCGGCTGCACGAACGGGCCCATAGCCGGTGTAGGTCCAGTCAATCTTGCGCCAATCGAGCTCCGAAACCATCCGCGGGACGAAGTCAAGGTACGAGCCGTCCTCCCTGAGCATCTGTTCCGCTGCCGCGGTTGCGTCAGAGTAACGGTGAGCAAGAGCTTCGCGGTAGTCGGCCAGCTCCTTGGCCATCCCATCAGCGCGCGAATGCTTAATCTCGCGCAGAAGGCGCACGACCTCCGTCATGCCGTAGATGCACCAGGCGTCGTTGAAGATCGTGCTCCCTGCCAGCCAATCATGGGCTGAAGCAGGCGGGAGCAAGCCGTAATGGGCCGGTCTCTGGGCATAGAAGTCGTGCATCGTTCTCTTGCGCTGCACGCTCACCCAATCGAACGCCTTGATCATCGCCTCCAAAGGGGAGCGCGGACCGAGCGGATTGGAAATGGGCGTCTTCAGCCACTTGGCGTCACGGGTGATCCGGTAGTGCTGCGCCAGCGCCCACATGCCCAGGCCGTGGCTGATGAGCAGCGGGTTGGCGGTCCACTCCCCGAAGTTGCCCAGGAACCCGTCCACCTTGGCGTAGCCCTCGCCCTCGAGCGCCTCGCCGTGGCCCATTCCCCGCTTGTCCAGGCCGCGAATGTCGTCGGTCTGATTCTTGATGAACCCGGCCAAGACCTTCTCATTAAGCTTCGTCAGGCCGCGGTAATCGAGCGTTGGCAGCGCTTTGGCGGCGTTGCAAGGCCAGTAGCCCTCGTAGTGGTTGGGGCTGGTCTTGTACATCCAGGTGTCGGTGGAGTTGCGATAGGCCACCTGCTGAGCCATTTGTCCCGGGACGGCGGCGATGTAGTCGTTGATCCAGGGGTCCGGGACGGTGATCTGCCCGGTGTGAGAGTGCGTAAGGGCCGTGGACCAGGCGTCGTAAGCCACTGCAAAGCTTGCGTCGGCGTCCTTCGCAAGCAGGCCCTCGGCACGCGACTTGTCGAGCAAGCCGTAGGGGATCGCCAGGTGCAGCGTGCCGCCGGTATTGGCTTCGAGCGGCACGCGCCATTCAAGCACCCCAAACGCCGGCCCCTTCGCCCCCACGACGGAGTCAACCCTTTCGTGCCAGGTCAACTCACCCTCGGACGGCTTCTCAACCGCGAACCTCACCTGGTCTCCGATCATCCCAAAACGGCCGTCGAAGCGTATCGGAAGGCCGGGCGCGAGTTGGACGTCCTGCTCGCACTTGTAGCCGAACCGGACCTTGCTGGTATCTCCAAAGTGAATCCACACGCGCGCGGACTTCGGCCCCATGCCGAGCATGGGCGCTGCCTTGAGACGTGCGTCGGCCACCAGCACATCCTGCGAGCTCCTCCATTCGCGGCCGCTGAGAAGCCTCGCACTCACCGTTTCCTGCCAGATGACGTCGCCTTGCCGGAAGCTCAAGAGGGGGATGGGCAGGCTCTTGCCGACGAGGCTTCGCTGAAGCGCACGGTTCCCGGTGCCCTTTCGATCGGGCAGGGTCATTTTCTCTCCATACCCAAAGCTGACATGCATCGGGCTCGCATGATGGAGCTTCATTTCCTCCTGCATGACCTTTAGGCTAAGGAAGTCCAGCGGACCGAACACCAGCGCCCCGTCCCACATGACACCGGTCTGAAACTCGAACCCAGGCACGCCGACGTGTTGGACCGGCCGGACCATCGGCGACCATTCTGTGCGGGCCCGAGCCAAGGTCCATTCGTCGTCATTGGCGGCTGGATTCGCAGTCAGCGAGCAGAAGGCCAAGAGCATCGTCGTCACCATATGAAGCACCGACGATTCCATTCGACGGCCAGAGCTTAAGGACCTCCAAAACAGTAACGGCCGCTCACGGGAAAGCCCACTAAGAAGCTCACCTCTTCTGCCGCCTGCCTCAGCGTATAGGGGGCTTTGCTCTGGGCAGTTGGTGCTGCTTTGGGGGTGCGGCGACCTGGCGCCGCTATGGGGGCTTTGCATTCTTTTTGCCCCTATGGGAGCGAGAGACAGTCCCAAAGGGTCGACCTGTTGAAGCGAAGGGCGTCAGCCCTGATGGCCCTCCAACGTCGAGGTATCCGTGTTCAGGCCCAACGGGCATACCAGTTGAAGCAAAGGCGCCAGCCCTGGGAAGAGGTCGGCCCGGTGGGCCTGCGTCAACCCCCAAGCGAACGTTGGATGCAGCGGTCACTCCCAAAGCGGCGCCAAGTCGCCCCGCTCCAGATCAGAACGGGAAGTCTCCAAAGCACTGGCAATTTGCCGCAAGCCACCTTTGGTCAACGATCGTGCGGATCTACCTCTGTCCCGAGACAAGCTCCATCGCCGCCTTCACAATCCCATCGACATCCAGACCGCAATCGCGGCGAATCAGGGGTTGCGACCCGTGCTCGACGAACTGGTCCGGAAGCGCCAGGATGCTCATCGGCAACCCGCTTAGGCCCCGTTCTGCCATCCCCTCCCGCACGGCCTCGCCGAAGCCTCCGCGGCGGACGTTTTCCTCGACGACCAACAGGCGGCCTGATTCCTGGGCGCAGGCCACGATCGTATCCAGATCGAGCGGCTTGACGAACCTCGCGTTGACGACCGTCGCGGAGACTCCCTTCTCGGCCAATTCCTGCTCGGCCTTCCACGCCGGACCCACCATCGAGCCGACGGCGAGAATCGTGACCCGATTGCGGATTTCGGATTGCGGGTTGCGGATTGATCCGTCTTCCACCCTTCCACCCGTCCACCCGTCCAGACTCCCCAGCACCTCCGCCTTTCCAAAGACGATCGGCGTTCGGGCCTCGGGTAGGCCCTCATCGCCAGAGCCCCTCGGGTACCGGACCACCAGCGGGCCCTTCTCATAGCCCATCGCGAAGTGCGTCATCTCACGCAGCTCCGTCGTGTCCCTCGGCGCCATCAACACGAGGTTCGGGATCAAGGAAAGAAAGCTCAGGTCGAACGCGCCGTGGTGCGTAGGGCCATCGTCGCCAACCAGGCCGGCACGATCCAGGAAGAACCGAACGGGGAGGTTCTGCAGGCACACGTCGTGCAGCACCTGATCGTAGGCGCGCTGCAAAAAGCTGGAATAGATCGCGCAGAAAGGCTTCAAACCCCCGGCTGCCAAGCCCGCAGCAAAAGTCACCGCGTGCTGCTCCGCGATGCCGGTGTCATAGAATCGCTCCGGGAACTTCTTGGCAAAAGGATTCAGGCCCGTGCCATCGGGCATGGCGGCGGTGATCGCCACAACCTTGGGGTCGCGCTCCGCGCATTCCACCGCGGCATCGCCAAAGACTTGGGTGTAAGAGGGCGGTCCGCCTGGCTTCACCATTTCGGCGGCATCCACGTCGAAGGGGATCACGCCGTGCCACTTGCGGGCATCCTCCTCGGCGACCTCGTAGCCCTTGCCCTTGACCGTAATCGCGTGGACGAACACGGGCCCCTTCACCTCGCGGACGTTGCGGAAGATTTCCAGCATCGTGGGCAGGTCGTGGCCGTCGATGGGTCCAATGTATTCCCAGCCCATCTCCTCGAAGATCGTGCCGGTGTTCTCGGGGGCGAAGTAGTGCGTGAGGCCGTGGCGAAGGCCTGCAGCGACCCTGGGCGCCGGGCCAGGGATACGTTCGATGATCGACTTGGCGCGGTGAGCGAGCGATTGCAGATAGGGCCTCGAGCGAAGGCGCGTGAAGTAATTGGTCAGCGCACCGACGTTCGGGGCGATGGACATGCGATTGTCGTTCAGGACGACGGTCAGGTCGGTGCCGGATTCGCCGCCGTGGTTCAGCGCCTCCCAACTCATGCCAGCGCCGATGCTGGCGTCGCCGGTGATCGCCACTACCCGTTCCTTGGTTCCCATCTGGTCGCGCGCGACGGCAAGTCCGAGCGCCGCAGAGATGGCGGTGCCCGCGTGGCCCGCGCCGAAGACGTCGAGTTCATGCTCCTCGCGCCTGAGGAACCCGCTGATGCCTTTGTACTTGCGCAGGGTCTCGAAGCGCGGAAGGCGCCCGGTGAGCAGTTTGTGCGGGTAGGCCTGATGCCCGGTGTCCCAAACCACCTTGTCCGGCGGGATGGAATAGGCGGCATAGAGGGCGACGGTGAGCTCCACGGTGCCCAGGTTCGAGCTGAGGTGGCCCCCGGTCTTGGAGACCTTGTCCATGATGGCCCGGCGCACTTCGTCCGCGACTTCCTGAAGCTCTTTGACGCTCAAGCCGTGCAGGTCCTTGGGCTGGATGATCTTCTCGAGGTAGGGGTAGAGGGAGGAAGGGGTCTGGGGTGAGGGGTTTGGGGTGAGGGGTTCGGGGTTTGGGGTCTGGGGTGAGGGGGTGTCCTCCCTCGCCCCTTGGGGAGAGGCCGGTGAACGAAGTGAACCGGGTGAGGGGGCGGGACTGTCTCCACCCCTCCCGACTTCGTTCCCCTCACTACGCTCGGCGGGATCTGCGACAACCCGCTCCTTCCCGACCTGTCGGGACTCGGAAGCATTTTCGCTCCGCAAAACCAAGGAGGGGGCTACTTCTTCGCCCTTCGCCTCAGAGTTCAGGGCCGATTGGGTGCGAGGTTGTGTGCCTGGGGTTTCTCCTGTCTCCACGGGTTACCTTTTCCTACGCTTCGAAACAGCGCCGAGTTGTGAATCGTGCCCGGAAGAGGCTATGGGGGCGAGGGCAAGGTTCCGTCCGAGCCGGCAAGATGTAGGAGCGAAGAGCGATAGGCGATACCCCTCATCATAGCCACGGGCTTCGGCCTGCGTCCAAAGGCTTGCCGTAGCCGCAGGTTCCGTGCCTGCGCCCGTGGCGGAGAGTGGGCTTGGAGATGCGCCTCCCTTCTTTCTGCCCTGCTTTCTTCCTATAAGAAAGTGAGGAAGGCGGCAAAAAGAAAATAGGTTCAAACAGGCCTTTCGCTCCATATTCTCGATCTCTTTTCCTTTCTGCCGCCCGCCTCAGTGTATTGGGGGTGCGGTCGGGCACTAACACCTTCGGGAATCTGCTTTCATCTATGAAGGCGACGCCAATTTGGGGCTTGTCCCAAAGCCTGTCGGGAGTCCCTAGTGGGACTCAGTCTGCCTGATGCAGCTATGACTTCAGTTGCCCTTTACGGTGCGTCTGTTCCGCCCGAACCAGGGGTAGTACGCCATATGCACCAAGGCCCAGGCCCAGCGAAAGCCAAAACAGCCGCAGCCAAATGGATTGCTGAAAGTCTGAAATCGTTGCCACAACTAGTCCGATGAGCGCGTAGCTGAAAGCTTTAGGCAATAGAGCCCGATAGCGCCCGCCTTCAAAGGCAGCGAAAGTTGCCCTCAGAAGTGGAAACCCCGCTACAATACTCGCGTGAGTTGTACCGCCAACTGCGCTGTGAATCGCTGCTGAAATTGCCAACGAGGCCGATGCGGCGGCGACCGAAACGCAAGCAAGCGCTAGTAGTGTGGTCCGTCTTGGATGAGCCTTCCCCGGGTCCACATGCTCATGTTAGCACGCCCAACGGTTCTCATCTGGCACCTGCCCACACCCAACACACTGAGGCAGGCGGCAGAATCCCCGGAACCTCCATCCCCCCAAACCCTTCCCCCAATCCCGATCATCGGGACAAGGGAAAGGGGGGGTGACACAGACCGGCGGCCACCTTAATGTCTCCAACATCCGAGCACCTGAGCACTCTAGTGCCCTAATGCCCCAATGCCCAATGCCTCTCCCTAGTACACGCTATCCGGGAAGTAGAAGTCCTTCGCGTTCTCCGGGGTGATCAAGTCGATGTTGATCGTCACGTGCTCCTGCGTCTCGTTCCTTCGCTTGCCGGCCTTCAGCATGTCGACCGCCGTCTTGATGCCTTGCTTGATCATCGAAGGTGGATAGGTGATATCGGCCGGGAACATCGGGTCCTTCTCCATGACGCGCTTGACGATGTCCTTCATGCCCGCGCCGCCGAGCATCCACATCTCCTTGTCGCGGCCGGCTTCCTTGATCGCCTGCTCGGCGCCAAGCGCCATGTCGTCGTCTTGCGCCCACACGGCGTCCACCTTCTTGTGCTTCAGGAGCAGCGCCTGCATCACGTTGTAGGCCTTCTCGCGGTTCCACATGCCGGTCTGGCTGTCCAGAATCTTGATGCCGGGGCTCTTGGCGAACACCTCTTTGGCGGCGTTAACACGGTCAGTATTGACGGTGCAGGGGATGCCTTCGAGCACGAGGATATTGCCCTTGCCGCCCAACTTTTCGACCATATACTCCGCCGACTTTCGGCCGAACTGCTTGTTGTCGCCCTCGAGGAACACGTCGGCGACGGGCTCCAGGAAGCCGCGGTCCACGTTGACCAGCAGGATGCCGGCCTCACGGATCTTCTTGGCGACCGGGGTGATCGGTGCGCTCTCGGTGGCGAGCACCACGATAGCGTCGAGCTTCTTGACGATCATCGTCTCGAGGTCGTTGATCTGGGTCTCGGGCTTGTCGGCGGTCGCGAGCGTGAACTCAACGTCCGGGTACTCCTTCTGAGCCTCTTTGGCCCAATAGATGACGCCCGCGGTCCAGCCGTGGTCAGCCGCCGGGACGCTGATGCCGACGCGGAGCTTCGGTCCGCCTTCGGCGGACTTTCCGTCGCCGGAAGGAGCGGGGTTGTCCGTCGCGCCTCCGCCCGAGCAGCCCGCGAGCAGGCCGAGCGAAAGGACAAGGATCAAAAGAGCGAGGAGAGATGGAATTCGTCGCATGGTGTACCTCTCTGTCTGAGTGTCAGAGAGATTCTACAGCCTTGTGGGAATTCCTGCTATTTGGGGGAGGCGATTCGCGAAGGACGATGGGCGATGGACGATGGGCGATGGGGACGGACAGACCACCTCGCCTCTCGCGAAGGGCTTTTCGCCAACGCCACGCCGTCCCGTTTCACTTCCTCCCTATAGGAGGAGGAGTAGGGAGGAACTTCCCCCTCCCCTCTCCTGCTGCGTTCATTCCTCCGCCCTCTGTGGGTATAGGGATGATCGAAACGGGGACTGGCTGAACGCAATCGATCCTTCCAAAGATACTTGGCAATTGCTGTAAGATGAGGGTGATGCTTGGCGAGTGATCAGGCATCGGGACGAGGACCTCGATGAAGGAACGCGACCAAGGGACTATGGCAGGCGCACCCAAGGGTGCCGGATGGCCGACGGCAATCCCTGGTCTCGGTGTCGTCCTTGCCCTGGACCTACCGCCGCACACAGTCCCGTTCGAGCGGTTCAGGCAAGCGATCTGGGCTTGGCACCGCAAGTTTCTTCTTCAAATGGTGCTTGTGGTTGCGAGCTGTGCCCTCGTGTTTGGATTCTTCCTACGGCCAAACTACGAACTACTCATGGACTGTGTCCGGATGTACTCATTCGTGCTCGCGTACTTCGTTTTCGAGGCTGCCGTCGAGCTCCTGTGGGCGGTGCATTGGGTCCGGCGGCGGGGCGACTTGGAGGTGCAATCCGGCACGATCTCGTCGCTCGAGGCCGAATGGGTGAATGGCAAGGGAGATTTTCGGCGCTATGGCCTGAGGTCACGCGGGTGGCCGTTCGAGTCGAACGGGATCGTGATCATCAGGTTCAGGACCTGGGTGCCGCTACGCTACGAAATGCTCGTGGTTGACCTGAACGCGCTGCCCTCAGACGAATCCCGCGAGGTCTTCCGCAAGATCGTCAGGCTCAAGCCTCCGAAGGGCCGCAAGCGCCACCGCGCAATCGAGCCCGCAGACCGATAGCTTGCGAGGAACATCGTGCGAGTTTCAGGATCGACAGTTGGACGCTTGCTCAGTAGCATTCCTCGCGACCAAAAGCCTCAACATCTGAAGGTGTCGAGGCTTTCGGTCGCTCTTGGACTACTTTCCGCCATCGACCCGGACCGATTTCCACGTTCCGTCGTAGTTCGATAGGAACAGCTTTCCGTGTGCGAGTGCCACGGCGTCCTCAACGGCAGCGTCGGCGATCAAGCTCGACCGAACGAATGCCCTAAGAGGCTTTTCCGACGGAAAGTAGTAAGCGGTCCGCTTGAAGCTTCCTCGTTCACCGACCAACAAACATGCGCCGGCTTCGTCACATGTTATGAACGTGTTGGCTATCGTACTTATTGTCATTCGAACAAACGAGGAACTCTTCTCAGTGACGCGCGCGATGCCAAGCTGGCCAGCCTGACGGCAGAGTAGCCAACTCTCCTTCGCGCTTCCAGCGCAAGTGTGCACACTAACATCCCTGTATGGGAGGACGACAGCTTTGCCCCGATAGGGCACGCGATAGAGCTTTGAATGTCCTTCCGATTGCCTGACGACAAGGGTACAAAACTTGTCCGACGACGTCGCCACTTCATCTTGGACCCAAGACGGCTCTTTGTCAGAGCCTAGAGGCGTCTTGCTTACCACGGAGAGCCTTCTCTGGTGAAGCTGATTGGACCGATCGAAATAGTACAGAGTCCCATCTTCGGCAAGGAACGCGGGCAGAATGCCTCTGGCCATGTAAGAGCGAGCCTTCCAGGTTCGCATGCGTCCGTTGGCGAGTTGCGACACCCAATACTGTTCCTGGAAGCCGTCGCCGGTTCTGCCTTCCAGGAAATAAAGGGTGTTTGCTAGCGCGATGGCCCTTCGAATCGCGCCCACTACCTGGGTTTTCTTCCAACCCTCGCCAGGGCCGAACATGACCCAACTTGGGCGAGATCCTGTTTTGGCGACAAAAATCGTGCTTCCATCCTTTCGTATGCACAGATTGGGCGGCAGGTCCTTTGGGAGCGAGACACTCGGGCCCGAGGGCCAAAGGACATCGAGAGACGAGGCCCCGCGGTTCACTCTCAGCACGGCATCCTGCGTTCGAACCACGTAGTTGAGGTTCGCTGTTGAGAGCAAGAGCGCTGCCGAGAGAAGGTTGAGCATCGGTCCTTCTCTATTTGACCCCATCCCCAATCAGGTCGCTAGGACGGTGCTGCGGTGGCGTTTGGCCGCCGGACTCCAAGACCCGCCCTTCACCCTTTCATCGACTCACCCTTGCCCCATCTCGCGCTGCCGTGTCCCCAACTTCCTCCCCTATATCCACAGAGGGGGGAGGATTGTGGGGACGGCTGCGCTCCGTCCCCTCATCTCCTCATCTCTTCATCTCCAAAGCCTAGTGCCAGGCACGGATGCCTGCGCTCCGTCCCTTCGCCCTTCGCGCGCCGCCCCGCCTCCGGTATCCTGTGAACCAACTCATGCCGAACGTCTTCATGCCCACCACCGAAACCGTGTTTGAGCGACAGGGCGAGAACACGATGATCGTCAACATGGGTCCCCAACACCCCAGCACGCACGGCGTTCTTCGCGTCATTTGCGAACTGGAGGGCGAGGTTATCATCCAGGCGAAATGCCAGATTGGCTACCTGCACTCGGGCATGGAGAAGGAAGCCGAATACCAGCAGTACCTGAAATGCGTGGTCATGACCGACCGCATGGACTATCTGAACGCCAACGGCAACAACCTGGCCTATGCGCTGGCGGTCGAGAAGCTGCTGGGATGTGAGATCCCCAAGCGCGCTCAATACATCCGGGTTATCCTCACCGAACTTAGCCGTATCGCCTCGCATGCCGTATGGCTGGGCACCCACGGGCTGGACCTCGGCGCGATGACCCCGTTCTTCTACATCATGCAGCAGAGGGAGTACATCCTGGACCTTTTCCAGGAGATGAGCGGCGTGCGCATGATGCCGAGCTGGATCGTCCCGGGCGGCCTTCGCGGCGACATGCCCGAGGGCTTCGAGGCCAACCTGCGCAAATTCCTCAAGGGCTTCCTGCCCGACCTCGACGTGGTCGAAGGCCTCTTGGTCGAGAACCCGATCTGGAAAGAGCGCACTTATGACGTGGGTGTGCTCACCGGCGCCCAGGCGCTGGACCTCGGATGTTCCGGCCCGATCGCCAGGGCCAGCGGCGTGGAGTGGGACCTTCGCAAGTCGAACCCCTACAGCAGCTACGAGGACTTCGATTTCAAGATCCCTGTGGGCGATCGCGGCGACGTTTATGACCGGTTCCTAGTCCGCATCGCCGAGATGAAGGAGAGCGTGAAGATCATCCAGCAGGCCATCGACGGCATGCCGGAGGGCGATTTCAGAACCGCCGATAGGAAGATTTCGCCGCCGCCCAAGCCCGAGATCGACGAATCGATGGAGGCGCTGATCCACCACTTCAAGCTCTGGACCGAGGGCTTCCACCCGCCGGTGGGCGAGGCCTACGCGGGCATCGAGGGCAGCAAGGGCGAACTGGGCTTCTACATCATTTCGGATGGCTCAAACCGGCCGTACCGTTTCCACGAGCGGCCCAGCAGCTTCATGAACCTGAAGTCGTTGGAAGTGTTGGCCGTGGGACGACTGATCGCCGACGTGATTGCGATCATCGGCTCGATTGATATCGTGCTGGGCGAGATCGACCGGTAGCGAGTGAGTCGAAGAGAGGGTGATGTGTCACAATTGACACATGGCGAGCAATATCAAATATGATGAAGCGCTGATGGACCAGGCGCTGAAGATAAGTGGCCTCAAGACGAAACGAGAGGTCGTTAACGAAGCGTTGCGAGGATACATTCAGCGAAAGGGTCAGCTCGAGTTCCTCAAACTGAGGGGGACCATCGACATTGATCCCACCTATGACTACAAGGAACAGCGGCGCAGAAGGTGAGTGTCCTCCTCGATACGCCGGTTTGGTCCGAGTTTCTCCAGAGAAGGAGCCCCGTTGAGGCCGTTCAGAACGAAGCGGACGCATTGATCCAAGCTGGAAGCGCCAGAATCATTGGTCCCATTCGGCAAGAAGTGCTGAGCGGGATTCAGAGCTTGGAAAGATTTGAGGTTGTTAGGTCTCAGATCCAGTTTTTTCCTGACGAAGAGCTGACTGCTGAGGACTTCGAGATGGCTGCAATGCACTTCAATCAATGCCGATCCCGGGGCATACAAGGCTCAAACACCGATTTCCTGATTTGTTCGGTGGCAATCGCGCGCGACTTGTCCATCTTCACCCTCGACAAAGACTTCGAGCGTTACGCTGAAGTACTCCCCATAAAGCTTTACAAGTACTGATTGCTTCTGCCGAATGGCTCCGGTAGACTGCCAAGCACCATGAGCCTCATCCTCGCTTCCGCATTGCTGCTCACCGCTCAGGGCAGCGACCTCAAGTTCATCCCCTCCGGCATGACCCGCCTCACGGGCGGTTACTCGCCGATCCGCGCCGATATGTCGGCCAGCGTGGAGGTCGGGCCCAACAGCAAGCACCCGGCGGACCTCAAGGCCCCGATGTACGGCAACCTCAAGTTCGGCGACAAGTCCTGGATGTTCATCCTCGACGAGCCCGAGGGCGGCACTCCCCGGCTCTTCGTGGACGCCAACGCGAACCAGGACTTCACCGACGACCCCGCCATTGCGTGGGCCGGAACGAAGCAAGGCGACTATATGCTGTTCCGCGGCGATGCGAAGCTCTTGATGAACGGGCAGCTTGCTTCTGTGAGCATGTACCGGTTCGACAAGGCCGATCCCTCGCGGGCCGCGTTGAAGAACACGCTTCTTTACTATTCGGACTTCGGCTATGAGGGTAACCTCAAGATCGGCCCGAAGTCCTACCCGGTTCGCTTCGCCGGGACGATTTCCGCTTCGACACGCATTTTCGTGGATCGGAACGGCAACGGCAAGAGCGACGGCCGAGCCGAAAACGTGTCTGTCGGCAAGCCGTTCAACTTCGACGGCGTGACCTATGAGCTTCAGCCAAGGGGCAACGGCCTGGAAGTGGTCAAGTCCACCCAGTCGGTCGACGAGTTCAAGCTCCCGCCCGATCTCAGCGTCGGCGCCAAAGTCCCCTCTTTCGAGGCAGTAGCCACCGACGGAACGAAGATCAGTTTCCCGAAGAGCTATGCGGGCAAGATCGTGATGCTCGACTTCTGGGCGACCTGGTGCGGCCCCTGCATCGCCGAGATGCCGAACGTCATCAAGGCCTATGAGAAGTACCACGACAAGGGCTTCGAGATTCTCGGCATCAGCTTCGACCAGGCCAATGCCGCGAAGAAGCTCGCCGATTTCACGAAGGAGCACAACATGCCCTGGGCGCAGGTCTACGAGGGCAAGTACTGGGATACCGTGATCGGCCGGCAGTTCGGCGTCGAGGCGATCCCGTTCGGCTTGATCGTGGACGGCACCACCGGCAAGGTGCTGGCCAACAGCCCGCGCGGGGCGCAGCTTGAGAAAGCGCTCGAAGCGGCGTTTGCGTCCAAGGGCGGCAAGTAAGGGGCAGGTGCCACCGATGTCGCGGGGGCGTCTCGCCTGCGCGACTCATTCGCAGGCACGGAACCTGCGGCTACAGGCTGTGAACGACAAATCGGGACCATCGGCCCTCGGCCGATGGTCCCGATTGCCGTTTTGGGCATCGCATACTGCCTCTGTGTCCCCTGTTCTGTCTGTGTTGTGTGCCCTCTTGGTGGCGATGCCACCTCAGTCTTCGCGCCTAACAGTCCAAGCTGAAGGGTGCAGCGCCGAACAAGCCCGGGCCTTCACCCAGTACGCCGTCAACGCGGAAAAGCTCATCTCCAAGTTCTTTGGCATCGGGTTCCAGAATCCCGTGACTCTCGTGCTCTGCAAGGACCGAGCGGCGTTCGATGCAGAGCTGAAGCGGCAATGGGGCATGGAGAAGACCGAGCGCTGGATGGTCGGGGCCGCGGGTGCCTCAAAGGCGTTCTTCTTATCGCCCGACGCTTGGGCGAAAGAGGCCGACGAGCACAACCCCAACAACCCGGTCGAGATCGAGCGAATCGTCGCGCATGAGCTGACCCACTCCTTTCACGCTCAAAGCAGCCCGAGCAAGGACCTCGACGGCATGGACGGAATGGCGTGGTTCGTCGAGGGGCTCGCGACCTATGTGTCCGGGCAACTCGACGCGGCGCGGCTTAAAGGGCTCCCCAAACCCAGCGAAAGCTCGTTTCCAAAGAGCCTTGCGGACGTCTGGAAGGGCCGGGCCAGATATGGGCTGGCGGGGTCCTTGGCCAAGTATGTGGACGGCAAGTGGGGGCGCCCGACGCTGCTGAAGCTCTTAACGGCCACCACCAATGAGGCGGCTCTCAAGGTGGTCAGGGTGAGCGATGCCGAACTGATCGAGGGTTGGAAGGCATGGCTAGCGGCCCGGTGATGGCGGCCTGGCAATCCGCTCATAAATGTAAGGATTAGCTTCGGCGCCTTCTTCATTGGGCAAGATGAAGACAATGGTCCCGTTCTGCCTGGCCCTTGTCGTTTCAGCACTGACCTCTGGCCAACCACGGGGCATCATCGTTGCATCGCCGGGCGACACGTTCGCCGAGCGGCTTGCGGCCAAAGAGGTCCGACGATACCTTTATCTCACGACCGGCGAACTGCTTTCGATCGAGCGAAAGACTCATGCCGGGGTGCCTCAAGTGCAGCTCGCCTTGCGCCGCGACCTCGCAGCTGAGAGCTACAACATCGTCTCCACGGGCCCTGAGGCAAAGCGAATGGTGCGTATTGAGGGAGGCAGCCCCTCCGGGCTCCTCTTCGGGGCCTATCGCTTTGCCCATCACCTCGGCGTGCGGTTCGATCTTCACGAGGATGTGGTGCCTGACGCCAAGCGGCCGTTTATTCTCCCGGCCATCTCAGAACGACGAAAACCATTGTTCTCAGTTCGAGGCATCCAGCCGTTCCACGACTTTCCGGAGGGGCCAGACTGGTGGTCTCCAGAGGATTATCGCTCCTATGTCTCACGCCTGCCAAGGCTGGGAATGAACTTCGTGGGGTTCCACTGCTACCCGGAAGGGGGCGTCGGGCCGGAGCCGCTGGTCTGGATCGGGCGAGAGACGGACCTCAACGCCGACAGCTCGATTCGTGCGGCCTACCCTAGCCGCTGGGCCTCGACCAAAGGTGGTGCGTGGGGCTATGGCCGCATGGAGCCCAGCCAGTTCAGCGTAGGTGCATCCTGGCTGTTTCCAGATGGCTATATGCCCGACGCGATGAAAGCCCCCACGCCGGAGGGCATCTTCGAGCGGGCGGCATCGCAAACTCTATGGCCGGCCTTTCATCTGGCGCACCTCCTTGGCGCCAAGGTCTGCGTTGGCACGGAGACACCCCTAACCCTTCCCGCTCAGGTTCGCGAAAGGCTCGTCAGAGAAGGCGGGGACCTCGGACCGGGCACCATTCGAGAGGTGTACCGGGCCATGTTCCGGCGGATCCAAGCCGCTTACCCGGTGGACTACTATTGGCTCTGGACCCCCGAAGACTGGACCTGGGGAGGCAACAAACCGGAGCAATACGCCGCCACCCTCGCCGACATGCGCGCGGCCCTTGGCGCCCTTGAAGACTTGGGCAACCCGTTCCAGTTGGCGACGAGCGGATGGGTGCTGGGACCGGTGAATGATCGCGCCGCGCTCGACAAGGACTTGCCCAAATCCGTCCCTCTCAGCGCCATCAACCGACAAGTGGGGCACGAGCCTATCGATCCTGCGTTTGGCAAGATCAAGGGCCGGCCCACCTGGGCCATTCCCTGGTTGGAGAATGACCCAAATCTCGTGGGGTACCAGCCATGGGTGGGACGGATGCGCGCCGATGCGGCCCAGGCCAGAAACTATGGCTGCACCGGCCTCCTCGGCATCCACTGGCGAACAGCCTCGATCGGAATGAATATCGTGGCGATTGCTGAGGCCGGCTGGGATCAATCCTGGGCTAAGAGGATCGTAGCTGCCGAACCGCAGCAAGGGGCACTGGGCGGCAACGTGGCGTCGTTCACGGCCCCGGTTGAGGACACCGACCAAGACGCGGTCTACCAGACCGTGCGGTACGACGTTGCCGGCTACCGCTTCAAGGTTCCGAAAGGAATCTACAAGGTCACGCTCAAATTTAGCGAGCCACACTATGGGGAGCCCGGAAAGCGCGTCTTCGGCGCCGATATCCAGGGTGTGCCTTTGGTGAGGGGCTTGGACCTCGTGGCACGGGTCGGCAAGAACCATGCGCTCGACCTCTCCATGGCAAAGGTCATCGTCAAAGACGGCTGGTTGAAGGTTGACTTCATTAAGGAAGTTGAGTACCCGTGTATCGCGGGAATCGAAGTCGTATCGGAGCCTACTTCGTCCGGCAAAGGCAGAACGTCACCGTTCGCTCTTCGCATCAACTGCGGCGGGCCGAAATGGGGCGGCTTTAATGCCGACATGGAGTCCTCGGCCGCCGGGCGGGCTCGAACCGCGCCCGTTGCAGACCTCTACCGAGACTGGGCGGCCGCTCGATTTGGGCCAGAGGCGGGCAAAGAAATCGGCGCAGTTTTTGCTTCGCTCGACGGAGTTGCCTTTCCGCAGTTGTCGGACTGGATTGAGGGGCCCGGCGGCTTGCCTTCCGTTTCGGGGCTGTGGGAACAGGAGCGCCGAGCGTTCGACTTCTTGCCACGGCTTGAAAAGCTTCGCCCAAAGGTTCGGGGAGCGGGACATCGAGCCAGACTCGATGTTTGGCTTGAACGATTCCGCTCTTACCGCGCGATGCGGGAATTGACCTGTCTGCGTGGCAGGCTCGACCGCTCCGTGGCAGTGATGAAAGGTGCCGCTCCGGCGGCGCGCGCGAGCCTTGCCGGCAAATGCCAAGGGATTCGCGTAAGCATGGCAAGGCTGTGGGAAGCGATGCTGACGCACCAGATCGCATCGATTGAGACGCCGGGCGAAATGGGCACGATCGCCAATCTTGAGATGCACACCCGGGTGCATAACCGGTTCCTTTCGGTTCATGATGCAGAGATCGAGGCCGCGCTGAGCCACCCTCTTCCGACTTCCGCCTTTCCTCGCACCGACCGGGGTTACCAAGGCTCCGAACGGCTCTTCATGCCCACGCACAACGATCTTGACGCCGGCAGCCTCGACACTTACACGTTCTTTGCCCTCACGCAAGCGCCACTCAAACAAGCTGTTGTGTGGTGCCGGCCCATGGGGTCGCGCGAGCCGCCGGTCCGCATCCTACCAACCCACAAGGGCGGCTTTCGATGGGAGTTCCGGCTTCCTGCCGGGGAACAGGACATGGAGTTCTGGATCGGGGCAGTAAAGGCCGATGGCAAAACTCTGCGCTATCCGGCGGACCCCCATCAAATGTGTACCGTCCTTTCGATCTTGCCAAGGGATGGACAACGATGAACAGCCGCGAACGCGTGCGGCGAGCCATCCGGTTTGAGTGCCCGGACCGGATTCCCTTTCAACACGCCATCTTCCCCGGCGCTCTCAAACGGCACGGCCAAGCCCTTCTCGAGCTCGTCGCCGAGTTCCCCGACGATTTTGGGAACACGGCGATCATTGGGGGAGAGAAGGGACAAAGGGACCGGGGGACGGAGGGACAAGGGGACGGGCGGCCGGGGGAGGGCGCAAGCCAAGTGGAGTGGTATCGCGACGCTTGGGGGTCCAAGTGGCTGCGGCTGGAGGGCTACACCGCCGGTGAGGTGGTCGAGCCGGGACTGCCGGATTGGGCGGACTTGGGCCGCTACGAGTTCCCTCCCAACACGTCCAAGGACGCTCTCGAGGACTGGGGCAGGCGCCTTACCGACAGCCACGAGCATTGGGTGAACGGAGGAGGAGGGGCGCTCTTTGAGCAGCTCCAGTGGATCCGGGGCCCCGAGAATCTATACATGGACTTCGCCGAAGATCGGCCCGAGCTTCATATCCTGGCAGACCGGTTGGTCGCGTATTTCCTCGCCGAGATTGACGGCGCGATCGGCGCGGGAGTGGACGGCATCGGTTTCGCCGATGATTGGGGCAGCCAGCGCGCGCTTCTCATCAGCCCGCAGCAATGGCGCAGCTTCTTCAAACCCCGCTATGCACGGCTCTTTGAAAGGGCGCGCGAGGCTGGCAAGCCGGTGTTCTTCCACACCGACGGCTGGACGCTTGACATCCTTCCGGACCTGATCGAGGTCGGAGTTGACGTGCTGAACCCACAGCACGCCCTGATGGGGGAAGACCGTGTGGCTGAGATGATTGGGCGAGAGCGTTCCCCAATCGCTCCAGAGCGGACCGAACGTCCGCGCTCCGTTGCTTCCCAGTCCTCCTCGCCCTTCGCACTTCGCCCTTCGCCAGGGGTCGCCATCCGCTCCGACCTCGACCGCCAGCACATCATCCCGCATGGCACACGCGCGGAGATCCGTGCCCACGTGAAGGCGGTGGTAGAGGCATTCGCCACACCGGCGGGTGGTCTCATCCTTCACGGCGAGATCGGCCAAGACGTGCCACTCGACAACATGCGCTGGATGCTTGAGGCGATTCGAGACTACGGCGAAGCTTGAGCCAAATCTACTTCGCCAGACCAAACAACGGGCCCTTTCGCTCGGGCAGCATCTTCCGGTAGCGATCGAGCTTTAGACCAGGCTTTTCGCGCTGGACAACGGACGCCATCAGGGACGCGAACGGTGAGTTTGCCCGGATTCGGTAGTCCCCTTTCGCCGGATTCACGAACCCCGGATCGCCATCGGAGGCATTGCCGGAGAGAACCAGGTCCTTCTCCTTGACGTTGTCGAGGAGGTCCAGCCAGCGTCCCCCGAACCGGATGTTGTTCTCGATAGCGTTTCCTTTGGGCCAGGCGGGATCGTCCTGCAGGATCGTTTTGAGGGGCGGGTAGCGCTCGGCATAGAGCCCCTGCGTGCCGTTCATCGCCCGCAATCGGTCGAAGAGCGTGTTGTCCTTTCCATCGAAGTAAGAGGAGGCCCAACCCTTGCCCCGCGCGTCCACGTGGATCGCAGGCGAGCAGTCGATGAAGAGGTTTTCGCGAACCGTGTTGTCGCGCCCTCCGCCGATCATCACCCCCCTCCCTGCCCTATAAAAGACATTGCCTTGCACAAGCGTTCCCGACAGCCAGTCGTCGAGATAGACCGCGTTCACGTCGCCCCTGCCGAGGTCGTGGAAGTAGTTGCCGATCACGCGGTTGCCTCGGTGCGTCCAGTCACGCCCCATGTAGTAAGCCCCTGCGTCGTGGGTCTCCATACAGACCCGGGCGATCTCATTGCCTTCGATCAGGTGGTCGTTTCCGCCGCCCAGGATCGCGCTATGCGGCAGGTCCTCGATGAGGTTGTGCGATATGGTGTTGCCCACGCCGTCCAAGCGGATGCCCGGATAGTAGGTGTAGCAGGTCCGCTGGCATCGGAAGATGTGGTTGTTTTCGACGACGTTATTTCCTGGCTGAAGCGTCTTCCGATCGCCGCCGCTCAGCTCAATGCCGCACTCGCCGACGTCGTAGATATCGCAGGAAGACACCCGGCAGCTGGTACCGGAAACCGACACGGCACTGTTGCCGAAATCTCGGAAAGTACAGCCTTCGACGATAATGCCTGTTCCTCCCTGGACCGTTATGCCCCCTGCCCTGCCACCTTCAAACGTGATGCCCCGGAACGCCACATGCGAAGCGCCCTTTACGTCGACAAGCGGCTTCTCCAGCATGGACACCTCACAGGAACCCTCAGCGAGCGGCGCAGGCGGCCAGAAGTAGAGGAGGCCGTTCTCTCGGTCCACGAAGTACTCACCGGGCGAATCCAGTTCTTCGAAGACGTTGAGGAAGAAGTAGCGAGCGCCCTTCTTGTAGCCGTACACCCCGTGCGGTTCTTCGGTTCTGACCTCCCTTGTCAGCGCGTCCAAGCTGATGACGTGTTCCTGGCTGTCGGCCCAATCCCACGTCCAGTAGCCGTGGACCCAAATGTCATCCGAGGCTTCCCATCGAGCGGGTCGCACGCCCTCAAAGCTAAACTTGCCGCCCTGAGGGCCCGCAGGCACATCGGCGATATGGGTCCACTGCCCCTTGTTCGGCCATCGGGCAAGCTCCATGGGCTGGCCTTTGAAGGTGAGTTCCAGCGGGGCGGGGCGCACGGGCACGCCGAACCCCCGGCGTTTGAGCGATCCAAAGTCGGTGATCCCTTGGGCTTTCAGATCGGCGACGAATACCTGGCCCTTGGCGAGCGGCGAGATCCTCTTGAGCGTTGCGGGATCGCTCACAGGCTTCCAAACGGCCACCGGTAAGCTGCCGTTGATCGTGGGCTTTTCGCTCCGATAGGCCTCGAAGCGCACCGGCGCCGTGGCGCTTCCCCACCCTGGCCCGACGAACCTTAGCGTGTCAGTCAGCCGGTGCTCGCCTTCGCGCAGCCAGACCACGATCTCCTTACCGCGCGTTCGGATGTCGATCTCCGCGATCGTCCGCCTGGCGCGCTCAACGGTTCGGAACGGCCCATCGGTCTTGGCAGCGTTCGGCGAGTTCAGCTTGCCGCTCCAGCTATCGTCGCCCTGTGGCGAGACGTAGTATTCGACAGGCGTCTGGCTCGGGCCCGCCAAAAGTCGGGCGAGACCCAAAGACGCCGAGACCAAGACCATCAACATCGGAATTCCACCTCGTGGCAGCACACTCAGTATTCCTTACCGGCCAGGGAGGCCAGCTCAGACCACTGTCAAAATGCCTCCGTCCCGATGATCGGGATGGAGTCTGTCATTGCGATGAGGGAACCTTTAGGCGATGAGTGCCATCACCCATAAGTTCGACCTTTCACGCTACGCCGAAGCCATCGAGGCTTCCAAGCTCCGACTGGCCGCAGCCAGGCGTTTTGAAGAGCCAGACCGGGTGCCCATCCTGCTGGCGATGGGAGGAAGCTTCTTCTGCAAGCAGCTCGGCATCAACGTCCGCGACTTCTTCAAGGACGCCTACGGCTCGCTGGACCTCCAAATCGAGGTGCAGCTTCACGGCCTTTACTGGTGCTTCGAGGAGCTTCAGGATGACCGCACCGGGGCGAGCCTGGGCATCGATTTTGGGCCGATCGGTGAGGCCATCGCCTTCGACTTGCCGGTGGACTACCCAGACGACACCTCGCCCTGGATCCTGCGCACGATGAGCCTCGAAGAGGCCGAAGCGAAGCTCAGAGTCATCGAACCGGAAGATAACCCGAGGGTGCAGGAGGTCTACCGTCAGGTGGACCGTCTTAAGGAGAAGGCTGACAAGCTCGGACTCGGGCTCCCAACAGGAGGGGGCGTGGGGATCCACCCACCGTTGTCTGCTGCGTGCGGGTTCCTCGACGTCGAGGAGATCATGCTGGCGCTCCACGACGACCCGATGCTGGTGCACCAGGTCTTCGAAAAGATGTTCCTCATGTTCATCAAGCTCAAGGACTACCACGATCGGCGCTATGGGGTGCGCTCGACGGGCCTGGGGCTCTGCGACGACCATTCGGCGTTCATTTCCGACGCCCTCTATCGCCAGCACGTCATGCCCTACAACATGGCGCTTTATGGGCGGTATGGCAGCAAGGACCGCTACCTTCATGCCGACGGGCCGAACGACCACCACTTTGCCACCTATGCCGACGTGATGAAACTGACCAGCATGGACATGGGCGGATTCTCACAGATCGAGAACGCCAAGCGCGACCTCGGGGGCAAAGTGTTCTTCAGCGGCGGCCTGAACTGCAAGGACCTATATGGCGACTTCGCCTCGGCGAAGCCGGCGATCGACCACGCGCTCTCGGTCGGGATGCCCGGGGGCGGCTACGCGCTGGCGATCGGGGGCGAAACTTACGCGGGTGTGAATCCGGACACCCTCTGCAAGGCCGTGGCCTACGCGAAAGAGGCGGGCCGGTATGGAAAGGGTGATTAGGCCCGTTCGGTCGCCTTCAGGTGGCAGGTCACAATGGCGTCGGCCAGCTTGCGGGTGGTGGGTTCTTTGGACCTTCTCAGGTCCTCTAGCAGCGCGTCGACCTTGGCTTCGTCGAGCGGGCCGAAGTACTCGTCACCCACCTGCATCAGCGGCGCACGGTCGCAGGCGTCCAAGCACTCGACCTCTTCCAGCGTGAACTCGCCGTCGGCTGTCGTTTCGCCGTACTCGACCCCGAGCTTCTTCTTGAGGTAGTCCCCCAGCTTATACGCGCCACAAGTGGCGCAGGTAAGACAAGTACACACCTCAAGCTTGTGGCGGCCAGGTTTGTGCTTGTCATACATCGTGTAGAACGTCGCAACGCCTTCGACTTCGGCGTAGGCGCGGCTCAGCCGGTAGGCGACTTCGGCGATGGCGCCCTCGCAGCACCAGCCCCATTCGCGCTGGGCAATCCACAGGCCAGGCAGGATCAGGCTCTTGAGGTCGGGATAATGGCTCTTCAGCGCTTCCAGCTCTTTGACAGCCTTGTCGGAGAAGCGGAGTTCCACCTCCTCGCGCTTGGGAATCCGTGGCCGCGACTCGGCCGAACCTACGTGAAGGTGCTCGCTCACGGAGCGATTCTACCTTTTGGGGTTTGGGGGAGGTGTCATCCCGAGCGCAGCGAGGGATCTGTTTGGACCTACTCCGAGTTGGGAGGTCACCCTACCATCGACGGGCCCCTTCCGATCAGATCCCTCGCTGCGCTCGGGATGACACACGCCCCGTTTCCCGCCCCTTCGGTAAACTGCCACGCAGCCATGGCTGAGATGAAGCTCCTTCTCGAACACGCGGGCGATCCCGCCACCTGCACGCTCAAGGGGTACGAGAAGGTCGGCGGCTACAAGGCGATCCGCAAAGCCTTGAAAATGGACCGCCAGGCCGTCATCGACGAGGTAAAAGCTTCTGGGCTCAGAGGCCGTGGCGGCGCCGGATTCCCCGCCTGGATCAAGTGGAACGGCCTTCCCAAGGAGAAGACCAAGCCCCACTACGTGCTCTGCAACGCCGACGAGGGCGAGCCCGGCACCTTTAAAGACAAGCAGCTCATGGAGCAGTGCCCGCACCAACTGGTCGAGGGCATGATGCTGGCGGGCTACGCGACCCAGGCCGACATGGGCTTCATCTACATCCGCGGCGAGTTCGTGGACGCCGCTCGCGCGCTGCGCAAAGCGATCGACGAGGCCTACGAAGCCGGCTATCTTGGTAAGAACATCTTCGGCTCGGGTGTGAACTATGAGCTGCACCTGCATATGGGTGCGGGCAGCTACGAGTGCGGCGAGGAATCGGCGATGATGTCGAGCCTCATGGGCGAACGCGGCATGCCCAGGCTCAAGTTCCCCCACGCGCCGCTGCCGACGGTCGCGGGGCTGTGGGACTGCCCCACGCTCATCAACAACGTCGAGACGATCTCCTGCGCTCCGCACATCATCAATCGAGGCGGCGCGTGGTATGCGACGCTCGGCGCAACCACCAAGAACTCGCGTGGCACCAAGGTCTTCTCGGTTTCAGGGCACGTCAACAAGCCCGGCAACTACGAGATCGAGTTTGGGACAACCTTGATGGAACTCCTGGAGCTAGCCGGAGGCATGAAAGGCGGCGAACTCAAGGCCTGCGTGCCAGGTGGCAGTTCGGTGCCGATCATCGACGCGGAGATGTGCAGCCGCGCGGTCATCGGGTACGAGGAAATGGCCGAGGTCAAGTCGATGGTCGGTTCGGGCGGATGCATGTTCCTGAACGACAAGACCTGCATCGTGAACTACATCTGGCGGACTTCCCTTTTCTATGCGCGGGAAAGCTGCGGCAAATGCACTCCGTGCCGCGAGGGCACAAAGTGGCTGGAGCAGATCCTGGACCGCATCCGCAGCGGGCACGGCCAAGAGGGCGATATCGAGCTCCTGCTTCAGGTCTGCAGCCAGATCGACGGGCGGTCGTTCTGCGGTCTCGGCGATGCGGCGGCTTGGCCGGTGCAGGGCGCGATCCGCGTGTTCCGCGAAGAGTTCGAGCACTACATCAAAACGGGCCGGAGTATCGTCACAGACGCCGAAGGGCTCTCGATGTGGCCCGAACCGGCGATCGCAGTGGGCGGGTAAGTCGGTTCGCCACCTACAACTCCTCCCTGATCCGGTCGTATTCGTCATCGGCGGCTGAGAGCATTTTCAGTTCGCCGATTACCCGCCGCAGGTCGCTCGAAGCGTCGCCCGAGGAGATGCCGGTGCGCTTGGCCAGCTTCTCGGCCATCTTCGAAGCCTCGTCCGCCATCTGGCGCATGTCTTCCAAGAGGTGCGGCGCCGGACCGGTCTCTCGCGAGGGCACAGCGCCATTGCCGCACAGCAGCACCAGCCGCGCCATTGCCGCATCCATGGACCTTAAGCCTGAATCCCGCGCCTGGCGCCAAGGCGAATCGGCACTTGTCGCCTTGATCACCGAGGAATCCAGCGCCGTCTTGCACCGGAACCACTGCTTGGCACCCTCATTCAGCAGATAGACCGCCTCTTCGCCCAGCACCTCGTGGAGCTTCTGAGTGATCCGCGCCATCCAGAGCCGCTGGATCACCCCGCGCGCCTCACCGCGCAGCCGGGCCGTGGATTTCTCCTCCTCAGAACGCGCCAAGAAGTACCAGCGCAGGGTGAAGATGGTGACGATTGTGGCCGGCGCAATGATGAGGGGAATATAAGCGGCAGGGACCTGTAGCCCCCCGACCAACCCGCCGATGGCCCCGCCGGTCATGCCCCAAGTACTGCCAAGGATGGCTCCGAGCCAGGCTCCCTTTTGGTCGGCAACCCGGTGCTGTTCCTGGTCCATCCAGGCATAAAAGCTCTCCAGGCCCTGCTCCGGCTTGCCAAACACCCATGACCAATGCCCATGCACGACCCTAATGTACACCCTGCACGCGCCGAACGCCTGGGACCGGCGCATAATGGCGCATCACTAAGTTTCAGAACGCCCTTTCAAGGCTCGGCGAAGCGGGCCTGGATGCCCTTTATCCGCCCAAGTGCGGACTCTGCGGCGTGTTGGGTGGCCCGGCGATCTGCAGCGTGTGTGAAGGTGATTTCGAGCTGTTCGATGCGGACATCGCGCCTCGTACCGAAACCGAACCACTGGACGGGATGGCGAGGCTCTATCGGTATAAAGGGCGGGCCGCACAAGCGGTGCAAAGGCTGAAGTACGCGCGGTGCACCAGCTTGATCGAGCCGATGGCGCGGCGCCTGGCGGATTACGCGGAGAAGGTGGGGCTGCTCCACTACGACCTGTTTGTGCCCGTTCCCATCCACGCCTCGCGCCGGAGGTTTCGGGGCTTCAACCAGTCCGAAGCGATTGCACGCTATTTGCCCGTCGAGGGAGTTCGTCCGGGCTTGCTGGTTCGCACGCGGCCGACGATGCCGCAAACCAGTCTGAGCCACGAGGAGCGGCTGCAGAACCTGAAGGGGGCCTTTCATGCGGACCCGGCGGTGCGGGAGCAGCATGTGGTGCTTGTGGACGACGTGCTGACTTCTGGGCAGACGGCGCTCGAATGCGCGCGGGCGCTAAAGGCCGCTGGGGCGAGAGAAGTCGTGGCGCTGACGTTTTGCGGGGGGTGAGGGGGAGGCGGCTCGGACAATGCTCGCGGCGAGGAAACACAGGCGAGACGCCTGTGCTACATCCGGCTGTGATCTCTCCATACCGGCGAGACGCTTGTGCGACATCGGCTGTGGTCTTTCCATACCCGCGGGGGCGGCTGGGTTGCAGTGGGGCGCTGACGTTTTGCGGGGGGTGAGCGGGCCTAACGCCGGACGATCATCGACACCGCCATCGCGGCGATGCCTTCGCTTCGGCCCACCGCGCCGAGACGTTCATTGGTGGTCGCCTTGAGGCTCACCCGTTCAGGCTCGATCCCAAGTCCGCCGGCGATCGCTCCGCGCATGGACGGTATCGCCGGGAGCAGCTTCGGCGTCTCGGCAATAAGGGTCGCGTCCACATTGCGCACCTCCCAACGCTCTTCTGTCAAGAGGTTCGCAGCGTGACGCAAAAAGGTCATCGAAGGTTCTCCGCTCCACCGGGGGTCGGTATTGGGAAAGTGCTGGCCGATGTCGCCGAGCGCGGCTGCGCCCAGCAAGGCATCCACGATCGCGTGCAGCAGCACGTCGGCATCGGAGTGTCCATCCAGGGCCGGATGCCCCGGAAAGGCGATTCCGCCCAGCATCAGCGTTCGACTCTTGTCCTCGCTGAAGCGGTGGATGTCGTAACCAATCCCCGTGCGCGCTTCGCCTGATCCAATGAGGGCTTTTGCCCGCTCTAGGTCGGCGGGAACGGTGATCTTGAAGTTGTTCCTGTCGCCTTGCACGATTTCTGGGGTGATGCCGGCAGCTTCGGCAAGCGCCAGGTCGTCGGTCGCGTCCTCGAGAAGTTCGTGGCCCGCCCGGAACACCGCCGCCTTGAGGCCCTGAGGCGTCTGCACCGCCCGGAGTTGCCCCCGATCCAAGGTCTCGATCTGGCCCTCGCCGATTCGCTTGATCGTGTCTGTGGGCACAACACCCGGAGCGGCAGCGCCAACCCTGGCCGCTGCTTCGATCACGTCCGAAATGACTTCTGCGCTTACAAAAGGGCGAGCACCATCATGAATGAGCACAAGGTCGGCATCCGGCGGGAGCGCCTCCAGCGCGCGGCGCGAGGACTCCTTGCGCGTGGGCCCTCCGGGCACGACGAAAACCGCTTCCGGCGCCAGCTCACAGAGGTCTGCACAAGCTTCCATCGCCCCGACGATGCCCACGCCGTCCACCTCGTGATGCTTGAGGAACGTCTCGTACGACCACCGCCAGACCGGTTTCCCGCCCAGCGACATCGCCGTCTTGTCGCCGCCAAAGCGTTCACCTTTGCCCGCAATGAGGATGACGGCGACGACCTTCATGCCGGGATTGTGGCGCAAAGGGCTCAGTACTTACGCGTGCCGTTGCGACGGCGGTATCCCTCGACCTGGTTCCCTTCAGCGCCCCCGACCTCGGCGAAGATCATCTTGCCGCGTTCGGTTTGAATAACCTGGGTGACGGTGACGGTCATCGTCTCGCCGATGTGGTCGCGGCCGCTTTCGACCACGACCATGGTCCCGTCTTCCAGAAAGCCGACGGCTTGACCGGACTGGTTGCCTTCGCGCACGAGCGGCAGCGTCAGAGTCTCTTGAGGCAGAACATTGGGCTTGAGGGCAAGCGCAAGGTCGTTGATGTTGAGCACGCGGACCTGCTGAAGGCTCGCCACCCTGTTCAGGTTGAAGTCGTTGGTGACGATGTCGGCGGCCATCGCGCGCGCCAGCCGAACCAGCCTGGCGTCCACACCATCGCCAAGGTCGGGCGCGAGCTTGTCATGCACCCTGATCTCCATCGAAAAATCGGCCTGAAGGTGCCTTAGGATGTCGAGCCCGCGCTTGCCGCGCTGACGGCGCAGCGCGTCGTGGCTGTCGGCGATATACTGTAGCTCCTCCAGCACGAAACCCGGAACGTAAAGCTGCGCCTCCAAGAATCCGGTGCGCGCCAGGTCGTAAATGCGCCCGTCGATGAGCACGTTCGTGTCCAAGATCTTGACCGACTTGCGGCGGCTCTTGGCTCTGCCCTTCGACCATGGCAGGATCTCGTCCATCGACTTCAGCGCGAACACGGCGAGCCCCGAAAAGCCCATGGTCAGCCCAACCACCGCCAGAGGGATATACATCACCAGGCTGAGCGAGTTGAGCAGGAACAAGAACGGCATCGAGGCGATGAGGCCCGCGAAGATGCCCAGGAACAGGGTCAGCCTATCCCCCGTGTCGATATCGTCCCACACGTGCCCCAGCCGGGCGAAAAGCACAACGATCACGCGCGCAATCGCCGCGCCCACCGAGAGCCCGATCAGCGAGATCGCGCTGATGTTTGCAGGGTTCTGAAGGTGCCGGTAGTCCGCCTCTTTGGCGCTGGGCACCCACACCATGATCGTCTTATAGAGCCATTCGAGCATGGGCGATGCGAACCGTCCGAAGACGATCGCCCCCGCCAGCGCACACAGAAGAACAAAGAACTTCTGCCTCTTGCTCATGCCGATTGCACCATTTACTTCTTCTTAGTTTCCAACACTTCTACCTTTGCTCGGTCCAGAAAAGTGAACGAGAAGGCCGATTCGACGGTGCCATCGGCAAGCTTGATGTGTCCGGCGCCCACCTTGCCGTCCGGCCTTGTGGAGTCCACGCCGAACCAGTTAGCCCCGTCAAACGCCTCGGTCCACGCGTGGTAGTAGAAGGCGCCATCCTGGTACACCAGCCCACTCACCAATTTAGTAGGAATACCAGCCGCCCGCAGGAGCGTAGCCGTTAGGATCGCATAGTCCCGGCAGACGCCCTCCTTGGTCTGAAGCACCTCAGAGGCATCACGGAGGAGCCCAATTCCCGCATTCGGGGTCATGCTTTGGGTCACGTACTTTCGTATCTTCTCGGCGGCTTCGGCCACCTTTTCGCTACCCTGCACCAAGTCTTCAGATAGCCTCACGAACGTGTCGCTTCCGCTCGGAACGTTATAGCCCGGCGCCACCCACTTTGGCTGGGCCGCGCGAGCGGCCGCGATCGTTCCCGCGGGATCCGGACTGACCGCGTGGGTGACGACTCTCCAACTGTTCCCCGCTCTTGAAACCGTCTGATGGCCGTCGGAGGGGAGCTTTTCGAGGTTGGCGCCTGAAACTTGCAGGGTGATCGAGCTGAGACTGGACACCTCGGGCAGCGGCTTCTTGAGTTCCAGGCGTGAGAGCACCGCCAGGTCCATGATGCCTTCACCCACCGACTTGCGGAGCGCCTCGGCCTTGGACAAGGGGACCATCTCCATGCCCATCGGCATCTCCGCCTTGATCAGGTCTCCTTTGGAGCTGACGAATACCTTGGACAGAAGCTGCCGGGTGGTGACCTCGATCAAAGTGGACTTGAAGGTGATGCCCTTGACGGTGACCTTGGCGGGCCCGGCGAGCCGCACGACGCTCCGTTCCAGGCTTGCCGTCGAGGGGTCAAAAGAGTAGAACACCTTCTGGACGCCTGGCTTTGCCTTGCCGTCCAGAAGCGCCACGACCGGGTCGTCCACATAGCGGCCGTCTTTGGGGATTGAAAGGGTCTTTTTGGACTTTGTGCCTGTGTTGTCGATCGTCACAGAGATCTCGGAGCCGCGAAACGTGGCGTCGATCTTCTGCTCGCGGCCCGCGCTGGCCATCTTGGCCTGCACTTTGAGCGGCGCCCCGTTCAGGCTGCTCCAACTGATCGTGTCCTGATTGATCGTGAGCCCCTGGCCGAGCAGAGCGAGATCAATCCGCGTGTTCGACTCCGACCGGACCGCAGGCTTGCCCTCAAACTTGACGTTGATCGTCGTGCTTTTTACGTAGCCCACCTTGGAGCCCTGAATGAAAATCCCCAAGTAGGATTCGTCTCCGCGCGCGATCGCACTGACGAGCAGCAGCAGGAAAAGCGTTCCTCGACGGACCTGTTGGGGCGATGGAGTTGTCACGATGCCTTTAGTCTGACGCGTTTTGCGCCGAAGCCATTATCGTCAGCCGAAAAAGGCCCATGGTTGACAGGCGGTTAGCCCCACCGGTAGGATGGCAGACGCTCTTCGCCGTGCCCAAAGCCTGGGAACCAAACCGCCGAATTGCTCGTCCCGTTTCCAAAAGGAGTCCATGGCAAAGAAACTGGTAATCGTCGAATCCCCCGCCAAGGCGAAAACCATTCGCCAATTCCTTGGATCCGACTATCAAGTGGAGGCGAGCATTGGACATATCCGCGACTTACCGGCTAACCGCAAGGGAATGCCTGAAGAGCACAAGAAGAAGTGGTGGGCTGACTATGCCGTGGACGTGGACAACGGCTTTCTTCCGTTTTACGAGGTCTCGCCGGAGAAGAAGCACACCGTTGAAAACCTCAAGAAGGCCATGAAGGGCGCCGACGAGCTCGTGCTCGCAACGGACGAAGACCGTGAGGGGGAGAGCATTTCCTGGCACCTCCTCGAGGTTTTGAAACCTGCCAAGGGCGTTTCCGTCAAAAGAATCGCGTTTCATGAAATCACCAAGTCAGCGATCTTAGAAGCTTTACGCAATCCCCGCACCATCGACAGCCAACTCGTCGAGGCTCAGGAAGCCCGGCGCGTGCTCGACCGGCTGTATGGCTACACGCTTTCGCCGGTTCTTTGGTCTAAGGTCGCCAAGGACCTCAGCGCTGGGCGCGTTCAGAGTCCGGCGGTCAAGCTCGTGGTCGAGCGAGCCAAGCAACGCCGCGACTTCAGAACGTCCGCCTATTGCGATCTGAAAGCTGGGCTCAAGGCTCCAAAGGGTGAGTTTGCCGCCACGCTGAAGACGATCGAAGGCCGAAAAGTCGCGGGATCCGGAGATTTCGACCCGAAGACCGGCTTGCCGGCTTCTGAAAAACACCACTGGCTCCAAGACGCCGAAGCCCGCTCGATGGCGGAGGCCGGCAAGAGCGCCAAGCCCTGGACCGTGCTCGATCTGCAGTCGAACCCCGGACAAGAGCGGCCTCCCGCGCCGTTCCGCACGACCACCCTCCAGCAGGACGCCAACTCGAAATTCAGCTTCTCGGCGGAGCGCACCATGCGCATCGCCCAGGACCTCTATGAGGGCGTGGAGATCGGGGGCAGCCTGGTCGGCCTCATCACTTACATGCGCACCGACTCGCTGCACCTCGCCGATTCCTCGATACGCCAGGCGCGCGCGGTGATCGAAGAGCGGTTCGGCAAGGAGCACGTGCCCGCCAAACCCAACACGTACGCTTCCAAGGTCGCCAACGCGCAAGAGGCGCACGAGGCCATCCGTCCCACCGACTTCGAGCGCTCGCCAGAAAGCATCCGGCGCGACCTGTTGAAGCTGAGCGAGGCGCATTTCAAGCTCTACGACCTGATCTATAAGCGCGCCCTCGCCAGCCAGATGAAGCCCGCGCAAGTGTTGCGCTCCAGCGTGGACGTGGGGGTGCGTATCGACGCCAAGGACGTGGTTTTCACGGCGAGCGGCAAGACCATCACCTTCCCGGGTTATCTGCTCGCCTACGTGGCAGATCACGATGACGCCGAAGCCGAACTTGAGGGCAAGGAGAAAGTGCTCCCTGAAATGCGGGTGGGCCAGGCCCTAGACCTCGCCAGCCTGGAAGTCCTCTCCAAAGCCACCAAGCCGCCCCCACGCTACACCGACGCCTCGCTCATCAAAGCACTCGAAGAACTGGGCATCGGCCGACCGAGCACCTATGCCTCGATCTTGAGCGTGATCGAGGATAGGGGCTACGTCCGCCGGGAAAAGCGCGAGCTCATCGCAACCTGGCTGGCATTCCTTACGATGGACGTTCTTGAATCGAACTTCGCCGAGTTCATGGACCTGAAGTTCACCGCCAACATGGACGACGAGCTCGATCAGATCGCCAACGGCAAAGAGGACTCGAAGGCTTATCTAAAGCGGTTCTTCCTCGGCGCGAACGGTTTTCCCGGTTTGCGGCCCGCGGTACAAGAGCGCAAGGCGACGATCCCCTATCCCGCGATCCCGATGGGCGCGGACCCCGAGTCGGGGCGGCCGATCGTGGTGAAGGTCAACCAACGCGGCAAACCGTACTTGCAGCTTGGCGAGGCCGAGGACCGCAAGTTTGCCAATATACCGGACGATCTGGACCCCGCCGATCTGACCCTCGAGAAAGCGTTGGAGCTCCTGAATGCGGGGGCGGAGCAGCTTGAGAGCGTTGGCACGCACCCAGACTCGGGCAGAAACCTCCTCCTTCGCAACCGAAACGGTTTCTATCTTGAGGTGGAACGGACGGCAGAGGAGATTGCCGCCAAGGTCAAGCCGACGTGGGTGGCGCTTCCGCAAGGGGTCGATCCCAAGGACCTCTCCCAGGAGGATCTGGATGAGCTTTGCAGACTGCCGAAGGCGCTGGGCACGAACCCGGATACGGGCGAGGAGATCGTGTTCCGCCTGGGCAAGTATGGCCCGTACATCCAGTCGGGCAAGGAGATTCGCAACGTCGCCGATTGGCGGGAGGGCATCGCGATGTCGGTCCCTATGGCAATGGAACTCCTTTCGGTGAGCAAGATCCAGGCCTCGCGGAACGGCCAATCCAAGGAGCCGCTCAAGGTGTTTGAGGGTGTGTCTGGGTTTACGGCGCCGATCAAGCTGATGGCGGGGCGATTTGGGCCCTATGTGACCGACGGCGAGACGAACGCCACGCTTCCCAAGGGCACCGACGCTACGACGCTGACTGCGGAGTTCGCAGCCGGCTTGATCGTGAAGAAACGCGAAGCCGGACCTGCGCCAAAGAGGGGCAAGTTCAAGCGATTTGGGAAGAAGCCTGGCAAGAGCAGGCGATAGTTTGCGTTGCGGAGCGCTGATGCCTCCAACCCTCAACGGCTAAGTGAGCTTCGACCCCACAGGCGACTGTGGGTTTCCCCCCCGCAAGGGGTCAGAAAGAAAAGACCCCGGGCGCGCCCCGCGCGCCCGGGGTTGGCCGTCACTCTAGTCTACGCACCCCGAAGGGGGTGCCACAACCCCCGCGATTTCCTTCTCAACAGTCCAGTCCAGAGTCAGGGTTTGGGACCCCTCAATTCCATGCTCAAAGCCTCCACCCTGAAGGGGGGGAGGCATCAGCCGCGAAGTCTTCGAGAAAGGCCGGGGGTCAAGCGACTAGTGTGGCGATCTCCGCTCCCGGTCCGTTCGGAACTTGTTGATCAGTTCCACGGCTACCGGCGCGTCGTGCCAGCCGACCACTTCCACCGTTTTCTCCTCCAGCACCTTGTAGACCTCGAAGAAGTGGATGATCTCGCTCTTCGTGTGAACCTGGATGTCGTTCAAGGACTTGCGCTGGGAGAACCGTGGGTCTTTGGTGGAAACGCACAGCAGCTTCTCGTCCGGACCCTTCTCATCGCGCATCTCCAGCACGCCGATCGCCTTGGCCTCGACCACGCAGCCGGGAAAAGTGGGGTGCGAGATCATGACGAGCACGTCGATCGGGTCCCCGTCGAGGTACTTGGTCTGCGGGATGAACCCGTAATCGAAGGGGTCGTAGAGCGGCGAATAGAGCACCCGGTCCAGCCGAAAAGCGTTCAGCTCCGGGTCGAACTCATACTTGTTGGTGCTCCCTTTCGGAATCTCAATCACGGTGTTGAACACGTGCGGCGCCTTCTCGCCGATAGGAATTTGGTCAAACGACATCGCCCCAGAGGATACCGGAGGGGAGGGGGGGTGAAGCGATGAAGAGATGAGGGGATGAGGGGATGAGGAGATGATGGGTGTGATTCTCGCTGATCCGTGAAGCTGCCTCGATGGGCTTGGTGAGAGCGAGTCTTCCCTAGCTTCTGACGCAGTCTTACGCGGAAAAGGCAGATCCCCTCATCTCTTCATCTCCTTACCTCATCATCCCATCATCTCCCCATCCCGGTATCCTCGTCGGGATGAGGCGATTGGCGGTCTATCCCGGTTCGTTCGACCCTGCCACCCTGGGGCATCTGGACGTGATCGAGCGCGCAGCAAGGCTTTTCGATGAGGTGGTGGTCGCCGTCGGCGTGAACACTTCCAAGGACCCCTTGCTCACGACCGAGCAGAGGATGGAAGCGCTCAGGCGCTGCACCGAGGGCCTTGAGAACGTGAGCGTGGAGTCCTTTCAGGGACTGCTGGTGCATTACGCCAAACAGCGCGGCGCGCATGCCCTCATTCGCGGGCTTCGTGCCACTGCGGACTTCGAATATGAATTTCAGATGGCGATGGTCAACCGCCGTTTGGAAAGCGAGTTGGAGACGGTTTTTTTGATGACCAAATGGGAGCACTCCTACTTGTCCAGCAGCATCGTGCGCGAAGTGGCGCTTCTGGGTGGCGACTATTCGGAGCTGGTGCCGCCACCAGTGGCGCGGATCGTCGGCGAGGCGCTGGCAGGCAGGAATTAGGCGCCTATGGGGCCCTGTGGATAACTGAAAAGCCGGGCACCATCGTAAAACACCTCGCGTACCATTCACAATAGAGCACGAATGGTGGACCCGATCATGGCGCAAAACAACGATATCCTCCGGATGTTGCAGGAGCTTCACGATCAGATCGTGGACGAGCCTCGCTACTTCGGCAAGCTGGCGTACGGCTTGAACAGGGATGAACTCTCGATTCAGATCGCCAAGATCCGCGCGTCCCTCCCCAACGAACTCAAAGAAGCCAGCGCCAAAGTGCGTGAATCCGAGCGCATCGTGGACAGCGCCAAGACTGACGCGAGCGCCACCGTTGAAGCGGCCCGGCGCGAGGGCGAGCGCTTCTTGGCCGAAGCAAAGCGTGAAGCTGAGCGACTGATCGAGCAAGGCAAGCTGCAGCAAGAGCGGCTGGTTTCAGAAAGCGAGGTCCTCAAGCTGGCGAAAGCCCAGGCCGAAGAGATTCGCAACAGCGCCGAGCGCGATGGCAACACCATTCGGCGCGGCGCGGAGAGCTACGCACACGACGTGCTCTTGCAGCTCGAAGGCGTGGTCGGCAAGGCGATGGGCGTTGTTGAGCGGGGCCGCCAAGAGCTGGAAAGGCCGAATGAGAGCCTCGTGTCGACTCCCGTCCGCGAGCGCGTTCGGGTTTAGCCCAGCGCCTCCAATCCATCTGAGTCGTCATTGGCGAAAGGACTTTGCGCCCCTTTGCGCTAACTAAGTGGGAGGTGCCCATCACATGACGGGTGTTGAGCCATGCTCCAATTCCTCCTTCCTCTCGTCCTTGCGGGGGCGATCGGCGTGAGCCAGAACGCCGCGCCAAAGAATCTCGCTCTTTCTGCCAAGGCCTCGGCGTTCGAGTTCTATGGCGATTATCGCCCGGAGCGGGCCAACGACGGCAATCCGAACACCCGCTGGTCCGGGATCCCCGGGCACAACGTGGGCGCCTGGTATCAGCTCGATTGGCCCACGGCGGTCAAGGTGGCTGAAGTGGTGGTGCACCAGTACGGCACCTACACCGAGGAACTGGACGTTCAGGTTTGGGATGACGCCAAGGGCGACTGGCGGACGCTGCAGCATTTTGGCGAGAAGGGCCAACGCCTTCGAGGGATCGTGATCTGCCGGTTTGAGCCGGTGATGACGCCCAAGGTGCGCCTCGGCAACATCACCAACGGCCCCACGTTCCGCGAAGTCGAGGTGTATTCCGAACCCTATGCCGCCGGAAAGCCCGAGATTCACGCCGCCAGCGACTTGCAGGGGAACATCGTCGGGATCGTGACGGACGGGTGGGGAGCGGAGCCGCACTTGGGGAGTGTGGAGGTGCGGATGGTCGGTAGGGTGGAGGTGCGCAAGACTGTCCAAACGGACTCCAATGGGATGTTCTCCGTTCCCATGCCGGTTGGAATGAAGGGCAAGGTGAAATTCAATTTCACACCTGTAGCCGCAGATCTTCAGCCTGCGTCCGGAAGCTCCGTAGCCGCCGGTTCCGTGCCGGCGTCCAAAGGGTTTGCGCCCGTAGCCGCCGGTCTTCAGCCTGCGTCCGGAAGCTCCGTAGCCGCCGGTTCCGTGCCGGCGTCCAAAGGGTTTGCGCCCGTAGCCGCAGATCTTCAGCCTGCGTCCGGGGGCTCGGTAGCCGCCGGTTCCGTGCCGGCGTCCAAAGGGTTTGCGCCCGTAGCCGCCGGTTCCGTGCCGGCGCAGTCGGCTACGGCCGAAATCGACGCCGCCAACTTCCAATACGGCCTGACCGAACTTGGCTACAAGCCCAAGGTGACCCTGCTCGATGGAACCTGGAAGTTCATGGGCGACCCACCCAAGGGCTTTGAGAAACCAGGATTCGACGACTCCAAGTGGAAAGACATCCAGGTGCCGGCACATTGGGAGATGGAAGGGTTTGTGGTCAGGTCGGGACACGGGGGCTACCGGGTCAGGTTTCAGGCTCCCAACTCCCCCTCTCCCGGTTCGCAAGGCTCACCGACCTCTCCCTTCCCGACAAGTCAGAAATCGGAAGCAAGGGGGGAGGTGAAAATGCGCACCAAAATCCGCTTCGAGGGCGTGTACTCCGGCTGCGAGGTGTACTGCAATGGGGTCCTCGTTGCAAGGCATATTGGCGGTGCGACGCCCTTTGAAGCTGACTTAACCGACGCTCTCAAGCCCGGTGAAAACGTGCTGGCGCTGGACGTTCAGGAGCACACGGTCGCCAGCGACCACCTGGACAAGATGTCCATCTACGCCTACTTCCATCTGGCGGGAATTTGGAGAAGCGTGAAGCTGTTCCAGGTGCCTGAGGTGCATATTCGGGATTTTGAGTGGAGGGTTGAGGATTGGGGTGAGAAGAGGGCGTTCGTCAATGTCGACATAGCGAACGAATCTTCAAGAGAAGTCACATGTTTGTTGGAGCATGAGCTCACAGACATGAAGGGTGAGCAGCTTGCATTGACCCCAGGATTGGGAGACAGGGGCATGGTCTTCACTCCGGGGCTATCAATTGATGCACTCAGCTGCCAGCGCAAAAACCTTCGTGCAGCCGTCCGGAACCCGAAGCTCTGGACCGCAGAGACCCCCAACCTCTACAACCTCAAGCTCACCCTCAAAGACGACAAGGGCAAAGTCCTCCAGACCGTAACCCAACGCGTAGGCTTCCGCCAAACCGAGGTCAAGGGCACCGAGATCCTCATCAACGGCACTCCGGTCAAGTTTCGCGGCACTTGCCACCACGACCAGCACCCTTTGAAGGGCCGGGCCGTCAGCGAGGCCGACACGCGCCGCGATCTTGAGATGATGAAGGAGGCGAATCTGAACGCCGTCCGCACCAGCCACTATCCGCCGCATCCCAGCCTGCCCGAGATCGCCGACGAACTGGGGCTGTACGTCGAAGATGAAGCGCCGTTCTGCTGGGCCGATGCCTCCGACGACCTTCGCAACGCCCCCCTCATTCTCCAGCACACGGCCGAGCTGATCGCCCGCGACCGCAACCACGCGAGCGTTGCGTGGTGGTCGATGGCCAATGAGAGTGGCTATGGATGGGGGTTTTGGCGCGCGCTCGAATGGGCCAAGAAGGCCGACCCCTCACGTCCGGCATCCGCCGCCACCAGCGCCCAGCCCGGCGACGAGGTGGGCCGCAGCACTGCCAAACTCGACATCTACACCTTGCACAACCCGCTCGCTCTCAGCCGAATCCAGGATGCCGAGGGCAAGATGAAGGCCCCCCTGATCTTCGATGAGAGCTTGTGCATCTTCCAGGGCATCTGGAACGACGTGGCCGAAATGTGGGTGGACCCGGGGATTCGGGACTACTACGTCGAGCCCTACAAAGAGGTCATGGCGGCGTTCGAGAAGAGCAAGGTCACCCAGGGAAGCTTCATCTGGGCCTGGTCCGACGACCTTTTCTGCGTGCCCAATCGAGGCCTGGAATACGGCCGTGAGGCGACAAGGTCGCACTTTGTGGAGCCCCTCTACAGCTTCAAGGATCGAGGGATCGTTGGCGATGCGCCTTGGGGTGTCGTCGACGGTTGGAGAAGCCCCAAGCCAGAGACCTGGCACATCCGAATGCTCTACGAACCGACGAAGATCCTGGGAGTGGAGCGCGTTGCGTTTGAGGGGACGGAGCAGAACCTGGCGCTTCGGATCAGGAATGATAACGACTTTCTGACCATCCAGGGCGCCGTGTATCACCTACAGTCCAACAAGCTATCCCAGGGATTCCGGATTGGCGTTGGGGCGATTCCACCTAGGTCCGAAGGGCTCATCGTGTTCCCTCGCTCGGGCGACCTCCAAGATTCAGACAAGTGGTCGATCACACCGCAGGTATCCCGCTCAAAGTGGACCGATTACTCGGTACCCAACGCCGTCGCTTGGGGACCAAAGAGCAGCGAAGAACCTACCGCCAAACCGATCCTCTCAGGCCCTTTGTCGATCTTCGAGTCCGGTGATCTTGGCGGCAACACCGTGACCCTTTCCGGCGAACGGTTTGAGATCGCGTTCAGCCGGGATGTCGGACTGCTACGCCGCTGCACGCTCAACGGCTCTCCGTTCTTGACCGAACTCCCCTTGCTGCATTTGCTTCCGACTGGCGCTCCCCTAAAGCCGATGCCGGCACAGGAGACCTGGAAGTTCAAGGGAATCGCAGTGACCAAGAACGAACGCAACGTCAAAGTTCACGTCGCTGGCAGCTACGATGCTTTCGAGGGGTCCTACGACTACCTGATCACCCCAGAAGGAGAGATCACTTGCCAGTCTGAGTTCACCTACCAAGGAGAGGATCGTTGGTTTCGCGAGATAGGGCAGCGATTCTCCGTGCGGCTTCAGGACACGATGATCCGGTGGAAGCGAGACGCAGAGTGGGACATTTACCCCTCTAACCACATTGGGAGGGCAACTGGCGACGCCAGTTCGTTGTCGCAGTCGATCTACCCCATGGACAAGAGAGAAGGCAGAGACCCGGAGGTCGGCGCTGGAGGTATGTCTGCCCACAACGCGTATGGTCTAGTGGATTTTCGAAGCACGAAGAGGCACATCCGGTGGGCGAAGGTCTGGTCGTTCGATATGGGTGGTGCCGAGATCCTTTCGGACGGCTCGCAACACCTGCGCGCGATGGTGGAGACCGACCGCATCTCCGTCCATGTCAACGATTTCTACGGCGGCACCGGCGCTGGGCTCTGGGAGTGGGAGCTGAACTACGGAAAGGGAAGGTTGCTGAAGAAGGGGGACAAGGTCCATTCAACTCTGAAGCTGAGGTTGGTGCCCTAGGTACACTTTGCGTTCAGACATGGATGTCCAAAAGCCGATGCCGGGCGTGATCGTCAAGCCGTTAGGGCAATACAGGGATGCTCGCGGCGTGCTGACGGAGCTCTTTCGCGACGATGAGCTTCCGGAAGGCTTTCGTCCGGCCATGAGCTATCTCAGCGTCACACACCCTGGAATCGCGCGAGGTCCCCATGAGCACGTGGACCAAACCGACGGCTTCGCCTTCATCGACGGGGCCTACGAGCTCTATCTTTGGGAAAATCGCCCTGGAAAAGGCGACGCTTTCATCCGATTGAGTGTTGGAAAGGACAATCCTGTGCTCGTGCTCGTTCCTCCAGGCGTCGTCCATGCCTACAAGAATGTAGGCGAGGCAGACGCTTTCGTGCTGAACTTCCCCGACCGCCTCTATGCAGGCTGGGGAAAGAAGGAGCCTGTGGACGAAATCCGGCACGAGGGAGACCCGGATTCCAAGTTCAAGCTGCCATGAAATTGCTCGTCACCGGCGCGGCCGGGTTCATCGGTTCTCATTTCGTGCGCTTGGCCCTGCGTGAGCTCCCAAGCGCAGAGATCATAGTGCTCGACGCCCTGACCTATGCGGGAAACCTCTCCACCATCGACGACTTTCGGGGCAGCATCTCTTTCGTCGAGGGGAAGATCCAGGACGCAGCGCTCATCGATCAGGTCTTTGGGAACCGCGGCATCACCCATATCGTCAATTTCGCCGCAGAGAGCCACAACGATCGGTCTATCCTCGAAGCTGGAAGTTTTATACAAACTGACGTTCTCGGCGTTTACACTTTGCTTGAGGCGGTCAAAAAGCACGGCGTCGAAAAGCTGGTCCACGTGAGCACAGACGAGGTGTATGGATCGATTCTTGAGGGCGAGTTCACCGAGCAGAGCCCCATCCAGCCGAACACCCCTTACAGCGCCAGCAAGGCCGGGGGCGACCTTCAGGTGCGGGCGCACGTCAAGGCTTTCGGCACCCCTGCTGTCGTGACCCGCGGCGGCAACACCTACGGGCCATTCCAATTCCCTGAAAAGCTCATTTCGTTCTTCGCCGTGCGCCTGATCGACGGCAAGAAGGTGCCGCTGTATGGGGAAGGCGACCAGGTTCGCGAGTGGATCCATGCCGAGGACCATGCGGCGGGCGTTCTGACCGCTTTGCTCAAGGGACAAGCTGGAGAGGTTTACAATATCGGCGATGTGAACGAGCGGACCAACCTGGAGATCGTGAGGGTTCTGCTCGAAGAGACCGGTCGCGACGAGAGCCTCGTGAAGAAGATTCCCGACCCGCGCAAGGGGGCCCACGACCAGCGCTATTCGATGAGCGCCAAGAAGCTCCAGGGCCTCGGGTGGTCGCCCAAAAAGCCGTTTGAGCAGAGCCTGCGCGAAACCGTGCGTTGGTACAAAGAGCGGCAGGACTGGTGGCGGCCGCTTACGGCGCGCGAAGAGTGTCAGGACTTCATCCGGCGGTTCTATGGGCCCAGCCTCGGGGAGGACTTGTGATCGATCGCGGAATCATCCTGGCGGGCGGTACCGGCAGCAGGCTCTGGCCTGCAACGCTGGCTGTGAGCAAACAACTGGTCCCAATCTATAACAAACCCATGATCTACTACCCGCTGAGCACCTTGATGCTCGCGGGGATCCGAAAGGTCCTGGTGATCACCACGCCTGCCGACCAGCCGGCCTTTGAAAAGCTCCTCGGCGATGGCTCGGCTTGGGGAATGGAAATCGAGTACACCGTCCAGCCCAGCCCCGACGGGCTCGCCCAAGCAATGATTCTCGCTGAGCCGTTCATGTCGGGCCAGGGGGCCGCCCTGATCTTGGGAGACAACATCTTCTACGGCCACGGCCTTTCCGAGCTGCTTCAAAGGGCGAAAGGCCAGGAGAGCGGCGCTTGCGTGTTCGCTTACCCGGTCGAGAACCCCGGCGACTATGGCGTGGTCGAGATGAGAGAGGGTGTCGCGTTGAGCCTGGAGGAAAAGCCCAAGGAACCACGGTCAAAACTTGCTATAACGGGTCTGTACTTCTATGATTCGACGGCGTGTGAGCGGGCCAGATCGCTGAAGCCGTCGGCCCGGGGAGAACTCGAGATAACGGACCTGAACCGCCTGTACCTCAAGGACGGCAAGCTCCGGGTCGAGGTGATGGGCCGCGGCTACGCGTGGCTCGATACGGGGACTCACGCATCGATGCTTCAGGCTTCGACCTTCATCGAGGCCATCGAGCAGCGACAGGGCCTGTTGGTGGCATGTCCGGAGGAGATCGCCTTCCGAAACGGGTGGATCGACGCGGGCCGGCTTTCGGCCATCGCCGAAAGCATGCGCAAGAACGACTACGGGCGCTATCTGCATTCCATCTGCAATGGGGACGTGTTCGCCTAGCCTTCGATATTTACCGTTTTTTGGGAGAATAGTGGGTTGATTGGAGCGTGTGGAACAGCGGAATGGCCAGGATTGGTCAAAGGGTGAGGTATCGTTATCATGCTTCGTAAATCAGCGGTTATATCAGGCCTCAAGTACGATTCGAGGCATAGAGGGCAGCACGTTTGATCCGGCTTAGGACACCCCGGCCATTCCGAGTGTCGCTTCGAAGCAAAGGCTTGTTGGAGACTGGCGCCACGTTGGCGTCGCCCGGCGAGGTGAGGCCAGGTATGGAGCAATGGCGCAAGTTTTAGTTACTGGCGGAGCCGGTTTCATCGGCAGCCACCTTACAGAGGCACTCGTTGCGGAGGGCCACCAGGTTCGGGTTCTCGACGATCTTTCAGCAGGCAAGCTCGAGAACTTGAGCGCAGTTCAGGGCAAGTTCGTGTTCGAGCGGGGGTCGGTGACCAACGAGTCGATCGTCGATTCAATGGCCCAAGGCTGTGAGGCCGTGTTTCATTTGGCGGCGGTGGTGAGCGTGCAGAAGTCCATCGTCGAACCCATTGCGACCCATAACGTCAACTCGCTAGGCACTTTGGTCGCACTGGAGGCGTCCAAGAAGGCCGGCGCGAGGTTCATCTTCAGCTCTTCGGCGGCGGTGTATGGCGACGTGATGACCATGCCGATCCGCGAGGACGCCAAGCTGAACCCGATCTCGAACTACGGCGCGCAGAAGCTCTATGGCGAGCATCTGCTTTCCGCGGCTAGCGGCAACGGGGCACAGGGCATTTCCCTGCGGTATTTCAACGTCTATGGCCCGCGCCAAGACCCGAGCAGCCCCTATTCCGGGGTCATCAGCATTTTTGCCGAACGGGCGATGGCCGGCCAGCCCCTGGTCATCTACGGCGACGGCAAGCAGACCCGCGACTTCGTCCACGTCTCCGACGTCGTGCGCGCCAACCTGGCGGCAATGAAGGCCAAGACGGCGAAAGGCGACGCGGTCAATGTCGGCACGGGCATGGCGACCAACCTCCTACAACTCGCGCAGATCGCCTTTCGTGCGGCAGGCCGCATCGCCACGCTTCGTCACGAACCTGCCCGACAAGGCGACATCCGCCGTTCCTATTGCGACCCGAGTTTGGCTCGCCAGATGCTCGGCTTTTCGGCGCTGGTGGCGCTGGATAAGGGTCTGGCCGACTTGGTGCGATATAACGCCGGCATGTAAAGCGGGCCAGCGGCGCGAGTCCAAACCGGCAGGCTCCAGGTACCCTGCGGCCCGTGGCAAAGGTAGAGATCATTCCCCTCGGCGGCGTTGGGGAAATCGGCAAGAACTGTACGGCGATCCGCGAGGGCGATGACATCATCGTGGTGGACGTGGGCCTCTCCTTCCCGACCGAGGAGATGCCGGGCGTCGATATCGTCATCCCGGATTTCACCTATCTGATCGAGAACCAGGACAAGGTGCGGGGAATCTTCCTAACTCACGGCCACGAGGACCACATCGGCGCACTCTCTTATCTGTTGCCGAACCTGAAGGCGCCAGTCTACGGGACGGAGCTCACGTTGGCGCTCGCCAACGCCAAGCTGGAGGAGGAGCTTCCCAAGAAGTCCTACAGCCTGAAGGAAATGAAGTTTGGCGAGCCGGTGAAGGCCGGGGCGCTCAGCGTCGAGGCCATCCGCGTAACCCACTCCATTCCCGAGTGCGCTTCTTTTGCCATTCGCACCTCGCACGGGATTGTGCTGTTGACCGGCGACTTCAAGCTGGATTTCAGCCCCGTGGACGGCAAGCTCTCGAACATCGCACGGTTCGGCGAGCTTGGCAAGGAGGGTGTCGTCGTGCTGCTCAGCGACTCGACGAACGTCGAGCGTCCCGGTTGGGGACCCAGCGAGCGGAGGGTGGCTGAGGGGCTTCGAAAGGTCTTCATGGAGGCGCCGGGAAGGGTGCTGCTCACCACATTCGCCTCGAACATCCACCGGATGCAGCAGGTCTACGACGTGGCCGCCGAAACAGGGCGGAAGGTGATGGTGGTCGGGCGGCGCATGGAGCGCAACGTCGATCTTTGCTCGAACCTGGGGTATCTGAGCATTCCCAAAGGCGTGCGGATCAAGCTGGAAGACAAAGAGGCCTATCCTCCCGAGAAGCTCGTTGTGCTCACCACCGGCACCCAGGGCGAGCCGATGTCGGCACTCGTGCAGATGTCCAAAGGCGAATATGGGCGCTTGCAGATTCATGAAGGCGACACCGTCATCTACTCGGCGCGGCCGATTCCTGGGAACGAGGCGTCCGTTTGGCGTACGATCAACCGACTCTTTCGGCTTGGTGCAAAGGTCATCTACGAAAGCGATTCACCGGTCCATGTGAGCGGCCACGCTTATCAGGAAGAGCTGAAGATGATGATCAACCTGGTGCGGCCGTTCTATCTGGCGCCCGTTCACGGCGAGGCCCGCCACCAGCACCTCTATCTCGAGATGGCGAAGGAGATGGGGTATCCCGAGCATCGGCTCTTCATGATGGAGGACGGCCGTCCGCTGACCATCGACGAAACCGAAGCGGTCTTGGGCGACCAGGTTCCCTGCGGGCGCGTGCTCGTGGACCGGAGCGGGACACCAGGAATCAGCGACGACGTGCTTCGCGACCGCACGAACCTCAGCAAGGACGGTCTGGTGGCGGTGACGATCGTGGTGGACCCCGAAGTGGGAGATATCGTCGGTGAGCCGATGCTGCAGACGAAAGGGTTCCACGGTCCCGAGGGGCTTCTTGAGGAAGTGACGGTGGCTCTCGCAGAAGCGCTGCGGAGGCTTGGCCCGGAGGATGTCGGCGACGCCGACGTGCTTAGGCACCAGGTGGCGGACCTGACCCGGCGCCTCATCTTCAAGAAGGCCAACCTTCGCCCCCTGGTGCTTCCAACTGTTGTGGAGGTCTGAGGTAGAAGTCTGGGCCCCTCCCTTGTTTTTCGCTCTGGCGGAAAATGAGGGAGGGGTTGGGGAGGGAGACAGACAACCTCGCCCCTTGTGGGAGGGGTCGGTGCCTGCCCCGGTTCCGTCGGGGAGCAAAGCGAATCGAGGATCCCGCGCCTTACGGGACCGGGTGAGGGGGGCCGAAGTTCTTAGGTCCGTCGGTTCGTAGGCCTAAGTGGCCCCAAAATCAGGGTTACAATAGCCATAGCCCATGAACGACTTCAGTGAATGGACCTCGCTCCCCGTCGCCTGGGCGGTGGCCAAGCTGTTTGCCGCGCTGTTGCTGATCTGCCTGTGGACCGACCACGTCGCCAAGAAGAAGGCCGGGCAGATTCCCAAGGGCGCCGACGCCTGGAATCCCGACGGCGTCAAGCTTCGGATGATCAGCGACCGCGAGTCGATCTCGCGTAACTAGCTCTGGCCCCTCCCTTGTTTTTCGCGAAGCGGAAAATGCTTCTGAGTCCCGACATGTCGGGAAGGGAGGGGTTGGGGTGGGAGACTAGCGCACTGCCGACGACAGCAAATCCTCCGGCCAAGCCCCTCACACTTGTTCGCCCTGCTCACAGACCCTCTTCCACGAGGGGAGAGGGAGTGCTCCCCTCCGCTTGTCGTTGCGAAGCCGCGAGAGTAGGAGAGGGTAGGGGTGGAGGTTCCGGAGGACTTAGCCCTGCAAGCGCTGGTCGACGCCTTCTGCAGTAGCTTCCAGGCTCGTATCTGATCCAGCAGCCTGGCGAAGGTGATCGGATTCAAAGATCATCCGCGCCTTGGCAATAACGCGACGAATGGCGGCCTTTCGCCGTCGGCAGGCGCCAAGTAACAGCCATCGCACGATGCTGAAGAGGCACGCAAGGAGCGCCACCAAAGTGAGGAGCTTCCCGGCAATCGGAAGTGGCGACTTGGTGAGCACGATTGCGGTTATCATGAGGCTGAAGAGTCCGTTGAGGATCAAATTGAGCCAGAGCAGGCTGTCCATGCTCGAATTGATTCGCAGCTTCGTTTTGCCGTCCACGGAAAGGGCGCTCACGTGGATCGTGTCGAGCTCATTCTCACCTCCACTCCATTCGTAGACGTCGCCCACCTTGTTCGTTTTCCCGGCGCGTCCAAACGCATGGCGCAACTCGGCGGTCAGGGCTTCCCATCGTTCGCTGTTGAGCGGACCGTCGAGGGTCATGGCCTCCTCGACACGGATCGGACCGCCGACCGTCGCTGAACCACCGGCTTCCGCCGCTTGAACCTCTTCGATCGCCTGCCGAATCGCGGACTTATCCAACCCAAGCTCCGATCCGATCTCGACGAGCTCGCTCCCGCCAATGCCCTCGGTCGCCGGCGTTGAGCCCTCCGTCTGCTGGATCTCTGAGGCCCGCCGAAGGATCTTGGCGACCTGCTTCTCTGAAAAGCGCTTCTTCGAGGGTTGGCTGGGCTCCATCTAGGTTCTATCGTGCCTCATCTTCGAATCGGATGCTTGCGCCGCGGCCGTGTTGGGGGAAGCCCTCCATCTCGGCGAACGCCTCGATGGTCGGGCGAAGTTCGGCGAGGTCCTCTTTGGTCAGGCAGCTGATGCTCTGGAACTTGAGGAAGGTCATGACGTTGACCGGACTGGCGAACCGCGCGCCGAGGTTGGTGGGGAGGGTGTGGGAGGGTCCGGAGACGAAGTCGCCGGCCGACTGGGGAGTGTAGTCGCCGAGGAGTATGCAGCCTGCGCTCTTAATATAAGAAGCTGCTTGCTCGAGCTCTCCAACCATGCACGAAAGGTGTTCTGAGGCGATCGAACTACCCTTCATGCTCGCCTCATAGAGCTTCTTGACGACAAAGCAGATTCCCTTTTCCTTCAGAGCCTTTCGCATGATGGCTTCTCGTGGAGAGCCGGCAAGCTGCTTCTCTGCCTCGGCCAAAATCTCGTCGGCTTTGTCGCGGTTCGTGCTGACCAGCACGGCGAAGTTATCTTCGCTGTGTTCGATTTGGGTCAACAGGTCTGCTGCGGCGAATCGGGCGTTCGCCGTCTCATCGACAAGAACGCAGACCTCGCTGGGCCCAGCGTAGCTATCGAGACCCACAGAACCCCACAACTGTCTCTTCGCCTCATTGACCCAGGCGTTGCCAGGGCCGCACACCAGGTCGCACCTCAGCCAGGGATTCTTGTCCGACCAGAACTCCTCCGTTGTATCGCCATGAGCCATGAATGCAATGGCGGCCGCGCCACCAACCTTAGCGATCTGCTCGATGCCAAGCTCTCGGGCCGCAACCAAGATCGCCGGATGGACGCTTCCATCCGGCAGGGCAGGCGTGCACACACAAAGCTCACCCACACCGGCCACAATCGCTGGTACGGCATTCATGATGACCGAGCTTGGATAGGCCGCCTTGCCTCCTGGCACATAGAGCCCGACGCGATTGACGGGAATCAGACGCTGGCCTTCGAAGCCGGTCGCCTCCGCAGCCGCATCCTTGCGAGCAGGCGTGCGCCATTCCCAGATCCTCGTCTCGCCCCAGAGCTTTGCTTTCTTCCACCCCCTGGTGAGGGCAGTGAGCTGCTGATAGTGGAATTGAGTGACACGCTCGATGCTCTTGACAATGGCATCGTGCTCGCGCGTTGCAAGTCGGGCGGTTCGGATTTCCTTTGACGAGACGGCGATGTTCTTGAGACTGATCTTGGGACTGTCGAACCGTTTGGCATATTTCACCGCTGCCCGAACGCCGTTCTTCTCGATGTCAGCAAGAATCTTCCATACAGCCTTAGATGTTTCAGGGTTCGGCTTTGGCCGCCTCGCAGCAATTTCCATGCACAGATCAACCCATTGTGGGATCGTCTCCTTGGAGAGTTCCACCACCCGGCACAGGCTCAACGGAGCATCTCCTTGGCGCGTTGAAGGCGGCGGACCATGCGCTCGGGGCCGAGCACTTCCATCAGCTCGAACAGCCCCGGGCCGGTGGTCTTGCCAGTGAGCGCCACACGCACCGGGTGGACAATCGGGCCGAGCTTCTCGAAACCGTGCGTCTCAGCCCAGGCGCGGAGGAAGGCTTCGCAGTCGGCGGCTGACGGACCGGATCTCCACCCCCTGACCCCCTCCTTCCCGACACGTCGGGACTCGGAGGCATTTTCGCTTCGCGAAGACGAGGAGGGGGAAGAGAGCCACCCCACCAAGTCCTCACAAAGCCCCCGCACGTGAGACTCACCAAACCACTTTTCGACTGCCTTCTCGTCCATCGGGGGCTCGTCCTGCAGGAAGAACGCGCAGGCCTCGCCAAAGTCTGCCAGCGTCGTCACGCGCTCGCGCTCCAGAGCAATCGCCTGGGTGACATAGCCGGCGTCCTTGTCCAAGCTGTTTTCGAGAAGCTGCAGCGACTGCCCCTTGTGGCCCTCATGCTCCGGGCGCAGCCAGTAGTCCGCCGTTTCCGGACGGTGAAGATAGGTTCTGACCCGATCGGCTAACTGCTCGGGCGCCAAGGACCGGATGTAGTTGCCGTTCATCCAGACCAGCTTGTCGAGGTCGAAAACGCCGGGCGAGGGCTGAAGGCCACTGAGGTCGAACGCCTCTGCCATCTCCTGCATGCTCATCAGTTCGCGGTCGCCCCCCGGCGCCCAGCCGATCAGCGCGATGAAGTTCGCCAGGGCCTCGGGCAGGTACCCGCCGTCGCGATAGTCCAGGCACTTCGTGTCGCCGTGGCGCTTGCTGAGCTTCTTGCCGTCCTTGCCCAGGATCACCGGTACGTGCACGAACTCAGGCGGCTCCCAGCCGAGCGCCTCGAAGAGCCACACATGCTTGGGCGCGCTGCTGATCCACTCTTCGCCACGAATGATGTGCGTGATCTCCATCAGGTGGTCGTCGATCATCGCCGCGCAGTGATAGGTCGGCATGCCGTCGGCCTTCAGGAGCACCGGGTCATCGACCACGTCGCTGTCGAACTCTACGCGTCCTCGAATGGCGTCGTGGACGACAAGCTTGCGTCCTCTGGGCATCTTTAGCCGGATCACCCCCGGCTTGCCTTCTTCAGTTGCCTGTGCGATCTGGCCCGCTGAAGCCTCTCGCCAATGGCCGCCGAAGTAGCCCACTTGGAGCTTGTTGAGTTGCTGCGTCAGGCGCATCTCCTCAAGCTCCTCTGGGGTGTCAAAAGCCCAATAGGCGTTACCGGATTCGATCAGGTTATCGACCCATTCCCTATAGATACCAAGCTGCGCCCGCTCTGATTGCCGATACGGCGCGTACGGCCCGCCAATGTCCGGCCCTTCTTGCCATTCGACGCCGATCCACCTGAGGGATTCGAGGATCTCCTCCTCGCAACCGGGGATGTAGCGGCTGCGGTCGGTGTCCTCCAGTCGCACGATCATCGTGCCGCCGAATCGCCGCGCCAGCAAATAGTCGAACAGCGCCGTGCGGATGTTGCCGACGTGTGGGCTGCCGGTGGGGCTTGGAGCATAGCGGACGCGGACGGACATGGAAGGTCAGAGAGTACCTGGGAGGGGTGCGTGGCAACGGGCTGCCAAGGCCAGACGCCAGGGTGCGCCGGTAAACTCTGCAGCCATGAAGGTTCTCGTCGCGGACAAGTTTGAAAAGATCGGAATGGACGGCTTGAAGTCCCTGGGATTGGAGGTCGACAGCCAGCCCGATCTGAAGGACGCTGCCCTAGGCGAGGCCATACGAAGCTCCGGCGCCGAGGTCCTGATTGTTCGGGGCACCAAGGTGACGGCCGACATGCTGGAAGACACGCGCCTTGGCCTCATCATCCGCGCCGGCGCAGGCTACAACACCATCGACGTGGCCGCAGCGAGCAAGAAGGGCATCTATGTGACGAACTGCCCCGGCAAAAACGGACTTGCCGTGGCGGAGCTTGCTTTTGGCCTCATCCTCGCCTGCGACCGCCGAATACCCGACAACGTCGCAGAACTCAGAGCCGGGCACTGGAACAAGAAGGAGTACAGCAAGGCGCGCGGTCTCTATGGACGAACCCTCGGCCTTATCGGCATGGGCAACATCGGGCAGGAAATGGTTTCGCGCGCCAAGGCGTTCGGAATGCACGTCGTGTCCTTTAGCCGTTGGATGACCCCCGAAGTGGCTTCTGCGCTTGGGATCGGCCGGGCGGATTCCGCCAAGGAAATCGCCGAGCAGTCGGACGTGGTTTCGGTACACGTAAGCCTGAACCCCGCAACTCGCGGCCTCCTAGGCAAGGCGTTCTTCGACTCAATGAAGCCGGGAGCCATTTTCGTCAACACGAGCCGTGCCGAGGTGATCGATCAGGCGGCCCTGCTGAGCGCCATTCGCGAGAAAGGCCTGATCGCCGGCCTGGACGTTTTCGAGGGTGAACCGGACACAGGCGAAGCCGACTATGATGGCGTCCTCAAGGACCATCCCCGCGTGTATTGCACCCACCACATCGGCGCAAGCACCGAGCAGGCCCAGGAAGCCGTCGCGCGCGAGACGGTGCGGATCGTGAAGGACTATAAGAACACCGGCGTGCCGCCCAACGTGGTGAACGTGAAGAAAGCGGAGATCGCCACGCACGTCATGGTCGTTCGGCATGAGGACCGCGTCGGCGTTCTTTCCGACGTGTTCGCAATCCTGAAGGAAGAGGGGATCAGCGTTCAGGAAATGGAAAACGTGATCCTAGGCGGGGCTCACGCCGCCATCGCGCAAATCTCGCTGGACAAGGCGCCCGGGGAGGAGTCGATCCACAGAATTAAGCTCCATCCAAGCGTGTTCGACGCCAACGTCTTTGCCATCGAGAAGGAAGCGGCCCCCGTGGGCTAAACTCTGAAGGAAAGGCACTGCATTCCCGCCGACGATGCCGGGGCGCCAACTTTGAGGCGCGTCTTTCACCGACCTACTACCTTGAGTGGGGAGAACTATGGCAAAGAGGATTGGCATCTTGACCGGCGGCGGCGACGTCCCCGGCCTTAACCCGTGTATCAAAGCGGTCGTTCAGCGCGCCACCGAAGAGGGCCACGAGGTCATCGGCTTTCGACGCGGCTGGGCGGGCCTGCTCAACTTCAACCCGGACGATCCCGAAGGCAACAAGCAGTGGATGATCCCCCTGGACATCTACAACACGCGCACGATCGACCGCACCGGAGGCACGTTCCTTCACACCTCGCGCACGAACCCTCAGCGTGTGACGGCAGACCGAATCCCTGAATTTCTGAAAGACCCGAACAACCCGAGCCCAGGACCCGATGAGATATTCGACTTCACGCCCCACGTTCTCAAGAACCTGGACTTTCTGGGTGTGGATGCGCTGGTGACCATCGGCGGCGACGACACGCTTTCCTATTCCGCTCGGCTTGACCAAGAGAAGTTCCCCGTCATCGCCATCCCGAAAACGATGGACAACGACGTGTATGGCACCGACTACTGCATCGGGTTTTCGACCGCCGTCACGCGCAGCGTCAACTTCATCACGGCTCTGCGAACCCCCACCGGCTCGCATGAGCGCATCTGCGTGGTCGAGCTCTTCGGGCGCAATTCCGGCGAGACCTCGCTGATCTCGGCCTACCTGGCGGGAGTGGACCGCGCCATCATCTCGGAGGTTCATTTCGATCCGGAGAAGCTCGCTTGGATGCTGGTCCAGGACAAGAAGAACAACCCCAGCAACTATGCGATCATGACGATTTCCGAAGGCGCGCAGATGATCGGCGGCAAGATCATCGAGTATGGCCAAGCCGACGCCTACGGCCACAAGAAGCTGGGCGGTATCGGGCAGATCACCGGCGACGCCATCAAGGACCTGACCGGCGAGCACATCATCTATCAGCAAATCGCCTACCTGATGCGCTCCGGTGAGCCGGACGCGCTCGACCGCATGGTGGCGTTCAGCTTTGCCAACCTCGCGACCGACCTGCTGCTGAAGGGCAAGTCGGGCACGATGGTCGCGCTCCGCGAAGGCAAGTACACCGTCGTGCCGCTGGAAACAGCGATTTCTGGCAAGAAGCGAGTGGACGTGCTGGAGCTCTACGACGCCGACGCCTATCGCCCGAAGGTTGCGCACGTGCTGAACAAGCCGATGTTTCTTTACTAGGGAAGCGAAGGGCGAAGCGCGATGCGCGAAGAGCGTCGGGCGATGCGCGAAGAGCGTCGGGCGATGCGCGAAGGGCGACAGGCGATAAGCGATAGGCGAGGGGCGATTCTGGAGCCCCCTCCTTGGTTTTGCGCAGCGAAACTGCTTCCGAGTCCCGGCTTGTCGGGAAGGAGGGGGTTGGGGGTGGAGACTCCGGCGGGTGCCTGAATCGGGTGTCAAATCCCGCCCCCTCACCCCCGTTCGCTCCGCTCACGGACCCTCTCCCACGAGTGGAGAGGGGGACCATCTCTCCCCCATCCCGAGTAAAACTCCAACATGCACTTCGTCCTGTCTCTCCTCGCATCGGCGGTCCTGGCGCCGCAGTCGATCCTGATCCGTGGCGGAACCGTTGTCGACGGCCTGGGCGGTGCGCCGAAGCGGGCCGACATTCGGATCGTCGGAGACCGCATTGAGGCCGTAGGGAACCTGCGAAGACGGGCCAATGAGACCCTGATCGACGCCAAAGGCCTGGCCGTCGCACCCGGATTCATCGACGCGCACAGCCATGCAGACGGCAACGCCAAGGAGCAGCCGCTTCAAAAGAGCCAGATCCTGCAGGGCATCACGACGGCAATCGTGGGGCAAGACGGCGGTGGCACCAAACCTGTATACAGGTTCTTTCTTCCGTTGAAAATGGCTCACGCGGCCCTGAATTTCGCTTCATTCGCTGGACACGGGGAAATACGCGAGGAGGTTATGGGAAAGGACTATAAGAGGCCCGCGACCCGGGAAGAACTGGAGCAAATGAAGACGCTTCTCGCAGGTACCTTGCGCGCCGGCGCGCTCGGCCTTTCTTCCGGCCTTGAATACGATCCCGGCTACTACGCTTCAACTGAGGAGTTGATTGAACTGGCGAAGATTGCAGCGGACTGGGGGGGAAGCTACATCAGCCACGTCCGCGACGAGGGCAACGCAGCCTTGGACAGCTTCCGCGAGGTCGTTCGCATTGCCCGAGAAGCCAAAATCCCAGCCCAGATCTCCCACATCAAACTGGGAACGGCCTCCGTGTGGGGCAAAGCGCCCGAGGTCCTGAAACTCATTCATCAGGCTCGAATGGAGGGGCTTTCGATCGCCGCTGACGTATACCCGTACCTCTATTGGCAGTCCACAATCACCGTCCTGACACTCGACCGCAACTGGGACGACAAACAAGTGTGGGTCAAGGCGCTCGCCGAAGTGGGCGGGCCCCAGAACGTGCTGCTCAGCGAGTATTCGCCGAACCCCGCCTGGGTTGGCAAAACCCTGAAGCAGATCGCCGACGAGACCGGCAAGGACGCGGTCGAGGTGATTCAGGAGATCGTCCGCAAGACCCATGGACCTGAGGGCCAGGGACGGGAGTCGATCGTGTGCACCGCGATGTCGGAGAACGATCTGGTGGCGTTCATCCAGTCGCCGCACATCATGTTCTGCACGGATGGGCGCGACGGTGGCTCACATCCCAGGGGAGCGGGATCGTTTCCCAGGATCCTCGGGCGGTACGTGCGCGAAAAGAAAGTCCTCTCGCTCCAGGAGGCAATCCGAAAGATGACGTCACTCCCGGCATCCCGATTTCGCCTGATTGGCCGGGGCAGGATCGCTAAGGACTACTTTGCCGACATCACCATCTTCGATCCCAAGACCATCACGGACCTGGCTACCCCCAACAACCCTACGGCCCTTTCAAAAGGGGTTCAGTACGTCTTGGTGAACGGGCAGATCGTGCTGGACAAGGGTCGGATGACGGGAAAGAGGCCTGGGAGGGTGTTGCAGGGACCGTACACGGATATGGGTCGCGCTCTTCACTGACCCGGCAGTGCGAAACTGCAAGACCCCACATTGCGATGGATAATTCTGCCTCGACAGATGTATTGTTCGGGCCTAACGCGGCGGCGCGGTTGGGTGAGTCTCTTGCGTTTGCGAACTGCCTGAAGGACACCACTCACAGGTGGGATCCGTGACAGTTAGTGCTATAGGGCCACCCTCACCAGACCAGATACGTTTATACGGGATCAACAGTTCGAGCCGATGGGCTCAGTCCCATTTCTGCTAGCGCCTTGTAAGCGACACTTGCTTCCCGTCCATGGCCACGAAATGAATGCCTTGCTCGTCCGATCTCAGCTTGGGGTCATGCTCTGTCTTTGGAGAACGGGCATCAACCGTAACGCCAAACCACGATCCCGCGGGCAGAGCAAAGAAACCGTAGTCCTTGAAACTGGCTCCCAAGCCAAGTTCTGAGCTGTAATGGCCGGAACGAATTGTATAGCGGTGGATCGTTCCACTCTCGAATTCGACCCAAAGGTCACCACACGGAGACACAAGAGCTCTGGCCGAGACGGGTTTGCCCTCCACGGTTACGCGAACAGAAGGGTCGGGGCACCAAGCATTGGCTCCGAGCCACCAGACGTAGCGGTATGAGAGGCCGATGCCCGCAGCGAGAGCCAGCCACTTCACGAAGCGCCTTGACCTCATGTCTATTGAGACGTTTAGGGGCTGCAATTTCACCCCGACAGGGCTCATTGCGGTCCGACACCGAGTTCCAGGGCTCCTCCCTTCGCTCCAACGGCTCGGCCCTTTGAGCCTAAGGAACCGCATTTGCAGGAATCGCAGTGGCTTCCTGGGTTCGATGCCCAGTGGGCAAGAGGCTGCTCCCATAACCGGGAGTGCCTTGTTCATTCCTATGCCCCCGGAGCGTCTTGAGGAAAGTCGATCTTAATGACCGGCAGGCGCTCTTCGCCGATCTTGTGCCCGTCGCAAAGGATGTCCAGGCGATAGATTCCTGCCTTTTCGAAACGGACGCCGCCCATGCCAACCGTCATGTGCATGCGCTGGGGACCGAAACCCGGGTCCTTCGGCACGTTCGCCGGCGGGCCCTCGAACCGGAGAATCGAGCGGCCGTCCTCGTCGATGACCTCGAAGACGAAGGCGTGGGGCGACCCCGATTCGGAGTGCTCGAACTCCACTTCCACGCAGATGAAAAAGGGTGGGTGGTCGATTGGCAGCTCCGGCACCCGGATGTTGTCGAAGATGCCGATCATGCTGTGCCTGCCGTTCAAAAGCTGGCAGGCGTATTCGCAAAACTTGCTGTAAAGGACCCGCACGCCTGAATTATGAGGGGAACGGGACAATCGTGCTTTAGGGGGTGGCACGGGCTACGTGTTGCCCGTGAGTCCCAACGCAACTTGAACCTTCCGAAGTCCCAGGCACGGGCAACAAGTAGCCCGCGCCACCCAGAAGCTGTGCGCGGGAGGCGGTCTTGTGGGGCGTGAGTGGCGGGCCTTTCCCGACAATAGGAGGGTTCGACTGGGACATTCGCCCTGAATTCTCCGTTCGCAAGCCATAATCTGTCAAGCCTCGCGTAAGCTCTCATCAGGAGGCAGCGCGAACGGCGTCCGGACCCAAAAATCGTGGCGGATTGGTATTACATCGGGCATTACGGCCAACTGGGACCGCTCACCCGGGATCAGATCGACGAACTGATCGTGGGCGGCGTCATCACGCGCGAGACCTACGTCTGGCATCCGGGCATGCCCGATTGGCTCACCGCCGACCGCGTGAGCGAACTTGCCGACTGCTTTCGAATGTCGCAGCCGTTCGGAGCGCCGCCGCCGCCGCCCGGACAGCGCGCCGCGCCGCCGAGGTTTGGCGAGGTCTACGCGCCCTATGGGACGGACCACACGCAGCAGCCGACCTCCACCGGCATCTACGGCTATTCGAGCCCTTCTTATCTTCCGGTGGCCAGCGACAGAAGCCGGGTCGCAGCCGGAATTCTCCATCTTCGCCGGCAGCCCTAGGGTGGATGGCTTTGGGCGGTCGCTGGCGCCGTAGGCGCAAGGTGCTAGGGGCGGGAGTTGGGTTTTGCGCCGGCGGAGTGTCCACCCCCAACCCCCTCCTCATTTACGAACCAAAACGAGGAGGGGGCTCGACCTTACTTCGACCTTCGCCCGCTGCCCCCTCACCCGGTCCCGTAAGGCGCGGGATCTGCGATTCGCTTCGCTCCTCGCCCTTCACCCTTCGCGAAGGGACGGCCTCATCGCCCGGGTTTTCCGCGGAAGCTAGCCGGAACCGGTGCGATCCGGTTGGCCAGCATCCGAAGCGCCGCCACAAGCGCGAACCCAAGAAGGAGCGTGATCACCGCCCACATCCAGGGAAATCCCCGGCCATCGTTCATGCCTCTTGCCGCCTCACGCAGCACCTGCGCCGCTGACCCTTCATCGCCCGAGGCCTGGGCGGCGCTGAGGGCGCCTGCCGCGTCCGGATCTGAGGATTCGCGCCCGGCGTATTCCTGCTCGGTGTCCATCGGCACCTCGCCGACGGGCCCTTGGGTGCCCTGATAGAGCGCCTGCTCTTGGGCGACCACGTCCTGGCCCCGCTCCGCTTCAACCTTCAGCGGCCCGCGGTCTCCGATCGGCGCCGGAGAATAGGCCGCGATCCCAAAGACGATGAACGCTACGATGCATCTTCCTTTCATCAGTTACTGGCTCCTGTGCTGCTTCCATACGCCATGTTGAACATGAAGCCCCTGTCTTGCCAGGTGCTTCGCAGCAGGGTTGGGCTGCGCGGAAGCGTGAGGTCGATCAGCGGCGAGTTGGTGAGGCTTCGCTCGCGAATCCGGGTGTCGTAGTTCATATACATCGGCAGGCTGAACACGACCATGGCTTCGTCCTTGCAGATGATCGAGCCGTTCATCACCACACCGCCACCACCCGTGCCGATGTTTCCGCCGCCGATGAAGTTTGTATAGAGGATCGCGTCGATTTGGTTGATCCCCTCGGCGATGCTGTTCATCGTGGCATCGGAGATCGTCGACTGATATCGCTTCTTTCCGGTCGAGTCCACTTCCTTGGCGTTGTAGGGCGGGATCCAGTTGCCGTTCTCGTCGTAACGGCCCTTGGTGAAGGGCGGGGTCATATACTGAAGCGGATAGGAGTCCGTAAAGGCAGTCGTCTTGCCCATGACCACGGAGCCGCGCGCCGCCAGACCCAGGAACGAGCGCTTCTCGTTCGCATTGTCGATGGCCGACATGCTCGATCCGCGGAAGTCCGGCGCGCCGACATCCATCCCGGCGAGGTTCTGGTTGGAGTACCGGACGCTCCCCACCACGTGCACATTTCGGCCCGTGTAGATGGTCCCCTGGCCCGCGACGTAGCCCTTGATCACGCAGTCCTGAGTGAAAGTGACCGGTCCATGCACCCGGATCGGCTTCGACGAGGTCCCGATGATGGTGCCCGTGCCGGAGAGTACGCCGTTCGTCGTGATGCGCTGGTAGGAGTTGGTCGAGGAGTTCCAGACGTCCACATAGGCGCCCTGGCCGTATCCCGGGTTGTTCGAGCCGTCGGCAAACTTGGCCTTGGTATCCACATAGGAGCTGCTAAGGCTCTGATAATAGGCAAGGTCGCTAAGGTCGGGCATGATGACCTCTTCCGTCGACTTGCCGTCGAGAAGCGACGTGGTTGGCGTGGAGCTGGAACTCGTGCGCTGCCAAGACTTGTATCCCGAGACGTCTCCGAGGAATGCGCCGGCGAGCCTGTTCTTCACGATCGAGGCATCGGGATCGAAAATGACGTCGCGCCACTGCTCGTAGGTGTCACTGCCCCGCTCGCCGTGCTTAGTGGAGTCGTAGACCTGGCGCATGCGCTCCTTAGAGGGCGTGGAGGTGCTGGCCACCATCGACGCGTAGCTGGAGGTGTTCATCTTCACCGGCGCGGTGTTGATGGTGCCCGCTGCAGCCGGGCTCAGCTTCTCGTTCATGCACGCCAGGATCGAGCCGTTGCAGGTGGGAGAGCCGTTCAGGAAGTTGAAGTTCCCGTTCGCGCGGCTGTCTCCGTTGATGTAGAGCTGGGTCGGCGAGAAGCCGTCCATCCAGCCGTAGTTGTTCACGAAATAGGTGTAATCGAAGACTTGGCTGCGCGTAAGCTGGAAATTGGAGTTGACGTCGACGGTCTTGCGAGGCTCCGCTTCGTCGAGCTGCCCATTGCCGTTAAGGTCCTGCCAGCCGACCGCCCGAACGCGCACCAGCCTGGAGTAGGTATCTCCGTTGGGCTGCTGCATCGAGATGACTCCGGCGGAGTATCGGCCCACGCCGGGAATCGTGCCATTGACCATCGCTACGGGCGAGTTCTCACTGGCGCCGTTGCAAGAAGATTCCAGGCCCGTGAACTGCTGCGTGATCTTGAAGGGGCGCCACAGGTTTCGCAGAACGGCCTGAACGCCTGCCTCGCACAGGTGCGTCGTTTCGATGTCGAGTTCCTGACGATAGGCGACGCGGACGGTCTGGGTCGCGCTGTTCACATACGACACGCCGCCGATGGCGAGCAGGCCAAGGATGGCGAACGTCGTCACCAGCACGTAGCCGCGCTTGCGGTTGTTCCTCTTTCGAGTTCCTTTCATGGCATCTCCTAAGTGCCCGTCAACTCGGGCACATTCCGAAGGTAAATCGTCTCACGGCTGCGACTGGTGCTCCACTCGTCCTTGTATTCGTTGGTTTTCGTCACGACCATGATCGTCAACTGACGGGTGATCGAGCCCGAGCCCGCCGTGAACAACTTGTAGGCGTGGTTGCCGTCCCATTGAGGGTCGTTCAACACCACGTGCCGGCAGACCACGCGTTCTCCGCCGCCGGTGATCCAGATATTCCCATCAACGTAGTCGATCCGCCGTTGGACTCCGTCCCACTCGACCGGCGTGATCCAATCGCCGCTCTCGTTCTTCTTGGGAAGGCGGTAGCTGAGCCCTAAACCGTCCGAATCCACGGTGACCGACATGGCCTCACGCAACTCGGACGCGATGAGTCGAACGGCGATCTGCGACCCGTTGTTTGCCGTGATGTGCGCCTCACCGCGAGACCACTGCGCCATGCCGAAGAGAAACAGCATGACGGCCGTGAACAGTACGCCGACACTTATGGTGCTGGCCATCATCAGCTCGACAGTGGTCAAGCCAAGGTTCTTGCGTTGCTTCGTCATGGGTCTCCTTCAGAGGTTGGCGATCAGTGTGCCCACCGACACCGACTTGGCCGATCCACGCTCGACGTAGCTCACGGTCACCGTCACGCGCCGCAGGTCGATGTCGGCCTGCTCGAGCTTGACGGCGCCGGTTCCGCTTGGAAGAATGCGGCTGGGATTGTCGCGGGCGGCGTTGTCGGCATTGGTGAACGAATAGGTCGTATCGGCGATCGGCGTGGTGCTATCAATCAGGCCGAAGGAATAGAGCTGAGTGTAGGTGGCGTTGGCGTAGCCCAGGCCCCGGATGGCCTCGAGCTCCTTTTGCGCGAGCCCCATGGCCCGCTGCTTGAGCTCGGAGATTGTGCGCGCGTTCGTCCCGATCGGCATCGTGGACAAGACGACGCTCGCCGCAGAGAACACAAGGAACACGGCAAACAGACTCTCGATTAGGGTTGCACCACGCTTGCGGTTCATCAATTTACACCCAATGAGATCGATTCCATACTTTGGCGTCCAATTCACCAGGCAATGCCCCGCGAATCGACCCGCCAAACAAACAACGACGGCGCGGCCAACACTGGCCGCGCCGTCGTTGATCTCGAAAGCGAGATTACAGGGTGTGCGTGCCGCCGGTCGAGCAGGTCGGCTCGGTGGCGACGTCTCCAATCGTGTAGCTGCCGCCGCTCGGGCAATCGGGCCACTTCTTGATGTACGTGGGCTCGAGGTCACCCTGGACGGGCGTGTCGGTGGCGCCCTTCTTCTCTTCCATCGCCCACTGCTCTTTGGCAGCCTCGATCTGGCGAAGGTTGGCGACACAAGTCTTACCTCGGCTCGACTCGCGAGCCTTGATGAAGTTCGGAACAGCGATGGCAAGTAGGATTCCGATGATCAAAACCACGATCATGATTTCGACCAGCGTGAAACCCTTCGATTTTCTAATTCGGTTCATAGCGACCTATTCGTCCTCCCGTTGGTTTGGGCAGAGCCCCGGTAGCTGGGTGTTTCCACAACGGCCACCACACGGAGCACGTACTAACACCAGGATTGTCGGCGGGAGGCCAGGGACTTCTTAGGGTTGGGCTTGGGTGCGCTCAGGGCTTGGGGTGGCCGTAAACCTCTTCGAGCTTTTTCTGGTAAACGGCCATCGGCGGCATACCCATCTTCTTCCGCCTCGCGTCAAGCCGAGAGGGGTCCTCGGTGGGGGCCATCACCCACTTTCCGCGCTCGATGATGAACTGAGTGCCGTATCGCTGCTTGCGGTGCATCGCCCTCGCCACGCGGTCAAAGAGATAGGCGTAGTCTTGCTTCTTAACCTCGCCGGTCCCCATGAGCGGCTCGATCAGCTTGAGGCAGTGCTCTTGAAACTTCGGGTCCAGGTCGGCGTGCTGAACGAGCAGCCAAGCGTCGTGGGCAGCCTGCTTTCCCACCGAACTCGATCTGGGCCACCCGATTCGTGCAATCAGTTCCTTCATGTAGGCCGTGTTCTCGCGGTCGATTCGCGCCATCTCCCGCAGGTCGGCCTGGCTGAGCGGCTTGCTCTGTTTCATCGCTTCGACGATGACGTTTCGCGCCTCCTGGTCCGCCATTACCCGCGCCTCGATCTGAAAGGCGATTTCACGGGCTGCGGGCGAAGAGGGCGACTGGTCCGGCTGAATCCAGGCTACGGCCAAGAGAGCTGGGAGCATTTGTGCATTGTACGCAAGCGACAAGGTCCCGCCTCCTGCAAACAATGGCGCTTGGCAGGCGTCAAAGTAAGAGATGAGCTTACGCATGAAGTGGCATCACCCTCTGCTTGTTGCCGGACTGGTTTTTTCGAGCCTGCCACAGGCTCAGGCGGACATGTTCAAGCCGAGCAAGTCTGAGCAGGTGAAGCTGGGCGAGCGCGTGGCGAAGGACCTGCGGAAGCAAGAGAAGATCTTGCCAGACGCCGACATCAAGGTGGCTACGCTCCGGCGCATCGCCGACCGCCTGATGGCTTTTGTCCCCCAAAAGGAGAAGGCCACCTGGAAGTTCAGCTTTGACGTGGTCGAATCCAAGCAGGTGAACGCCTTTGCGCTCCCTGGCGGGCCGGTCTTTTTCTACACCGGGCTCATCAACAAGATGGATACCGAGGACCAGATGGCGGGGGTGCTCGCTCACGAGTTGACCCATGTGCGCAAAGAGCACTGGGCGAACGCCTATGCCGACCAGCAGCGCCGTGCGCTGGGCCTCACGGTACTCCTGACCATCTTTAACGCCAACAACACCATCGCCAGCGCGGCGAGCATCGCCAACGACGTGGCACTTTCGCTCCCATTTTCGCGCAGGCACGAAACCGAGTCGGATACTGTGGGCTTCGACCTGATGGTCCAGGCGGGCTTCAACCCTCAGGGGATGGTGGACGTGTTCGAGATGCTGCGCAAGCAGAGCGGCGACAAGCCGCCCGAGTGGCTGAGCACGCACCCGGACGACAAGAACCGCATCAAGAAGCTCCAGGAGAGGGTGGCGAAAACCGGCAAGACGTTCGCACCCCAAACACCCCTGCCCTTCCCCAAAGCGCCTGAAGAGAAGAAGAAGGAGAAGAAGGAAGGTGGCGGGGCGTTAAGGCGTTAAGGCATTAGGGCATTGAGGCATTGGGGCATTGGGGCGTTAAGGCATTAGGGCTTTAGGAGGTGTTCTTGGTGAGCGGCTGCTTGGCGGCGCTTTGCGGGAGTTCACGGAGAGATCGGGGAGTAGCGTCCCGGGTGCCGACGACGCCGAAGACGCTGAGAGTGCCGGAAGTAGTGGCCGTTGGCGGTTCGCGGTTTGGCGTCTGCAAATGACGGAGGGCGGTTTTGGACGCAGGATAGCCTGGACAGAGGGCGGGGTTTACCCCGCCTTTTCAGGAGGAGCGGGCTTCAGCCCGCGCATTTCCGGCGCATCCACCCTTCGCCCCTCGCCCTTCGCCCCTCGCCCTTCGCCCCTCGCCCCTCGCCCCTCGCCTCTCGCCTCTCGCCTCTCGCCTCTCGCCTAACGAGCTTGGCTCAACGCCTCTAGAATCCGCGCGTTCTCTTCTTCCCCCTTCACCGCCGTGCGCACGAACCGGTCCTGAAACCTCTCCGACAACGAATCACAGTTCCTAAGAAACACGCCGGACGTTTCGGCGCGGGCGCAAACCTCCGAAGCTGTGAGTCCCTCCAATCGACACAGGATGAAGTTCGCTTCTGAGGGGAACGGCCTTATCTCCCGGATCTTGGAGAGACTCCGAAAAAGCGCTTCACGCAGGGCGGCCGTTTCCAAGGCCTTCTGCCGGTAGTACCCCGGCGACTGCAACGCCCTCACCGCCGCCACCTGCGACAGCAACCCCACCGGCCACGGCGGAGAAAGCTGCCTAAGGCGGTCAGCAAGGCCCTCATTGCACACCAGGTAGCCCACCCGAAGCCCCGACAGCGCATAAAACTTCGACATCGACTTGGCCACCACCAGGTAGCGGTGGGCCGCCACCAACGGCTCGACCGACTGATCGCCAGGGGCGAAGTCGATGTAGGTCTCATCCACCCAGAGCGTCGTGTCAGCGTCGAGGCCCTCCAACAGCGCCTGGATCTCGTTTTTGGGCATCGAGACGCCGGTCGGGCTGTTCGGGTTCACCAGCGCCACCATGCCCGCACCCTTCGCAGCTTCAAGGATGCCGTCCACGCTTGGTCTGAACCCGTTCTCCGGCTCTAGGAACACCTTTCGCACCGGCAACCCCAGCCGCTTCGCCAGATGCTCGTACTCGCCGTAGGTGGGGTCCAGCAGCACGATCGGCTTCGGTTCGTGAAGGAGAATCGGAAACGCAAGGTAGATCAGCGACGATGAGCCCGCTCCAACGACAACGGAGTTCTCCAGAACGCCGCGCGCCTGGGCGATGACCCGAACGAGCCCTTCGCCGTGGGTCGGGGGGCTGGTGCGCATGAGCCAGCTCAGGTGTTCCTGGACGGCTGCAAGCACTTCCGGCGCGGGCTCGTACCATGCGTCGAGCACGTCGGCGTTGACCACCTCGCGACGACGCCAAAGGTCGTCGAACTCCTCGCCGATCGCTTTGAAGAAGTCGCCACCGTGAACGGCGTGCTTCTCCGGGTTCAACGCCTCGTCGCCTCTTTCAGGCCTCGGACCTGGGCCTCGACCACTCCCGCCCCTGCTCCACCGCTCCACTCGCGATGGAGCAGGTCGACGAGCCAGGAACCCACCACAGCGCCATCAGCGGCGGAAACGACCATGCGCACGTGCTCCGGCTTGCTGATGCCAAACCCCACACATACTGGAGTCTGCGTACGCGCCTTGATGCGCTCCACCAGACCCGCGACGTCGGCCGGAACCGCGTTTTCTGTTCCCGTGACGCCGGTTCGCGAGACCGCATAGACGAACCCGGTCGAGAGCGGAGCGATGGCGTCGAGCCGAGGGTCGGTGCTGGTCGGCGCAAGGAGGAAGATGGTGTCGAGTCCAGCGGCTTTCGCGGCGGTCCGCCAGGCTTCGGATTCCTCAGGGGTCAGGTCGGTGACGATCACTCCTGAGACACCAGCCGATTTGGCCGCCTCGGCAAACGCCTGCCAGCCCCAGCGCATGACGGTGTTGGTGTAGACCATGAGCACGAGCGGCGGAGCATCTGGATGTGCCGCCGTAAATGACCCGACCTGCCTGAGAACGTCCGCGGGCTTCACGCCACGGTCGAGCGCGCGCTGGCTGCTGCCCTGGATGGTCGGGCCATCGGCAATCGGGTCGCTGAACGGGATGCCGATCTCGATGGCGTCGACCCCCGCGCGGGAGAGTGTCGCGAGGATTTCCGGGAGGTCCTCAAGGCTCGGATCGCCGCCCGTCACATAGGCCACCAGGGCCCTTTCGCCTTTCTGCTGCAGTTCGGCCATGCGGCCGGCAAGTTTGCTCATGGGATAGGGGATTGTGGCTCATCGTGCCGAACGCCTGCGCCTCACAGGCTTGAGTGCCGGATCTGACCCACCCATTGCCGACAGCTTCCTCGCACTCTCTCGCTCAACGAGGCATTGAAGCCCACGGTGGACAAGTTCCTCCAGAGACGCGACTCCAGTAACCTGCTTCGCCCGCTCAACAAATTCGGCTCCTAGCTCGACTCGGACCTTCATGAGTTGCTATCCCCCAAAGATCACGTTGAACAAGAACTTGAAGCTGGCGTGGGTCTGGCCGCGGAAGAGAATCTCCGGCCCAAATGCGTAGAGTTTTCCCTTGCCGATCGGCGCCTCGTAGGCCGCGATCGCGCCTTTGAGATAGGCCTGTCCCCAGCACCAACCGCTTCGCAGCGGCTTGTCGGTATCGAACCAGGCGATCTTCTTGAGTCCCGCCGCTTCCGCGCCATCGAGAAACTTGAAGGCCGGGCTGTTGTCGCTCATCACGTCCAAGTCCTCAGTGATCCCCCAGGCGGCCGGCTGGGCGGTGTCAACTTTCATTCTAAGGACGGACCCGGGGCAATAGAACTTGTCCCGCGGCAGGGCTCGCTCTTTCCCGTCAACCGTTTCGGTTAGCGCGCTGGCGACCGGCAAGTTGAGCTGCCTCGCTATGCCCGTCGCCGAACCGATCGCCACGACCCGTCCGCCGGCTTCCAGAAACTCCTTGACTTTGGGGTACGACGTGCCGGGGGTCAGGCTACCCATTTGGCGACGAAGCTCTTCGGGGATCGTGGGATCGTTGCGCAGGTTGCCCTGTCCGCCACCACCGCCCTGCAGAGGCGAATCCGTCCATTCTTCGATGCCTTCACCCACACCGAAGCCACCGCCCCCACCAGGTCCGCCCCCGAAGGTCATGCCGCTCACGAGGATCAGCGTATCGAACTTGTCCTTTAGGCCGCCGGCGTCGATGTCGGGCGGATAGATGACGGTGAACGGAATCTGGAACCTCTCAAGTATCCAGCGGGTCCATCCGGACTCCATCGAGCCGCCGTAACGGTCGAGCAATGCTACTCGTGGCGCCGCCAGTTTGGGCATGCCGTTCGGCATGTCGGCCATTTCGCCGAAGCTGAGCCCAAGCTCTTTCGCCACTTTTCGCGCGAGCTGAAGGGAGTCGGCGTTCTCCGCAATGTAAAAGGCCGGGCTTGCGGTCGGTGCCGGAACGGCCTCATGACGGCGGACTTCGATGCCGGCCTTCAGCATGAGGGCGACCGCCGTAAAGGCGTCGTTCGGGCTGCAGTTGAGGACCAAAGCGCGCTGTAGAGAGCGCTTCTGCATGATCGAGCCCTCGGGAGGAAGGACCATTCCCGCGATCGGCTCAAAGTCACCTTCGAACTTTTCCAGGATCCGGTCGAACTGAACCCCCATCGTGTAGGCAAGCGTGTACCCGGCGCTATCGTAGGGCGCGATCGGCGGACCGCCCGGATACTGGAAATCGTTCGGATAGTCTTGCGGCTCAAACATATCCAATACGTGCGCCCGATAGGCCTGGGCGCAGTTGACCACCAGGGACCCGGCCGGATAGGATTTGCCGTCTGCCACAAAGCTGGACTTCGCCCTGAGCACCTGAACGCCGTTCTTGATTAAGGCATTCGCAAACTTGCAGGCAGTCGGAAAGTCCGCCTGGAAAGCCGGAATTACATAAGCCTTGGCATCGCGTAGTTCGGGTTTTCGGAGGCCCTGGAAACCGCCCGTGTTCGCAGCCACCCGCGCGGGATAATCGGTCCACGTGTCCTTCATGCCCTTCTCGATGGCGTTGCGCGCCATCCGCCAGGTGTTGAAGAGCAATGTCTCTCGCTGCCGTGATGCCAGGTCGAGGATCGCAAAATTGGCCGTCACTTCGTACTCGATGGACTGTCGGAACCGCCACGGCTGCGGCTCGATCGGGAAGGGCATGTCGTTGGTCTTGACCAGCCGCCCGGGCATGTAGGGAATGCTGCCCGGCGTGGGGCTGCCCATTGCTTCAGTCAAGATTCCAACCATATTATGGAAATAAGCGGTGGTGCGCAGGCCGCCATTCCACCACGTTTGATAGCTCGCCGCGCTGCGCATCACTGCGCCCGGCTTGCCCTCGGCGACGAACCTCTGGTGCATCGCCATGCCCACGAGATCGGTCTGCACTTGGGCCAGCGGATCGACGTGATGGTTGTACGGCGGTCGGAAGGGAGGTACAAAGATGACCGTTCCGGGCGGTGACGTCTGGTGGTGGTTGTACAGAATCTGCGGGCACCATTCTGTATAGAGAATTCGGTTCATATTGATCGATTCGGCGAGATTGCAGGCATAGAAGTCACGGTTGTTGTCGTGCCCGGCGTACTTCTCGTAGAGCCTCGGGAGCCCGCCCATCGAGCGGCGCTCTTTCTCGGAGTTCCGCATATACCAGTCGCTGACCAGGTCCATCCCGTCGGGGTTCGCATGCACAAAGAGCGTGATCACATCGTCCCGAAGGCGCTTGGTTTCCGCGTCGTCTCGTGAGGCGAGCTGATAGATGGACTCGATGAGTTGCTGCGCGCCGAGCACCTCGGTGGCATGGAGCCCGCCGTCGATCCAGACGACCGTCTTGCCCTGAACCGCCAGCCTTTTTGCGTCTTCTGCCGAAGCGGGTTGACCCGAGGCGAGCTGCGTGGCCAACTTTCGATATTTCTCAAGATTGCGAAGGTTGGCCGGAGACGTGACCACCGCCATGAGCTGATCGCGGCCCTCCTCGGTCTTGCCGATGCTGAGCACCTTGATCCGATCCGACTCCTTGTCGATCTTGTTCAGGTAGGCCGAGTATTGCTTGTAGTTGGCAAGCATGTAGTCGTCGCCGACCGCAAACCCAAAGAAGTCTCTGGGCGACGTGATCGCGCCCTGGCCGAGTGTTGAAACGCAGGCAAAACCAACGAGGAGGAGGGTGCGGAGGGATTTCATGGCGGTACGACGCAAGTAATTCGAGCAGGTCCCGCGAAGTCCTCCTACATAGAGGCATCGACAGACTCGATGGTGACTCTATCCCTACTTCTTTGTATATGTAACGAGCGCTCCAAAAAAGCCACAATTACAACTGGAGCGGACAATGACGACCAATCCCTTTACAACTGCTCAGCGGCAGCTAGACGAAGCCGCCAAATTCCTCGAACTCTCTCCCGACGTCCATGAACTCCTCCGGTATCCCATGGCGGAGCATCACGTCCGAATTCCGGTTCGGATGGACGACGGAACGACCAAGGTCTTCACGGGTTTTCGCGTGCAATACAACTCGGCGCGCGGTCCCAACAAAGGAGGCATTCGCTTTCATCCCGAGGAGACCATCGACACCGTACGAGCCCTTGCGGCTTGGATGACCTGGAAGACCGCCGTGCTCGACCTCCCGCTCGGAGGCGGCAAAGGCGGCGTGATCTGTGACACGAAGTCCCTTTCTCCGGATGAACTGGAACGGCTGAGCCGAGGCTATATGCGCGCGGTCTGCCGGACCCTTGGCCCGGAAATCGACATTCCTGCCCCCGACGTCTACACCACGCCCCAGATCATGACGTGGATGATGGACGAGTACGAGATGCTGACCGGGCATCACGCTCCGGCCGTCATCACCGGCAAGCCGCTGGACATGGGCGGATCGCCCGGACGCGATGACGCCACTGCCCGAGGCGGCATGTACACCCTCCGCGAAGCGGCGCGCGCGATGGAAATCGACCTGAAGAAGGCGCGCGCGGTCGTCCAGGGCTACGGCAACGCAGGTATGCACGCGCATCGCTTGCTCAAGAGCCTGTTCGGCACTACGGTCATCGCGGTCAGCGACTCCAAAGGCGCCATCTACAGCGAGCTTGGACTCGACCCGATGGCCGTCTCGGACTACAAGAACAAGACAGGTTCTGTGGTGGGCTTCCCGGGCTCGATGGAAATCACCAACGAGCAACTGCTCGAACTGGAGTGCGATGTGCTCCTGCCGTCGGCCCTCGAAAACGTGATCACCAAAGAGAACGCCGGCAAGATTCAGGCGAAGATCATTGCCGAGCTTGCCAATGGACCGACGACCCCCGAGGCCGACCACATCCTGCACGAGCGAGGGGTCTTTGTGATTCCCGACTTTCTGTGCAATGCGGGCGGCGTGACGGTCAGCTACTTCGAGCAGGTCCAGAACCTCAATCTGGATCGCTGGAAGCTGGAAGACATCCATCGAAAGCTCGACGAGCGAATGACAGCGGCGTTTGACGCGGTCTTCGAGCGAAGGGCGAAGTATGGCGTCCATAGCAGGCTGGCGGCCTACCTGGTGGCGGTCGAGCGTGTGGCACAGGCGTGCAGAGAGCGCGGCTGGGTCAAGGGCGATGTCCGACAAAAGGCGAAAGTCTAGGCTGTCCCTCCGGGGCAAAAACAAGCTACGGGGGCTCTTTGAGCCCCCGTAGTCCATTATATTTGGCATCAGGAGGACGAAACGCTGGAGTAAAAACCTGGGGTGCCTGCAGACGCCAGTTTGCTGCAGGTGTGGGTTCCGCCGGCCTTGCGCTACGTCGACTCAACAAGCCGAAGAGCCACGCCGCGAACTGGAGTAGGTTGACGTAAGGTGAAGATGTGGAGGTTGTCGGATCCTTTCGCCAAAACCGGTCGACACTTCAACTGCAGCAGACTGGCGTCTGCAGGCAACCGAAACCGACGACCCAGTGGAAACCCACCCGAAAGGTGGCTGGTCCGGGGTGTTTGAATCAAACCGCCACCTGTATTTCTAGAAAACCCCGATCCTGATGCTTCAGGAACTCACCCCGATGAATCGGGGTGGCACCCAGAGTTCGATCGGAAGCCGAACATATGGGGGCAAACCTAACTTCAGGGGACCCATTCCCACCTTTTGCGCGTACAATTCCTGTACGAGTTCGGGGTTCCATCATGAAAAAAGCCGTCCTTCTCTCGCTCACTCTCGTCGTCGCCGCGTTTCTCGCCTCTGCCTTCCGTGCGGACGTCAACCCGTCCGACGTCCTAAAGCAGATCACCGAGATGCGCACCCAGAGGATCACCGCGGCACGCGACGCCAAGCAGACCCCCGACTTTGGCGCTATCGAGGCCGAGGCCGAGAAGATTGCGCGCGAGAACGTGAAAGGCGTCGACCCGAACATGGTCCCGGCAGCCCAGGCCTATGAATGGGCGCGGCTCTTCCAGCAGGCCGGACAGACCAAAGACGCCTGCGACGCCGCCGGCCGCTACCTGAGCTCGAACCCCGGGCCGCAGGACAAATACCGAGCCCAAATGCTCCAGATCCAGTGCTGCAACACCTTGGGTGAAGGGCACATGGTGAACATGCTCGTCGGCCAAATCCAGCCGCCCGATCCCATCTCGTCGGCCAACTTCCTAAGATCCACCGCCGCCCTCTACGCTGACACGATCCGCAAGACCGAAGGATTGAACGCCGCCCTCGCCGCACTGGACGCCGCCGAAAGGAAGGTGGACTTCGACAAGGTGAAGGCGTTCTACCAAGAGCAGTCCGACAAGATGAAGGCGCAAAACCCCAATGCAGCGGGTGTTGACCCACTGTTGCAGGTCGAGACCCTGAAAGCCGCTATTGGTCAAGCGAAGGCCGAACTCTACACCTCGGAGGGCAAAGAAGCGGAGGCCCTGAGGGCCATCGACGCCGCTCTCGCCGGCATCCGCCCGGAGAGCACGGCCGCCCGGTCCTTAAAGTCCAGCAAGACCCGTATGGTGATCGTCGGCAAGACCGCGCCGAACATCGTCGCCGAGCGCGCCTATGGAACTTACACCAGCCTTGCCTCGATGAAAGGCAAGGTCGTGATCGTCGACTTCTTCGCGCACTGGTGCGGCCCTTGCATCGCCTCCTTCCCCGACATGAAGAAGATGTATGCCGACCTGCACGACAAGGGCCTGGAAGTCGTCGCGTTCACGACCTATTACGGCTACTACAAGGGCGAGAACAGCCAGAAGCGCGACATGCCGAAAGACACCGAGTTTGCGAAAATGGGCGACTTCATGAAGGAGTACAGCCTGCCCTGGACCGTGGTCTATGGCGAGCGGACCAACTTCGACGCGTACGGCATTACCGGCATCCCGACGACGGCGCTGATCGGCAAGGACGGGGTTCTGAAGTCCCTGCACGTGGGGTATTCGGCAGCGACGTTTGCTGAGTTCCGCAAGGAAGTCGAGAAGGCTCTGGCGGAGAAGTAAGGGGATTTACGATTTACGATTTACGATTGTCGATTTACGAACTGAGGCCCTGAGATCCGAGGACTGAGGTCAGAATCCGATATCCTTTGTCCCTTGTCCCCTATCCCAAGACCCGGGCCCAAATCGGAATGCGTAGATCGTACATCGTAAATCCCAAATCGTCAATCGTCAATCCTAAATCCCCTCGCCCTTCGCTCTTCGCCCTTCGCCCTTCGCCCCCGCGGATTGTGCGATCATTCGTAAATCGTCAATCGTCAATCGTCAATCTCCCTCCCCCCCGGCCGCCCAGCCCTGATGGGCGTGCTCAACGTCACCCCGGACAGCTTTAGCGACGGGGGGCAATTCCTGGCGCATCAAGCCGCGATCGAGCACGGTCTGCGCCTTAAGGAAGAGGGCGCAGACCTGGTGGATGTCGGCGGCGAATCCACGCGTCCCGGGGCTGAGCCCGTCTCTGCCAAAGAGGAACTCCGGCGCGTGCTCCCGGTCGTGGAGGCGCTCGTCGTTCAGGGCGTGATGGTGAGCATCGACACTCAGAAGCCCGAGGTTGCCCAACAAGCGTGCCAAGCTGGCGCGGGCGTCGTAAATGACGTCGGCGGCCTGCGCGATTCCGCCATGCGAAAGGTTTGCTCGGATGCTGGCTGCACCGTCTGCATCATGCACATGCGGGGCGAGCCACGGACGATGCAGCGCGAACCGAGCTATGGCGACGTCGTGGCCGACGTACGGGACTGGCTACTGGCGCAAGCTCAGCGGGCCGAAGCCGAGGGGATCCCAGGAGATCGCATCTGGCTCGACCCGGGCATCGGCTTTGGGAAGACCGTGGCGCACAACCTGGAACTCCTTAGGCGGCTGAACGAACTCGTGGCCTCCGGATACCCGACGCTCGTCGGCGTCAGCCGCAAATCGTTTATCGGGAAGCTGCTGGGCTCAGAAGCGGCCCCACTTCCGGTCGGCGAGCGCCTCGAAGGCACTCTGGCGTTTCAGGCTTGGGCGCAAACTCAAGGGGCGCGCATCATTCGTGCGCACGATGTGCTCGCCTCACGACGAGTGATCGACAGCTTGGCGGCGCTGGCTTAAGAGGCGGATGGCCAGACGACCATAGGCCACACCAACAGTCCCTAAGGCGACCTTTCAGTCCCTGCGCGACTCCGGAACCGGGTTCCGGGGCGCTGCGCTGCGGTGACTGAGGTCGGCCCCTCGGGCCTGGAGAAGCGGCCTCGCGATGCCTACCAACCTCGAAGGCTCGCCGCCTCCGTTCGGCCGGCCGCGCCTCGCGGCGTGCCTCAGTTTGGGAACAAGCTCTGGCAGCATCGTCAACCCCCCTGGCGTGGGTTGCGCGCCATGCCGAATCCCCGAAGCTCGGGGCGTCTCGGAACTCGCTGCTGCCTCAGAAGATGCCTGAGGGACCCCGAATCGCCATTCAAATCTTGACGAATTTGTATCGTATCAGACTCAAAGCGGCCCGCCTCATTCGGTTACTGGCTGATTGGCCGGAGGAACCCTTCATGAAACGAGTAATGGCCCTTTCCTTTCTTCTCGCCGCGATCGCCTCGCAGGCGCCGGCTCTGAACATTCGGGGCGCTTTGAGCAACTTTGACGTCTGGAACGACGACTCAAGAGACTCATGCGGCTTTGAAATCGAGATCCACGGAGGCAGTTCCTCCGACGTCTTTCACACCTATAACTACTCGGCCTTTGGCGCGCCGACGGTCACCGACACCAGCTTCAGCGGCCAGGCCGGCGTGCTCATACGCTACTACTCCGAGACAGCCCGAGTCTCGCAGGGAAGCTTTACCCACTTTGGCGTGAGCTTCAATCGCCTCTTCGACCAGGGAAGCATCATCCGAAACTGGCTCTATCCCGGGGCAAGCCAGAACCAGGTCATCAAGAAGCCGACGATCCTGCCCGAGTGGCACTCCGAACTGGTCACCTTGGGCGACGGCAGCCAGGCAATCCGTGATGGCGTGTTCAATCCCGCCCCAGATCTGGACACCAGCCCCATCTTCTTTGTGGACATCTACAACAACGCGCGCAACCGCACCATCACGCTCGAAGAGCTGATGCAGGACGACCCGACGTTCACTGGCGCGGAGTATTGGGGACGCGAGCAGCTCGACCCCCAGAACTTCTGGTACGACGACGACCTGGCTTCGGAATCCGGGGAGCACTCGGACATCTTTTCGTACAAGGTGTATGGCAGCCAAGAGGTTAACGGACAAATTGAAGCCGACACCAGCCGTCTCCTGGCCGTTATCATGAACGGCACGGTGACAGCGGTCCCAGAACCGGGCAGCATGGCAGTGCTCGGCCTGGGGGTTGTCGCTCTGCTCCGTCGCCGAAAGTAGACTCATCTGCTTTCAACTCGTCTTTTGCTTCCGCAGGCTCCCCTTGCCCCGGGGGGCCTGCCCCATTTATGGACGTCCACTCCTTCCGATACCGCCCTTGATAGCCTCGGATCGAGCTTTCACATCATCGAACTCTAGGTAACCCTTGGCGGCCTCTTTCGACTCTGCCGGTCGGTTGTGGGTCGCGCCGGGGAATGCATAGAAGAAGACCACCGAGGAGTACCCCAGTAGGTCCCACTTCTGGCGCATATCGGTCCCAAAGGACGACTCCATATCAAACCTCAGCCTTCTTAGGAAGGGGATCGCATCCAGGCCGCGTTCACGGGTGCAAATGTTTACGCCTTGGGTGTGGCCGTCGAGTCCTCCCACCTTGACGTTGGAAAGGAAGGGCGCAGAGAACTCGTCCTCCTTCACCGGATACACGCCGCCGGCCCAGCCATAGTAGTCTTCGGTGCCCGTGCCGAAGTGGGTTGGGAAGCCCTTCTTATAGGCGTCGTCCACGTAGATCTTCTCGTCGCCCTCGCCCCACCAGGAGTCCTTGCGGATGTTGAGCACCGTCCAGGCGTCCCCAACATACACGCCTTTGCCGGATATGTCCACGAAGTTCCAGTCCTGGAACGGAGTGCCAGGCACCACGTCGTCCGGCCGCCAGCGCGCATAGAAGTGCATGGAGCGAGAGTCCCATTTCCAAGGCTGCGTTCCGAGCCCAAGTTCCACCTCGGCGCTTGTCCGGGAGAGGTTTCGGAGGCGCACTTCACAGCTGGCTTTGTAAGGCATCACCCAACGGCTTACCAGCAAGCCATCCGAATCCACGCGGCGCTTTGCCGTGCGGTAGGCGTGCAACGAATCGGCGCTGCAGAAGAAATCGCCTACCGGGCACCAGACGGTCTCCCGGCCATCGAAGGTGATCTCCAAGACGAGGTTCCTTAAGAGCTCCGGTCTTCGATAGATATCGGCGATTCGAAGGGTCAAGCACTTGATCGCGTTGGGACCCGCGGGTGGCTTGGTCGATGCCGTTTCGCCACCCTCGATACGGTAGCCAGCGGGTTTGGGCACCAAGGGTGGGTTCGTCATAAGGGCCCTCGCCGCGCGGACAAGATCGGTCTTCCGTCTCGCCGTGTCTTCCGTGCGGAAGCTCTCGACTGCGGTGCCCGCCGGATACGCCCGGTAGTTGATGATGAAGTAGAACGGCCGCAGGGACATCGTGACCTTCGCCGATTTGGCGAAGGGAATCGGCAGATAAAGATTGCCCGCGCGGGCGGAATACGCCGCCCAGGGCGCCCCGATGCTCCCCTTGCCGCAAACCAACGAGATGAGCGGCTCGTGAATCACGGGCGTCGTGGAGCCGTCGAGATAGACGTTGACGTTGGGCCCTACTCGGTTGTTGAAGTCGTAATAGAAGAACGGCGTCCAGATTTTGGTGATGCATCCGGGTCCGGAATGCTCCATCATCACCCACTCCTGCCGGCCCCCAATCACTTCCGTTCGAATGAACCCGGTGCCATCGCTGTCGGCGAACCATCCCGGCGCATCGCGCTTGACGGACTCCCGGTTGTAGGAGGACGCCTGAAGGCACTGATAGGTCGGCTCCGGCCATCGCGCAAGCGAAGCGGGATCGGTCATTTCGGCGAGAAGGCCGGAGAACGTGATCGGGAGCGACGTGAACAAGCGAAGGGAAGCGGCGGCTGCCAGGTACACCATCTTGGGCCTCTATCCAGTGAACGCGCGCACCGAGCGCCGTCTCAACATTGAACCTGGTTTGCTGCGAAGAAGAACGAGATGGTGGGCGGTACTGGATTTGAACCAGTGACCCCTTCGGTGTGAACGAAGTGCTCTACCGCTGAGCTAACCGCCCGAAGATGCTTGGATGTTGTACCCAATCGGCGCATCAGGCCGCGAGATGTCCTCCTCAGACCATAATCGAACCAAGTCATGGCGCTCTTCGACCTCTGTCTCGACCAACTCCAATCCTACAAGCCAGATCGCATCGAGTTGCCCGATTTCGACGCCTTCTGGCAGGCCACGCTCGAATCGGCCCGTCAGCATCCGCTTCAGGCCGCGTTCGAGCCTATTCAAAGCGGCCTCATCGCACAAGATTGTTTCGATCTCACCTTCCACGGTTTCGGAGGGCAGCCGATCAAAGGCTGGCTGGTGCTGCCCAAGAATGCAAAGCGTCCCCTGCCATGCGTGGTCGAGTACCTGGGCTACACCGGCGGACGCGGGTTTGCGACCGATTGGCTCCAGTGGTCCTGTTTCGGTTATGCGCACGCGGTCATGGACACGCGTGGGCAGGGCGCGGCGGTCGGCTGGACCCACGGCGACACCGCCGATGCCTACGGCGAGGGGGGCAGCCCCTCGATTCCCGGATTCATGACCCAGGGCATCCTGGACCCGAAGCACTACTACTACCGAAGGGTGTTCACGGACGCCGTGCGCATGATCGAGGCGGTCCGGGGGCACGAGGCCATCGACCCAGCCCGCATCTGCGTGACCGGCGGGTCGCAAGGGGGCGGCATCACGATCGCCGCGGCGGGGCTCGTGTCGGACGTGCAGGCGGCGATGCCGGACGTACCGTTCCTTTGCCACTATCGGCGGGCTACTGAGATCGTGGACAGCTATCCCTATCAGGAGATCGCGCGGTTCTGCAACGTGCACCGCGACAAGACGGAAAGGGTGTTCCAGACGCTTTCCTACTTCGACGGCGTCAACCTGGGAGCTCGCGCCAAAGCCAGAACGCTCTTTTCTGTGGGCATGATGGACCAGATCTGCCCGCCTTCGACGGTGTTTGCTGCTTACAACCACTGGGGCGGCGCGGACAGGGCGATCGAGGTCTACCCGTACAACGGCCATGAGGGCGGCGGCGGCTTCCACAACCAGTGCAAGATCCGGTTCTTGAAGGAGTTGTGGGGATAGGAACTTAGGTTCGTAGGTTCGTAGGTTTGTAGTTTTGTAGGTTGGCGGGAGGGCGCTAGCAGTGTCGAAGACCAATCGTGAATAGCGATGACGTTCAAAGAGATGAATTTGGCGGTTTTCGAAAGGAAGCCGCTCCCTCACGTGTTCTTCCAGCCTCGGTTTGAGCCGTGGCTCGCTTACCAAAAGCAGTTTGGCAACTTGTCCGCCCGCTATCGGGATGCCGAAGTGAGGGACGTCTATCGAGACGTCGGCTGCTCGATGCGGTACCTGGCCTATTACAACGACGCACCCTATCCCCTCGAGACCCACTACACGCCCGAGGTCGTGATAGAGGACACTCAGGATGGCGACACGCTGCACCGGGTGTTCAAGACACCGAAAGGCATCCTTACCAGCCGCCATCAGAAGACTCAGGACGACACGTGGCGGGAGGTGGAGTTTTTGGCCAAGACGCCGAGCGACCTCCGAGCGCTCATCTGGGTGCTTGAACGCTCCCAGGTTCGATTCGACGCAGAGCTGTTCCGACAGGGCTCGGAATACATGGGCGACCTCGGAGAGCCCCAGTTCTTTCTGCCGAAGAGTCCTTACCAGGCCCTGGCGCAGACCTTCATGAAGCTCGAAGATCTGGTCTACGCGCTGGCGGATGACCGGGCTGTGGTTGAGGCGGCGATGGAGGCCATCGACCGGTCGTACGACTCTCTGTATTCGGATCTCACCGACTCACCGACTCACCCCCTCTCCGACTCAACTCACCCCTGGCCCAAGATCCTCAACGTCGGCGAGAATCTCCATGAGCAGTTGATCTCCCCTGCGATCTTCGAGGACTACTATCTGCCCTGGTACGAACGGCGGATGAGCCAGCTTCGTCAAGCCGGCATCTTCACTTACATCCACATCGACGGCTACTTCAAGAACCTCATGCCTCGCCTCAAGGACATGCCGTTCGACGGCATCGAGGCGCTGACGCCCAAGCCGCAGGGCGACCTGGAGCTTGACGCCATTGCCGAACACCTCGGCGACAAGATCCTGCTGGACGGCATCCCGGCGGTGCTCTTCATGGACACCTATCCCGAGGAGGAGCTGATGCACTGCGTCGAGCGGATCGTCGAGCTCTTCCACCCGAGGCTGGTCCTCGGCATCTCGGATGAGCTCCCAGAGATCTGCGGCGAAGAGGGGATCGAGCGCGTCAGAAGGGTTTCTGAATGGTGCAAGAAGGCGCGAACCTCGTCTTGAGCCCGGGATTCAAGCCAAGATAGGCTATGAAAGGTCCATCGCGTCGCGACCTGCTGCTGGCCGGAGCGGCGCTCTGCGTGGATCGAGGCGTAATGTCGATGCCTGAGCCCAAACAGCCCTACTTCAAGACTCGGGGCGTGGTGATCTACCCTGAGGACCTCTCGCTTAGGGACTGGCCCGAGCGGGCGGCCAAGGCGGGGCTGACGACGATCGCCCTGCATCACGGCAGCGCCCCGAGCCATGTCATGCGCTTCGTTCAGTCGGACGCCGGCCAGCAGTTTCTGGAGAGCTGTCGCAAGCTCGGGCTTGAGGTGGAATACGAGCTTCACGCCATGAGGGAGCTTTTGCCGCGAGCCCTCTTTGAGAAAGACCCATCACTCTTCCGGATGAACGACAAGGGTGGACGAGTGCCCGACGCCAACCTCTGCGTGTGCTCCAGAGCCGCGCTAGATGCTGTCGCTCAGAGCGCTTTGCGGATTTCGGAGGTGCTCAGACCCACGACCGGCCGGCACTTTCTTTGGGGAGACGACGGCGCCGAATGGTGCCGCTGCCCCAAGTGCCGGGAGCTTGGCGATTCAGACCAGGCGCTGTTGCTCAACAATCACCTGGTGGGCGTCCTCCGGAAAGACAACCCCAAAGCGAGCCTGGCGCACCTTTCCTATGCCAACACGATCCTGCCGCCGTCGAAAGTTAAGCCGAAGAAGGGCGTGTTCCTTGAGTTCGCGCCAATCCACAGGCGGTACGACGTCCCCTATGATCAGCAGCTTCAGGAGAAGGACGGCCTCAACGCGCTCGAAGCCAACCTCAAGGTGTTCCCCGCTGAGACGGCGCAAGCTCTGGAGTACTGGCTAGATATGTCGCGGTTTTCGGGCTGGCGGCGTCCCGTGCCCAAGATCCCATGGATGAAGGGGGTGTTCCTTGAGGACCTCAAGGCGTATGCCAAACGCGGCGTGCGTCACGTCACGAGCTTTGCGGCGTGGATCGACGCGGAGTACTTGAAAGTCCACGGGGACCTGGGGTTCTTGGAAGAGTATGGCAACGGGTTGAAGAACGTCGGCTCGTAGGGGTCTGTTGAGAAAGAGGTCGCCCAGTCGTCTCGCCTGGGCGACTAAGGCTCAAAGATCGTAGTGATAGAGCCGCCAAACTGCATTTCTCGGCACTCCCATATGGGGTGGGCCACATTAGGGTCAAGGGTACGCTCCCGCAATGGTGCCCTTGGCCGTTCTCACAACATGCCTTGCCCTTGTTCCGTCGGTCCATGGCAATCAGGCGGCCGGCATTCCCTTCACGGTTGCCGCAAAGCCGTGGCCCGTCGATGGCCTGGGCCATCACCGCGCCATCGTCAGGGTGGTTTCTCCGGCAGAAACGGTTGTGGTGGAGCTTCCTTGGAGAAGGCACGACCCCAATCCTGAAAAGAAAGCCCTCGTAGTCGTCGATCTGGCAACGGGTAACCCCCTTCCCGACGTCTTGGTCCTCAATGCGACGCCGGAGCTTGGCACCGTTGCGTTCAGGCCCCTATCCGCGCCAGCAGACTATGCGATCTACACCATGCCGTTTCGCTACCAAGGCGTGTGGGGAGGCGCCGACGGCAACTATCTGGCCCCCAAACCCCCAACCGATGCGGCGTGGGCGGAGCGAACGCGGGCTGCCATCCGCGATCTTCCCCGTGCAACGCTCTTGCGTTTTGAGGCGCGCACACCGTTTGACAGCTTCGCACCGATGGAACTCGCGGCGACGCGAGAAGAAAGGGACCGGTTGCTACGCGCTCACCCTGAGCCGTATTTGGCCTTCCCCGAATCCCGGGAGTTCCCGATCCGGATGCGTGATGCCCTGCCCTACCGGTGGATTCAGGCGGGTGCGGGTAGGGCGATCGTAGGCAAAGCTCAACCCAACGAGTATTTTGCCTTTCAGGTCGGCGTCTTCGCCGCACGGCAAAGCCTAGAGAACGTCAAGGTTCAATTCTCAGACCTGGTGGGACCGGGCCGCTCCAAGATCGGGGCCGGCAAGCTGACCTGCTTCAACTTGGGAGGAACCAATTGGGATGGCTCCAAGCTGGTCAAGCGGGTGGATGTGCCGCAGGGATTGGCTCAGGCGCTTTGGATGGGCGTGGACGTGGGGCGATCCGCTCGCCCTGGAACCTATAGAGGCGTGCTCACCCTCAAGCCCGAGAATGCGCCGCCGATGCTCCTGCCGATCCGGCTCACCGTGAGCGGAACGATCCTGGAGGATCGCGGCGATTCTCAACCATGGCGACACTCGCGCCTCAGGTGGCTCAACTCGACCCTCGGTACAGCCGATCGGCCCACCCCACCCTACACCCCCGTTCAAAGGCGCGGGCATGTTGTTTCGTGCCTTGGGCGCCAATTGCTCGTCGGGGGGAGCGGCCTACCTCAAAGCCTCTCTGCGGGACCGAATTCCATCCTGCGAAGCCCTCTCACTCTGGAGGTGGCCGGAGACGGGGGGTTCGTCAAGACGGAGCCCAGGCTCCCGGTCGAGTTCGTAGACGGAAAAGGCAAATGCTCCTGGAAATCAGTCTCGGTGGGCGCATCCATCGATGCTGCCATAGTGGGCAATCTGGAATTTGATGGGCATGTGAACCTCCGTGTTCAGTTACGGGCCAAACAAGACCTCCACCTCAAGGACTTGGCGTTGGTGCTGCCCTTCCATAAGGGTTCCTCGACCTACTTCATGGGTCTCGGCAGAGCGGGGGGATTCGCCCCAGAAGCGATCGATTGGAGATGGCAGGGACCCTTTGACAGTTTCTGGATGGGGGACGTCCATAGGGGGCTGCATGTGGAGCTACGTGGCGGAAGCTACCACGGCCCGATGCTCAACCTTTTCCGTCCCGCGCCGCCTGCCTCGTGGTCCAACGGAGGAAAGGGCGGTGTCATGATCACCCGCGACGGCGGCGAAGCCACGGCTCGCCTCTACACCGGCGAACGGACCCTACGGGCCGGCGAATCGCTAGAACTTGATTTGGCGCTATTGATCACGCCGGTCAAGCCGATCGACACCGCTTGGCACTTCAGGACCCGGTTCTATCACAACCCGTTCGAGTACGCCCCTAAACCGGAGGCCATAGAAGCGGGGGCAAACGTGGTGAACGTCCACCACGCCAACGACATCAACCCGTACATCAACTATCCGTTTCTCGCTGTGCCCAAGATGAAAGCCTTTGTGGATGCGCAGCACCGCGCGGGGCGCAAGGTCAAGATCTACGACACCATCCGCGAACTGACCAACTACACGACCGAGATCTGGGCCCTTCGAAGCCTCGGCAATGAGATTTTCACGAACGGAGGCGGGGGCGGGTTCGCCTGGCTCCAGGAGCATTTGGGCACAGGCTACATCCCCTCATGGTATCAACCGTATGTCGAAACGGGAACGGCCGACGCCTCGATCGTTACGGCGGGCTTTTCACGCTGGATCAACTACTATATCGAGGGGTTGGCCTGGCTGGCCAAGAACGTAGGCATCGACGGCATCTATCTGGACGATGTCACTTTTGATAGGCGCGTCCTGATGCGCATGCGGAGGGTCCTGGCGATGGGCGGCCGTGAGCCGATGATGGATCTGCACTCCAACACGGGGTTCTCCATCGGGCCGGCCAACCAATACACAGAGTTCTTCCCCTTCGTTGACCGACTGTGGTTCGGCGAGAGCTTCAATTACGACGCGATGCCGCCGGAGCAATGGCTGGTCGAAGTCTCTGGCATCCCGTTTGGCCTGATGGGGGAGATGCTCCAGGGCGGCGGCAACAAATGGCTCGGAATGGTGTTCGGCATGGCCACGCGCTACGGCTGGACCACCGAGAATGTGATGATCAACCCGGACCCGCTGTGGAAGTTCTGGGACCGGTTCGGCATCGACAAGGCGAAGATGATCGGCTATTGGGAGCCGGGTTGTCCCGTTCGCACGGACAAGGCCGAAGTGAAGGCCACGGCCTATCTTGGTAAGGGTCGGACCCTTGTCGCCATCGGCAACTTTGGCGGAGCCGAGGCCCGCGTCCAGATGACATTGGATTGGAAGGCCCTTGGGATCGATCCAAAGAGAGCCGTCCTTCGGTGCCCCGAGATTGAGGGCTTCCAGAAGGAGTCCATTCTGGACGCGGGCCAAGCCGTGATCCTGCCGCCGAAGCGGGGCTTGCTGATCTGGGTGCAATAGGGCCTTGCTCTGGCAGGGACTTGGTGGAGCGCCCCTCACCCGGTTCGCTACGCTCACCGCCTCTCCCCAAGGGGGCGAGGTGGAGTTGCTTTCCAATCGCACGTCGCCCATCACGCATCGCGCATTTTCGCCGCCTCACCCGGTTCGCTGCGCTCACAACCTCGCCCCGATGGGGCGGGGTGGGCTCCCTGACCCATCGCCCTTCGCCCTTCGCGCTTCGCCATTCACAAGAGCAGCCCCGAGCGCTATTTGCCCATGCGGCGGAGGTTCTGAAGGCACTTGTCGACGGCCTCCATCGGGGGCATCAGCGATTCGTCCTCGTGCTCGACGATGTACCAGCGCGTACCGCCTACGCTCTCGCAGGCCTCGAAGACCTGCTGCCATGGCACCTGGCCCTCGCCGATGAGGGCCGCTCCGTGAGCCCCGGCCCACTCCTTTAGGTGAACCGTTTCGCCGCGACCTGGGAAGTCCAGGATCGGCTGCACAGGGTCAGCGCCGCCGGACATGCCGTTCGCCGTGTCGTACTGCATGACGAAGGAGTCCGGAGTGTGCTCGGCGATCATGTACCAGGCGGTCTCGCCGTTCGAGAGCGGAACGATGTCGCCATGATGGCAGTGATAACCTGCACGGAACCCACGAGCCTCCAGGGTCTCGGCAAGTGCGGTGAACTCTTCTGCCGTCGCCAAACAGGCCTCCGGCGAATTGCGCTTCTCCTCAGGGATGCCCGGGACGATCACGTATTTGCAGCCGATCGTCTCCATGAAAGCGAGCGTCTCATCAAGCTTGTCGGGGCCGAGGACGCCGATTCCGGTGTGGCTCCCCGCGACCTGAAGACCGCTGGATTGCAGGGCCGACTTGACCGCCTCTGCCGAATGGCCGTGGAAGCCAGCGAACTCCACGCCCTGGTAGCCCATTTTCGCCACCTTCGCCAGCACCCCCAGCAGGTCTTGTGCGCATTCGTTTCGGACGGAATAGAGTTCGAGGGCTATCGGCAGTGACATGCTGAGATTCTATCTGGTTCACCCTCGCCGGGTGGCCCCCTCCTCCTGCACCGAAGGAGGAGGAGGGTGGGGGTGAAGGTCGCAGGGATCTACGATTGACGATTGACGATTCCAGAAGGGAATAGGCCGCAGGGGATTGACGACTGGCCAATACCGGTGGCGCGGATCTCGAGAAGCGAGGCCTCATGCCAGGTCTCTATCCTTACCATCCTCTCCATCCTCACCCACTATCCGACCTCCACCACACCCAGGAATCCGCTATCCTATTGCCCATGAGCTTCATCCGGAGGCACTGGCCCATCGTCTTCCTGGCCCTCATACCCCTCCTTCCTCTTTGGAAACCCATGCTCACCGGCGAAGCCATCGGCCCCTTCGATCAGATCCGTCAGATGGCGCCTTGGTTCGGCAAGTCCACTTCCCAGCCCTGGGACGTGCTCCAGGCGGACGGCGCGCTTCAGTTCTACGGCTGGCGCGACCTGGTCTTCGAATCCTGGGGGAAGCTTCAAGCGCCGATGGTGAACCCCTATCAGCTTGCAGGCGCCCCCCTGGCGGCGAACTCGCAGTCGGGCGCTTTCTACCCTCCGCACATCCTCTTCGGGCTGCTCCATCTGCCTACGAGCCTGGCCATCACCCTGCTCGCCTGGCTCCACCTCTTTTGGGCCGGTCTCGGGGCGTTTAGGCTCTCGCGCATCCTCGGCGCGCGCGAGTTCGGCGCGGTTCTTGCCGGCGCAGGTTTCTCGCTGTCGGCCTTTATGCTCGGTTGGCTCTCACTCGGAAGCGTGCCATCGACGGTCGCCTGGATTCCGTGGGTGCTGGCGTGCGTGCTTCACCTCGTGCCAGCCGCCAAGCGCGCGACAAAGAGCGATGAGCCACCCGACAGCCAGCCTCCTCAAGGCCTGAACCTATCCGCCGTGGCGGCTCTCGCGGCCTGCATCGGAATGATGCTGCTTGCCGGGCACCTGCAGTTCGCCGCCTATGGCTTGCTCACCGCGCTTATCCTCACGCTTGCCTTGCTCTCCACCAACCTTCGTTCGCCCGTCGCCTGGCGTGGCGCCGCCGCCTCAGCGATCGCGGTGCTGCTTGGCATCGGTATCGCCTCGACCCAGTTCGTAGAGGTGTTGGCCTTTTCCAAGGAGTCGCATCGGCGCAACGTACCGACCGCTGAGGGTTTCGCGGCTTACCAGGCAGGCGCCCTGACGGGGGCAGAGGCCGCCGGCATTCTCTTTCCCACCCTTCTGGGCAATCCCACCCAGCCCTGGGAAGAGGACGCTCCGATCAGCAGCTACTATCCGGCCTTCGAGCATCGCGGCGCCAACTTCGCGGAGTCGGCTACCGGCGTCGGTGCGCTCGCTTTCATCGGGTTGCTGTTTGTGCCTTGGCGACGGCTCCGCGCGGCGCATTGGGGGCTCGTAGCTGCCGGCGCGTTTGCCTTGGCGATGGCGTTCGGTACGCCAGTTAACCAGTACCTCTATTTTGGCGTCCCTGGCTGGTCGGCGACCGGCTCTCCCGGGCGTGCAGGGGTGCTCGTGGTGCTCGTCGCCTGCGTATTGGCGGGGGTTGGGTTCACCCGGATCGAAGTCGAGCGCCCGGGCTGGAAGCAGGTGCGCCTGACAATGCTCGTCGGCGGAGTTCTGGTGGCCCTGAACCTGGTCGCCGCCCTTTCCCACGCCGTGTCACTCGAATCCTGGATGCCAGGCGTCAGCGCCGATGCCGTGCGAAAGATCGCGTTCGCCGGGGTCTCGTCGGCCATTCCAGGCATCGCGGTGGTGCTGTTGGCTTGCACCTTCGGCCTGCAGGCGATGGCGAGGCGAATCCGCGGCGCTCAGGGCATTGTGCTCGTGGCCGCCGCCCTGACGCCGTTCTTCACGCTCGGCATGGGGTTCATCCGGTCGGGAGATTCTGACCTAAGGGTGGACTTGGGCGCGGGAGCCCACGAGCGCGTCGCCTTCCTCAACGGGGACTGGGAGCTTCTCATAGCTGCCAACGCCGCCATGCCGCCGAACACGGCAACGATCGCGCGAATTCATGACCTGGCGGGATACGACTCGCTGATGAGCCGCGATTCGGCACGAATCCTGGATGAGATCGCAGGTGGAGACGCCTCGCCTGCGGCCAACGGAAACATCAAGTTCGTTAAGCCAGGCTTCGATGTGGCAAAGCTTGGCGAGGCTGGGGTTACCCGGATCTACTCGCGGACCCAGTTGCCCGGCCTTCAAAACGACGCGAGCCGCCTCGGCCTGTTTTCTGCCGCCATCCCGTCAAAGGGCCGGGCGTACACACACGCTGGCCCTGCCGAGATACTTGAGGAGTCGTGCACAGGGATTCACGTCAAGGCGACGGGCCCAGGACGCCTGGTGGTCAAGGATCGAGCCATCGGCCAATGGTCTGCGACCGCGAACGGCTCGGCGCGCTTGCTTTCGCGGGCCGCCGCGCCAAACAGCCTCAAAAACACGCCCCTGCGACCTAGCAAAAAAAACTGCATTCGAGAGTCCAGATTGTTTTGTACAATAGGTTCTGAGAAGTCGCCCTGCGGCGGCGATCGAGGCTGGGGTACCGATAACGACGATGAGTACGATTTTTGCGTTGCCGGAGATTCTGGAGGTCCCAACGGGAACCGGGCGCTGGATGGTGGTCATCCTGAACGACGACCACACTCCGATTGAAGACGTCATCGAGATCCTGATGAAAGCGACCGGCTGCGGGCTCAACGAGGCCTACATGGAGACCTGGGAGGCGCACACCTACGGAAAGGCGCCGGTGCATTTCTCCGGGCGGGACGAGTGTGAGGTGGTGGCCTCGATGATCGGAAGCATCGGCGTGCAGACCCAAGTCCGGCGCGAGTGGGACGACTGAACGGGCCCAGTCGGGGAATAGGCGATGGGCCAACCAGTGGGCGCGGTGAGCGGTGGATGGAGAAGCTGGGGCAAATGACGGTTATAGGTCCGTGTGAGAGCGAGTTCTCGGTACTCGTAACCTTCGGCGGCCGCTGCCACTCGATGGCAGTGCAGGCGAGCGTGATCGAGCCGCTCGAAAGGCATAAGGAGAAATCGCGCGGTCCAGCGGCAAAGGGCGGCTGGATCGTCACGGTTTTTGACAACGAAACCAACACCTACGACGAGGTGATCATGGTGCTGATGGCGGCGACGGGCTGCTCGCTCGACGAAGCCGAGATCGAAACCTGGGAGGTCGACCACCTGGGCAAGTCCGTGGTCCACTATTCGACCGAGAAGGAATGCCGCCGCGCCGCAGAAATCATCGCGACCATTGGCATTCAGGTCGAAGTCTCCGAAGAGTAAAGAGAGGTCCTTCCCAGGATTTCCACGAGCACGGTGAACTCTTGCCCGGGACCCGCGTATTAGGAACTACTTCGCCATGCCGAAACGACCAAGCTTGTTTTTACACCTGCTCCTTTCTGTGGGAGTGGCCCTTGCACTCGTGGGAGGCTCTGCCGCCCAGGGGGTGCCGCTCGAAAAGGCCACCAAAGACGCCGTGGTCGAGCAGGTGGGCAAGCTCGTATTGAACAACTGTTTCGTCCCGGGTGTGGACTTTTCCAAGTGGCCCGAGTTCCTCGATCAGAACAAGGCGGCCATCGACAAGGCGTCCACCGACAGCGAGCTTGTAGAGGCCATCAACTCCAAGCTGAGCGCCTACTTTGGCGTGAGCCACATCGTTTTGGTGACGCCGAAAGCCGCCAAGGCGCGCATCGAGCGGAAGACCGTCGGCATCGGCGTTCAGGTGCAGCTTGAAGAGGGCGGCCTCCGGGTGATGAACGTCTTTCCGGATACGCCGGCCTCGGAAGCCGGGCTCCAGATGGGCGACCTGATCATGGAGGCTGACGGCAAGAAGCTAACCACCACCACAGGGATGATGGGGGACGAGGGCACGAAGGTCGAGATCCGAGTCAAGGGCGGAGATGGCAAGGTCAAGGCCTACAAGCTTGTGCGGCGCAAGTACAGCAACATCCGCGAAGACACCCTCAAAATGGCGAATCCGACGACTGCCGTCATGACCGTCCACACGTTCGACACGGCCTACAACCCAAACAAGATCGACGAGCTTTTCGAGAAAGCCAAGGATGTTCCCAACTTGATCGTGGACTTGCGTGGAAACGGTGGCGGCGTGGTGCTGAACATGCTGGATTTCCTGGGCCACGTGCTGCCGTCGGGATCGGGGTTCGGCACGTTTGTGGACCGGAGCGCGGTGAGACGTTATGGTGATGTTTTCCCATCTAAACCGGCGGACATCAAGGAGATAGCGGCCTGGATGAAGCGTCCGCTCATGCCCCGGCGCGGAAAGACGACGTACAAGGGGAACATCGCCGTGCTGGTGAACGGCGGAACCGGCAGCGCCGCCGAAATCACAGCCCAAGCGCTCAAGGAGCTCAAGGGCGCGCCCGTGCTGGGTACGAAATCGGCTGGGGCGGTGCTCGTCTCGGTCATGGCCCAGCTCCCCGAAGGGTGGGTGCTCCAGTATCCGATGATGGACTACGTCTCGGTGCAAGGGGTCCGGCTGGAGGCCAACGGCGTCGACGTGGACATCGAAGCGCCCACGCCCAAACTCAATGAGACCGACTTTGCGGTCGAGAAGGCGACGGCCCTGCTGAGAAGGATCGAACTGCGCAAAGAACGCTCCGGCGACGGCAGGATAATGGTCCTATAGACAGTCCCCCTTGCCATCTCACGCTGAGCCCAGGCGTCAGCCCGGGCTGCCCCTACCGATGTGGCCCAGGCGTCCCGCCTGGGTCGGCCCTCTACCCAAGGAGTAGCCCAGGCACCTCGCCCGTGACTCCACCAACTGCCTAACCCTTCTTCGGCCGAGGAATCGCCTGAACCTTCACACCATCAGGAATCTTCACCTGAAACGTCGTGGCGGGAAGCGCCTTGCCCACCGAATGAAATTGCACCGACCGCCACGTGTTCGAGAGCACCTTGCCGCTCGCGTCCGTCCTCGTGAACCCCGTGCCGGCGATCAGGTTGTCGGTCCGTCGGATCGTGACCGACCCGACGGACGTCGCATCCTTGAATTCCACGATGTCGCACGGCACGCCGTTCAGCTCCAATTCGCCCGCGAGCCGAGCGGCAGAATGCTGGCTCAGCAGCGAGAGCACCGGCGATTTGCGGCTCAGATATTGCCAAGTGGTGGCATCCACCCTCGCGCCGCATCGGTTTAGGGCCGTCCCTATCGCCCCAAAACGACACTCGCCCCGATAGGCGAGGCGTGCCTTGGCGAGCACCACCGTCAGCATCTTGCCGTCGTAAACCCACTCCTGCACGGCGGTCTTTTCGCGAACCGAAGGCCCGGAAACCCACACGCTGGCCTCATTTCCTGCCTCACGAGAGGTCCAGGCGGCTTGACGAAGCTTGGAGAAGGCGAGAATCGACCGGATCAACACGCTGCTTGTCTTGGCGTTGATCGACTTCGGCATGACGGGCTTTTGAAGAAAGCTGTCTACTGGAAGAGCGGCCGGAGGGGTAGACAATGACAGACTTGTGGGCGCAGTTCCGTAAGTCACCGACCAGGTCACCGACTGCTTGCCCCGCTTTAGCGTCGCGCCTCGAACGAGGCGCGTCTTGTCGTCGAAGGTCCACACGAGGTGCGATCGAACGCCCTTTTGCACCGAATCTTGCGCCATGGCCAGCATCCCGCTCTTCTTGGACACTTTCCACCCCGACATCAAACGAAATTTCAGAAGAAGGGCTTCCATCATCCCGGAGTCGAGCAGCGCACGGATCGGCTCGTCGAGTGGGCCTGTCGCGGCTTCGATCTTGGTGAGAAGTGTCGCATTTTCCGCTGCGCGGCGACGGATGACCTCGCCTGCCAGATGGTCGTATGCGGAGAGCCGATCCCCCGAAACGAAATAGGATCGATCCGTGGGCGCCACCGAAACCTGCTGCGGCGTCTTCAGCCTGATGAGGGCCTGGTTCGGTTTTACGACGAACACCGAACACGTGTAGCGGCTGGCGACGTCAAGCTTTGAGTTGGAGGTCAGCTCCGCTCGCGTCGCAGCAAGGCTGCGGTGGGCGAGGATTGCCGAGTCGATCAGCGCCTCGGCGGGGCTGGAGCGCTGGGGCAATGGCGCCGCGACGAGGATTAGGGCTAATGATGCGGCAACCATACGTGTACCAATTGTGGACGTGCCAACTTAGCCCTACAGTTTGCCCAATCCCGCCGGAGCGCGGCTTCTTCCCAAGAGCCCCGCCAGCGCAACGATCGTGATGAGATATGGCAGGCAAGCCCAAAACTCCGGCGGTGGCTGAACCCCCCAGAGCTTCGTGCCTTGAACCTGGACCTGCACCGCGTCGAAGAACCCGAACGCCAATCCTGCCAGCGCCGCCGGAATGGGCCGCCAACCGCCAAGGATCAGGGCCGCCAGCGCAATGAACCCGCGCCCCGCGGTCATGCCGTCGGTGAACCATCGCGCGTTCGTGACGATCAGCGCTCCGGAAAGCCCGCACAAAACGCCGCAGACCGCCAAGCTCCCAAAGCGCACTTTTGCCGGATGCACCCCCATCGTTTCGGCTTTGGAGGGGTCGCTGCCCGCGGCCATCAGCCTCAACCCGCCGCGCGTGTTCTTGGAATAGAGCCAGATCAGAGCAGGCAGGATGAACGCCGCAATATAGAACGCCGAGACCGGCAGCAGCGGCATGTGGGTGTTGCGCGTGGGGTCGGCAAACCGCTTGTCCAGGAAGTTCGTCGCGCCGAAGGCGAGCGCGTTGATGGCCATGCCGCTCACCACGTGGTCCATCCGGTAGGTGTGGGTGAGTAGCCAATGCAGCCAGGCCATCAGGATCGCGCCGCCGATTCCCGCAAGCAGACCGAAGTAAGGGTTGTTGGTCGCCAGCCCCACCAGCGCCGTGAGGCAGGCCGAGGTGAGCATCTTGCCTTCCAGCGCAATGTTGATGACGCCGCTGCGCTCGCTGAACCACCCTCCCAGTGACGCCAGAATCAGCGGCGCACTGAGCGTGATCGTACTCGCCGCCAAGGTGAGGAACCACGCGCTATTCATGGCGCTCTCCCTTCCGGTAACGGACTGCGGCGAAGATGACGATCAGCAACCCCAGGACGATCGTGCTGATCCCCTTGGGCACGCCCACGATCTGGATCGCCGCCGCGCCCTTGTTCAGCACGGCAAAGAAGAACGACGACGCCAGCAGCGCGAGAGGGGTGTTGCCCGCTAGGATTGCGACGCCGAGCGCGTCGAAACCATACCCAGGCGAGAACCCCGCGTAGAACCGCCCCTCGTGGCCAAGCACCATCGCGGATCCCGCCAAACCGGCCAGCGCCCCCGAGAACAACATCGAGGAAAGAACCACCCGTTTGGTGGCGACCCCCGCCATCTCAGCGGCCCTTGCGTTCTTTCCCACCAGATCGAGCTCATAGCCCGATACGGTCCGCTTCAGCCAATAGGCGAACCCGAAGACGACAAACGCCCCCAAGAGCAGCGCGCTCGTAATGCGAAGTGGGGGGTCGGACCAGAGGAACGGGAACATCGCGCTCTCAGGCACTCGGTCCGTGGTCGTGTTCATCTGTCCCGGCGCCTTGATCGGGCCGTCCGTCATGTAGTGGGCGAATTGGACGGCAACGTTGTTGAGCATGATCGTCGTGATCACCTCGTGCCCGCCCTTGAACGCTTTGATCGTTCCCGCCGGCAGCGCCCAGAGAGCGCCCGCGACGCATCCGGCCGCGCAGCCCGCCACCAAGCCCGCCAGGCCTGGAACCCTTAGCGCCACGACCGCGCAGCACATAGCGCCCACCACGAGTTGGCCCTCGACGCCAATGTTGAAGAGGCCCGCCCGGAGTGCAACATACACGGCCAGCCCCGCGATGAGCAACGGGGTCATCTCTTTCAGCGTGCCGTTCAGCGACCCCGGAGAGCCGAGACTGCCTTCTATGAGGCCGGAAAGCGCTTCGCGCGCTCCGACGTTGGTGAGAGCCACCAGGCCGAGCACGGCGGCCACGCTCGCAAGCACCAGAAGCCATACGCGGAGGTTTCTCATGCGCCCACCATCAGCGCCCCGATGGCGGCACGCTCCCGGGCGGATTGGGGTGGCGGCTCGGCCAATCGGCCCAGATTCATCACCACAATCCGATCGCAATAATCGAGCAGTTCGTCGAGATCAAAGCTCACCACGATGGCCCCGGCGCCGGCTAGGCATGCCTCTCGAATCCCGGCGTAGACTGCCCGCGTGGCGTCGATGTCGAGTCCCCGGGCAGGCTGAAAGGCCAGCAGGAGTCGAGGCTTGAGCGCGAGCGCCCTGGCAGCCACAAACCGCTGTTGGTTCCCCCCGGAGAGGCTCGCCATCGGTGCTCCGGGTCCTGCCGCCTTCGTCCCAAAGCGCTCGATGATCGCCCCGGCTGCCTCTCTTCGCGCGGCCACGTTCACCCTCCCGCCACTGGCAAGTGGCGCGACCCGCTGCAGACCCAGCGCAGCGTTCAGCTCAAGGCTCCAGTCCTCCACGACGCCCTCCTCGTGGCGGTCTTCGGGGATCAATCGCAGACCCTGCATCAGCCTCTCTCCGGTCGGAGCAAATGAGATGTCCTCGGACCCCAGCCGAATCCTCCCCGCTCGGAGCGGGCGTACCCCCATGATCGCCTCAAAAAGCTCTCGCTGCCCGTTGCCATCGACGCCGGCAACCCCAACGACCTCTCCCATCCCAACCCGAAGCGAAGCCTCGATGACGGCCTCGTTTCGGCGGTCTCCAAGAACCGTGACTCCCTCCAACTCCAGGATCTGACGCTCCGTTTGGGCGGGTACCGGTGGAGCAAGCTCCGACAGCGCGTGGCCCACGATCAGCTCCGCCAACGACTTGGCGTCCGCCTGTGTTACGGGAACGCTGGCCACCCGCTTGCCGCCGCGCAGCACCGTCGCCGTATCACAGAACTCCAGGACCTCAGGCAAGCGGTGGGTCACCAACAGAATCGTCTTCCCCTCCGCCGCGAGTTGCTTGAGGCTCCCGAATAGCGCGTCGCCATCGGCGGGCGAGAGCATCGCCGTGGGCTCATCCAGAATCATGATTTGCGAATTGCGCCAAAGGAGCTTTAGAATCTCCAGCTTCTGGGCATTGCCCGGGCTCATGCCCGAGGCTTCGGCGCTCCAGTCGAACCTGAAATCCATCTTTGCCGCAAGCTCGTCCGCCCGCCGAACCGCTTCTTTCCGGTGGATCACGGCCCCGGGCTCGGCGCCCAGCATCAGGTTTTCCAGGCACGTGAGCTCTCCGATGATCGAGTAGTGCTGGCTGACCATGCCGATGCCCGCAGCGATCCCTTCGGCAGCTGACCGGAAGCGGCGAGGCTCGCCGCTCAGCACGATCTCGCCGGCATCTGGCAGCAGCGCACCATAAAGCACCCGCATGAGCGTGGTCTTTCCGGCCCCGTTCTCGCCGATGATCGCGTGGATTTCGCCTTGACGAACCGAAAGATCGACATGGTCCAGGGCGGCCAACGGCCCGAAGCGTTTGGTGATGCCGCGCAGTTCGACCAAGCTACCGGTCCTCTTGCTGCCCGAGCAGCTCCAGATAGAGCGCCGCCGTGGTCAGTCCGCCCTCGCCCTTGCCTTGCATGGACCGCAGCAGCCGGTGCACCAGTTCCGTACCCGGAACGCTCGCTCCCGACCCCCGAGCGGCCTCTTCGCAGTAGGCGAGATCCTTCACTTGGTTATCCACGGTGAAGCCAGGCGACCAATCCAAGTTCAGAATCTTGGGTCCGTAGTTCTCGAAAGCCCAACTCCCCGCCGCTCCCAACGAGAGCAGCTCCCGCGTCTGCGCCACGTCCAGTCCGGAGTTCTTGGCGAAGGCCAGGGCCTCGCAGAGCCCCAGCAGCGAGCAGGCCACGGCGATCTGGTTGGCGGCCTTCATGGTCTGGCCCGCGCCTGGCCCACCTACCCGCTCGGCCCGCTTCGCATAGCACTTCATCGTCGGCATCGCAGCCTCGATGTGCCCGGACTCACCCCCGCAGAAGACGGTGAGCGTGCCCTTCTGCGCCCCCATGCTTCCGCCGGTGATCGGGGCGTCCACGAACCCGATGCCTTGATCTCTGAGCTCCTGGAAGAGCTCTATTGCAGCCTCAGGAAGAATGGTGGAGTGGTCCGCGATCAACAGCCCATCTGACCGGCCGGCGCTCTTGTAGCCCTGGGCAATCGCACCCGCGCAAGCGGCCACATCCTCAGACGCTCTCACGCACAGAAAGACCTGGCCGGTCCGCCCCCGACCGAGCCACGTGCCCGGCCATCGGCCCGCCCATGACCCCCAAACCGACGAATCCGATCTTAGCCACGAATTGCAATTTTGGGCTATACGCCCGTATTCCTGCTTTTAGAACCGAAGGCGAGTCCTCACAGGGCTCCAACGCGTGAAATGCCTTGTCACGGTTTTTTCACGAGGCGCAATTTCGACTGTCACAGCCGATGCAGATACTCCTCCCCAACGGCGCGGGATCGTCGCGCCACCTGGAGGAACTCAAATATGCCAACCCAATTCAGTGTCCGCAAATGGGTCCGAAGTCTGGCAGCGCCGGCACTTGTGGCGGCTCTTGCGCTGACAGCGACGACAGCCGTCGCCTGGAAGCCCAAGACCCACATGTACTGCGCCAACCAGGCCATCGGCCTCATTCAGAGCGACCTCGATGTGGTCAATATCAATGGCACGAACTACCCCGTAATCCCTGAGGTTGCGGCGGCGATTCGGGCCTACCCCGACTTCTACCGCGCCGGCGTATGCGGACCCGACGCTTTCCCCGACATCTATGTCGGCCAGGGCTTCATCCACCCCGACACCCGTAACGACAACGGACGCAGCGGAAACACGCTGGGTGACGGCCACTCCTATTCCTTGGACTGGCTCCGCCACATCTATCAAGCCGGCTGGTCCTATTACAACAGCCGCAGCGGCAACGCCGAGGGCCAAAAGATCCTCGCGTTCACCTATGGCTTCATCACCCACGCAGCGGGCGACATGTGGGCGCACACGTTCGTGAACGACTGGGCAGGCGGAGTGTTCCCTGCCATCTCCGAAGTCCAGGATTGGCCCATCGCCGTCCGGCACATCGTCGTCGAGTCCTATGTGGGCGACGCGACCCCCACGACCGACCTTAGCCTGGTCCAGAACTCCCAGGAGCTTGCGGAGTTTCAGCTCTGGGCCATGATGAAGGGCAGCGACCTGGGTGGTTTTGTTGACAGCCAGGGGTACACAGCGCAGAACCTTGGCCGTGGCGCGATTTTCGACTTCTTCTATGACCTGCGCTCAGACGTCAGCGCTGCAATCGCCTTTCTCGACCCGATCGACGGGCAAGATCCCGAGGTCATTGCACTCTGGATCGCAGATCCCATTACGATGGGCCTCATCTATCTCAACTTGCTGGACTGGATCGACGATATCGACGAGGGTCTCGAAGCATGGGCCTACATGAGCCAGAGCATCTCGGTGGACCTCTTCCAGAACCATGACTTCGATTCGGCGTTCAGCGAAGTGGGCGACTTCATTCAGTGGCACCTGGCCTTCATGGTTGGCGTGCCGGACATCGACGCCTATGCGTTCGGCGTCATCCTCGAAATCCTCAGCGCCTTCGGCAACTTGATCGAGCCGCTGGCGGACTATGCATTGGAATTTGCCAACTACATGCTCTCCCAAGCTTCGGGAATCGACGCGTTGGAGACGTGGAAGTACACCAAACACCCGGCCAACCACATCAACCGATGGGAGCTTGGCTTTGCCATGAACACTTCGGTCCAGCTCGACGCCCTGATGAATCGAACATCGGAAGGTGAGCCGTTCGACAAGAACGCCTTCGCACCGATCTACAACACGATTCAGATGTCGAAGCTGATCCTGCTCTCGCCCGAGGCGCTGAACCAGGTGCTCTATGACAATCGCGTCGGCGCGATCTATTCGACGGGTGGAAGCACCGACAACGAGAACGCGATGCTCGGGTTCATCCGAACGCTCGACGGCCACCAACAGTGGCGAGTGAACACGGCCCGAGGATACGTCAACAACCCGCTCGGAGCCCAGCACGGCGAAGGCATGCCGATGTGGGTGGACTGCCTGGCCCGCGACCGCGTCTTCCGCGGCCTCTTCAAGGACTGGCAGAACGGCAACGCGCAGTTCCCAGACCTTGGCGCTCCGACGCAGAAGCTCTCGAACACGCCGAATCCCAACAGCTCGCTGACGATCAACGGCCCCAAGTTCGAAAACAACGGCATCACCTACGTGGGGGGCGGCACGACCTTCACCGTGGACGCCATCAGCAACTACTTCTGGAACAACTCGGAGATTCGAGCCGAAGGCCAGTACCTGCCCCTCGGCACGCTGTCGGCCGGAACGACCACCACAACGTTTGGCCCGATCAGCGGCCCGGACGGTGTGTACAACCTGAACTACCAGGGGATCGGTGTGTGCCCGAGCGGCGACGACCATGCCGGCGCTCTGCACAACAAGAACGTGACCCTGGACCAGACGCCGCCGACGATTGCCGTGGCCCCGCCAGCCCAGAACCAAGTCATGGATGTGAACACGACCCTCGTGTTCGACATGACGATTGGAGACGCGGGCTCTGGCGTGGACAGCTCCTCGGCGACGCTCGATGGCGGCAGCCTTGCCGACCTGGCCACGATCGACTCGTTCTTCCTGACGGCGGGCGACCACACGATCGTCGTCCAAGCTGCGGACAAGCTTGGCAACGCCTCGAGCCTGACTCGGATCTTCAGCGTCCACGCGACGATCCAGGGTCTCAAGTCAGCCGTGAACCGAGCCTACTCGATGGGCCTGATCACAAAACCGACGACGCAGACTGCGCTTCAGCAGCACCTGAACAACGCTCAGAAGGCGCTGGACAAAGGTGACAAGAAGACGGCGGCCAACAAGGTCGCCGCCGCCTCGCAGCTCGTTGCCGGCCAGCTCGGCAACGGAGTTGAGCCGGTCTTCGGCCAGCGGTTCATCGGTTGGTGCACCGACCTGATCCAGAGACTCGGCTACTAAGGGGAGCCCTGCGGCAGGGGCAACCTTGCAGGTCCCGGTGAGGGGCGCCGCGATCGCGGCGCCCCTTTGCTTTTTGTAGAACGCAATCGGCGCCCACTTGGAATCCCATCGAATCCGTGTTAGAATCGCGCAACGATGGGGGAGTGGCGTGTGCGCATGTTTGGTGGCTTCGGGCTCTCCTGCGAGAACCTGTCCGTCGAGCGCTTCGACACCCAGCGCTCCGCCAAGCTGCTCGCGCTGCTCGTCCTCTCCAAGTCGGGACGCATGCGCCGCGACGACCTTGCCGATCTCCTCTGGCCCGACGATTACCTGGATGCAACGAGGCTTCGACTGCGCCAGGAGCTTAGCAGGCTGAGACGCGCGCTGGGACCCGCCTCGGACATTCTCGAGTGCGATAACCAAGTGGCTTGGGTGGACAGCGAGAGGCTGGACTCCGACGTTGCGCTCCTTTCGCGAGCCGCGCACGCCGACCCGACTGCTACAGCCACAAGGCAGCTTTTGGTCTCCGCTTGCGCCCGGTGCGCCGGCGAATTCTTGCCTTCCTGGACCGACGACTGGGCGATTGCAGAACGCGCAAGTGCGTCCGCTCTCAAGATTCGCTGCTGCGTTGCGTTGGGGACCCTTCTCCTGAAGGAAGGCGATGCCGAAGGGGCGTTGAACGGCGCCCGCGAGGCGATTGCGACCGACTCCTGCCATGAAGAGGCCCGCATGCTCGCCGTCCGGGCACATGCGGCGCTCGGGAGCCTCGCAAACGCTATGGCAGAGTTCCAGCAGTACAAGCGCGAGTTGCGCGAAAGGCTGGGAGCGGAGCCGTCGCAAGAAGCGCAGCAAGCGATGGCTGCACTTGCTGCCTCCACACCGGAAGTCCCGGCCGCCACCCATCCGGCCGGCCGGCCCGTCCTTCCAACCCCAATTGACCGCTTCTTTGGCCGAGAGGCCGAAATCGGGTTGATCGAAGGGGCGCTTGAAACCGGCAGACTGGCAACGCTGGTCGGGCCCGGTGGCATCGGCAAGACTCGCCTTTCCGTGGAGGCAGCCAATCGCCTGAAGGACCGTTTCGCCGTCACCTTCGTGGCGAATTTCGCTGAACTCGATTCGGCGCCGGAGTTTGGGCGCACGCTCTGCGAGGCAGCAGGGCTGCATGCCCCATCCGCTGGAGATCCAGTCCTCTTCCTAGCCCGCTCGATAGGGGTCTCTTGCTTGGCCGTGTTGGACAACCTTGAACACCTCCTTCCGCTCGTGGCCCAGGACGTGAAGCGTCTTCTCGAGGCTGCTCCGGGCTTTAAGATATTGGCCACCTCCCGGATGCCTCTCGGGCTCGCAGGTGAGAATGTGCTCTCGATCGGCCCGCTCGCGAACATGGACGACGCGCGCGACCTGCTCTTTGACCTGTGGCGCTCGTCCCGGCCAGGCCTTCAACGAACACCAGAGAACTTGGAGCAGGCTGAGCGGCTTGCGGCGCTTCTGGATCGCTATCCTCTCGCTCTCAGACTGGCGGCAGCACATCTGAAACTCCGCTCACCCAAGGACCTGGTCCGCCGGCTCAAGGACCGGTCTCAGCCGCTGTCTAGCCAAGCGCCCGACCTGGAAGCGAGGCATCGATCGCTGGAATCGGCCCTGAACTGGAGTGTTTCTGCGCTTTCGGAATCCAATCGGATCGCTTTGCAGCGGCTGGCGTGGTTTCGTGCCGGCTGCGCCGTGAACGACCTGGAACTCGTCGTAGGGGCTGAGAACGAGGCTTCGGTCGAGGCATTGGTGGATTCCTCCCTGGTGGCTGTCGATGACCAAGAGTCTGAACTCAGATTGAGGCTTCTAGAACCTATCCGCCAATATGTGGCGAAGGTAGCGACCGCTGAGGAGGCCCTCGACGCCGAACGATCCCTCGTTCATTGGGCGAGCAGCAAGCTTGGCGAAGCCATCCCGACCTTTCTGGCGCCGCTCTCGCTGGACAGCCTTGAAAGGCTCAGCAGAGAGCTCGACAATTTCGTCGCCGCAGAGGCGGCGGCGCAGTCTGGGCCGCCTGAACTCGCCGGAAAGCTGGCGGGCGCGGTCTGGAGGCTCGATCTGCCGCGAGGAAGGCATTCGAGCGTCGTCGCGAGATACGAGGCTCTTGAAGCCGAATCCCACAAGTTCGAGCTCGCAGACCAATGTGCGTTCACCTATGGGGCGGCGGCGGCCCTCTTGGGCCTGGGACAGGAGCAAAGGGCCCTGCCAATTGTCCGTGAAGGCATCCGGCTGGCGGAGCAGTTGGGAGACCCGAACATGCAAGGGCCAATGCAGTGCCTCTGTGGGATGGTTCAGAGGAGGGCCGGCTCCCTTTCCGAGGGGCTCACATGCGCCCAGGAAGGCTACTCCAAGCTTGCTCAAGACGCCGACCCATTGTCGCGCGCCCACAGCGCGTTTAGCCTCGCGACGCTCTTGCGCTATTCCAACAGGCTCGATGAGTCCATGGCCGTTTACGCAGAGGCCTATGATCTCTTCAACGCCGCCCAGGATGAAGTCCACCTCGTTTCCAGTGGCCTGGTCTACGGGTCCTTCCTTCAGAATCGGGGCGACGAGCCGAATGGGCAGGCGGTCTTGGATCATGTTCGACCTCTTGCCCAACGCTTGGGCGATCCCCAGCTCCTGGCGCTGTGGAATGAAGTCGACGGAAGGGTGGCGCACGACAAGGGCCTCTATGCCGAAGCCGAACGAGCCTTTCGAACCTCGCTCGACCTCTGGACACGCATGGGCGTCCGCTATCAAATCACGGACCAGCTCACATCATTGACCCGAACGCTCATCGCCCAACGCAGACTCGATGAGGCGCGGGACACCATGATGCGGGCCGCCAGAGGATGGCAAGCGGAGCAGGACTGGGGAGGCCTGAATGCGCACCTGACGCGTGCTGCCGAGTTTCACCTGGTGGAAGGCCGGCAAAACAGGGGCGCCGAAACGCTTGCTTTTGCAGAAGCCATGCGGCTGGCGCTTGGCCTGACTATCGTTTGGACCGAAGTGGCCTATCGGGAAGACGTCACGCGTGGGCTCGGTGTGCCGCTTCCATCCGTTTCATTCAACGGAGACCCGAATTCTGCGATGGCGTTCTTCGATATGCCGAAGTAGCTGCGGGACGCCTTTCTTTGGAGCTTGGCCCAGAGCTCGATCTCGTCGGGTTCGACCAGACTCCAAGCGACCTCGGCAATCGCTCTTCGCAAGGCCGTTTCTCCCGATGGCCCAAAGAGGAATGCTGCGGGCAAGCCGAGTTCCTCGGCGGCCAGCTTGCGACAGGTCGAATCGAACGATCTGCGAGAGCGCACCTGGTCAACAAGCGTTGCCAGCAGAACCATCAAGCGATCCCGCTGCCTCTCCGTCATCTCAAACCCCGGCTCTGACAACTCCTCGCAGGTCAGATCCAAGAACCTCTCCGCGATGCGATCGCTGAGCGGAATGATCCGCAGCATGCTCGCGCGCAGCCGCATCTGCTCCTCCTCCGTGAACGCCTGAGGTCCCTGGTCTTTCACAGGTTCATCGTATCTGGTTTTGAGGCTCATAACCTGCAAAACCGAGTGTTGTCACGCGAGTGGCGTCAGGTTGTCACGGACAGGCTTCGATACGTCCGCGCAAGGATGTAGTCCGAATTGGGAAAGCGGGACGCTCACTTCAGCAGGAACGCCAGGGGGCCGTCGGTGCGCACCAGGGCAGCGATCTCCTTAAGGCTCACGCGCACGCTCATCGGGCCGCTGGAAAAGGGCCCAAGCTCATAGGGGTCGAACTCGAAAACGAGTTGGTTCCCCGAAACCCAAAACCGATCATATTGAATCGGCTCGAATTCGGTGACCTCGCCGTTGTCGATCCAGTCCGCCCCTTTCAGCGCCATCGCCTTCTCCAGAAGCACCATGTGCATCTCCATCTTCGAGTCGGCGTCGCTCTTGAGCGCGTCCCAAAGCCTGAAGCGAACCGGCTTCCCCTTCACGAAGCCATAGTTGTAGGTGCGCATGTTGGCCATGCCGTGGGCGCCGCCCATATAGGTGTACGTCTCGCTCCTAAAGCTCAGAAGCCTGGGGTCGTTGAAGCGGAGACTCAAAGAGCTTTCGTAGCTGAGCTTGGCGGACGTGATCTTTCCAATCGAGTCCTCTGCCTGCCTTGCGGACTCCACGAAGGCATTGAAGAACGACTGCTCTTGTTTTTGCGTGTCTGCCTCGGCAACACGGCAGAGGGCGCTTTTGTGGTTGGCCAACGCAAGAAGAGTCGCCTGTGCCGACCACTTGTTGGGACTGGAAGCCGTCAGCACCTTTGGCTTGGACGTCGTGACGTCCTCGCCTGCGAGCGCCAATCCGGCCAAGAGCCAACAGAACAGGAATAGGAATTTGCGGGCCACAACTTATTCTGACTTGTCGCGGGCCACGACGCTTCTGTCGTCTCGAAATGCCCTTGAACTCAGCCGGAAAGTGGCGTAAAGTATGCGAATGAAATGCAATGTGGCCCGTTCGGCATGGGTTTCGCTTTCCCTCTTGGCCCTGGGGACGTCAAGCGCCTCGGGACAGAACTGGCAGGACCAGGGCTCGATCAAGTCGCGGGAATACAAGAACGAGATTCGGAACGGCAACGTGATCGAGGCGACCGAGTTCTTTTCGCTCGAGTACCAAGTGTCGACTTGGGTGGAGGAAGATGAGCCGAGCGTTGCCAAGGTGCTCAGTTGCGACAACGTCTGCAACGGGAAAGTCCATAAAGAGCATTCCAAGTGCGACTTTTCATGCGACGATCGCTGCCAGACCCCCCACAAGGCCACCATCAAGGGCTATTACGAACCCTATCAGGATGCCATGCGCGCAGCCACCGCCGCGGCCAACGCCTTGGCGATCAAGGGGGGAGGAAGCGTGTCGCCCAACGATTGGTCGCAGCGCGTCAGCCAGGCCCTCGCCGCTTTTCGAAAGGAAGCCAAAAAGCAGAAGAAGTGGGAGTTTCAGCACACCGGCCCATGTTCGATGGAGACCTGGATCCCTGGATTCATCGGCAAGCGGTTCCATGTGCGCGGCACCATGACGAAGGTCGGCTTCTCGATGAGCCGAGGGGTGCGAACGCCGATCAACGAAGTCGTGGGAACCCACGAGCAAATCGTGGCCTATAGCGAGGTCCCGGCAGACGAACTCGTCGAGCACACGAATAGCACCTATTGCTTCTGCTACGGCGAGCCCGAGGAAGACAAGATTGGCGACATGATCAAAAAGTTCTTTGAGCAATTCAACCGGGCCAATGACGCCTATGAGAACCCTTTCAAAGATCTTCAGCTTCCGGACCTTAGCGATCTCTTCGGTCACATCCGGATTGATGACCCTATGGGTGTGCCCATCCGACAGGATTCGGTGACTTACGAAGTGCTCGGCGACAACATGAACAACGGGCAGCTTCAAGTGACAAACAAGACCGGCATGGACGTGGTGTTCACCATGCCCTATGGAACGCTGTTCTATCCCGATGACCCCGGGTGCCAAATCATGAGCTCGATGCAGCACACCCAACTTCGAATCCCGAGTTGGTCTACCGCGACTCTGCAACTCAGCGCTTGGGGAGGCGATCTCATAGGGGTTCAGGACAAAGCCACCTTCCGCTGGGCCTGCACAGAGATGGCCAAGCACGAGCCATCGCTCAAGAACAAATGGAAGGTTCGCCCGGGCCACGATATCGGCCTCAAGCTCCTTGGATCGATCACGAACAAGTCGCGGTTTCGCGGCCCCTGGGATCAGGCAAGGGTATGGATCTATACGGACAAGGCCTCGCGCACGGAGATCAACAAGCGGATGGTCCCGGGGATCGCCGCGGGCCGGTTTGTGATGCTGCTCAACGACGTGCGCAAGTTCACGGGTGTCGACTTTGCCGAGAAGGGATACAGCGATACCCTTGAGCCCAACCTTGTGGGGGAGGGCGTTTGCCTTGACGAATCCTCGCTGAAGCGAGTGGTGGGCATGATCGCCGACGTGAAGCCCAAAGACTTGGCGCAGTACCTTAATGGGTCGGCGGCCAAGGTCGCGGGGCTTGCGTCCTCAGACCCCAAAGACGGCCCGAACCATGTGGCGTGGACCGCGTCCGCGCTGTTCCGAAGCGATGACGAGGGCGTGTTGAAGGCGGCCGCAAAAGTGCTGCTTGCCGCCGGCAAGGACTCGCGCGCGGCGATCGCCAAGGCCGGGGGCCTGGAGGGGCTGCGGAGCCTCCTGGCCTCGGGGAAGGCTGACCTTTGCTCGCTTGCGCTCGACGTGTTTGAAGCCTATGGAGACGAGGACACGAAACAGATCGTCATGGCGTGCATCGAAGGACTCAAGGATGACAAGCTCAAAGCGCGTGCGGCGAAGCTGGCGGGGGTCGAGTTCACGCCCTGAGCCTGGCCGGCATGAAATCCCAAATCCCGTCCACGATCGCGCCGTCGCGTTCGGCCCTTTGAGCTGCATCTTGCTTCAGAGAGTAGGTCGGAGTCCGATTGGCGTCGTAGAGCACCGGCATGCCCTCCACGATTCCGAAATCAAACTTACCGAAGTCGAATCCCATCTCCTCACGCCATTGCCGGAGTTCTTCGGGAACGCCTTCGACGATCGTCCTTCGAACGGTATTCGAGGCTTTCACGATTGGCTCATCGCTCTCACAGCGGTAAACGATCTCGTGACTGCCAAGGAAGTTCCAGAGCCGGACGCAGTAGCGCTCGCCCTCGCGCTCAGGCAGGAACTGCTCGACGACGAGAAGCGGGTTGCTCCAAACGGCGTCTGGCACTTCGTGCGGCGACGGGAGAACGCAGTAGTCCCTGAATGTCATCGCACCACCCCTCGCCGCGCCGAATCTTGCCGTACGAGCCGCCTCAGGGCCGCCACCGCTGTTCAGGTTGGACTTCACGATGACAGGCCCCGCAAAGCCATCGTTCTTGCTGACCAGCTGCCGCGAGATGGCGCGCTTGGAGATGTCGCTGGTGTACCGGTTCAGGCACTTCGGATAGCGTGCGGCGAGCGAGCGATAGGCAGCGGGCACAACGGTCTGGTCGACGTGCAGGATCGCCAGTTCAGCGTCTTTGGCCGATGCCGGGCAGTCATAGATCTCGACATCCAGACCCTGTACTCGCCACTGCCTCACAGGGCCGGACAGGCAATAGCCTAGCGTCTCAAACGGCTGCCCAGGGTCCACGATAATCGCGATGCGGGCCACCAAGCCAGTCTATTCCGCCTGGAGCGGCATCCGCTGTCGCCTGCCGTCGATGCCCTGTTTCAGAGCCGTCGGCCGCCTCAGCTTGCCCGTCTGAAGGCATTCGGCTTCATCTTGACCAGTTTGTAGAGAATGTATATACTGACTCCAGGTGACGTTACCATGACTTCCATCCGAACCCTCGCCCTGCCCGCAGCCATCCTGCTCTGCTCGACGGGAGCGCTTTCGGCCCTTGCCTTGCGGATCTTCCCTCTCGAACCCTGCTGCAGCGTGGTTTCGGTCGACGCCGTCAAGGGCGCCGCGACCGTTTACAACCGCTATACCGGGCGGATCATGCAGGTGGCCGATGCCGCGCTGGCCAAGGAGCTCAAGGTCGGCGACGTGGTGGATGCCGACGGGCCCATGGCCAAGCTCGTGAAGGTCAAGGGCCTCGACCGGACGGTGACCCTCCGCGAGCCGGACGGAGTCGAGCCGTGCTGCGCGGTCGTGGCGGTGGTGAAAGATAAGGCGACGGCGGAAGCGCTGCTGGCCGGCATCTTGGCCAACCCCAATGCCGATCCCGCCGAGCCGGTCAACAAACCTGGCACAAACCCGGCAGAACCGGTCAACGCCCTTCGCAACAAGATCAAAGGGGCCGACCTGGTGAGCGGCATCAAGGCGGACTTCAGCAGCGAGCTCAACGGCGCCGAACCGGTCAACGGCATCATCGTCGCGCGCAACCTGTCGACGGGCGCCCTGCACGTGCTGAACGCCAGCGTCATCGACCCGGGGACGATGGGAAGCGTCGCGTCGCCGATCACGGGCAGCGTGAGGTTGGGCGATCCGGTTTACGTGGAGCCCGCGAGCAGGATGGCGATGCTGAAGACCCAAACCGGGACCTACGCCTTCAACCTGCGCGGCATCAAGAAGACCAGCGAGCCTATCAACGACATGAAGCCCTGGGTCGTGGAAGCCGACGCCAAGGCGCAGGGGCGCAACGGCATCATCCGCACCAACTGGCACGAGAAATCGGGGGCCGGCTATCAGCGCATTTACGTGTACCTGCCCGGCAAACGCGACCAGAACGAGTACAACGAGAACTGGAAGACCGAGCACACGGTCATGGAGGGCGAGTACGACCTCGTCATCAACGGTATGGTCCTGGAAAAGGTGCCGGTGAAGGTGGGCCACGCCACCCGGATTCGGCTCGGCGCTTTGAGGTCGACTGCCGCCTATGCCAATCAGCTTCACATCCTCGATTCGAAAGATCGAAAGGTCAACAACATCCAGGGCGGCGAGGTGATCGCGCTTCCGATCGGCATCTACCATCTAAAGGTTGGGACGCGTACGGTGAAGGTCGAAATCAAGGAGAACGAGGTCACGGAATTCTGACCTGGGGGTTCGCCCCGCGCTGCCCTGCGGTTTCGCCGAGCGGGGTCCACGCTCCGTTTGCCTCTTGTTTCAGGACCACGGATGCGGGGCTGGAATCCCCTCGCTGAATCGAGTGGCCCTGCCGCACCAGACCCAGGCGCGGTTCATCCAAAAGTGCATGGGGCTCAGCTCTCGCGTCACCCGCCGAATTCGCCAATCCCGATGAGGCCATCAGCGCCTCCAACTCCTCAACGGGTTCCCCTCATATCATGAGGAGGGAGGGAGGGAGAAACAACGAGACCCATCCCTCTTCGTTCGGACCTCGGCCCGAACGCTCGTAAAATGTCCGCATGGGCCCGAGACGCTGCGCCGTGCCCCCCTCACAGAATCCGCCCTTCTGGGCTGGCGGGTCAACGCCGCCTGCCACCCGATGCCGCACGACGCCTCTCTGCATTCGGGCGTCACGAGCGACCTTATAACCTGCGTCGCCTAAGAAGCATCAGGCCAAGGCCGATTGCCACCAGCGAGGCGGGCTCGGGAACGGCCGTGACCTCAATGTTGCCGTAGGGCGCCACGTCGGTGATCCACACGTCCGGCCCGATGGTCTCGAAGCCGTATTGGATGTGGTGGCCGGGGTTCGCCGAAGTGAAGAGGCTGATGCTGAAATCGCCGGGAGAAAGCGCCATCGTCACCTGGGTGAATGAGCTGTAATCCGCCGCAAAGTCCTTGATGAACGCCACGCTGCTCCATCCGTTGCCGTTTGCGTCCACCTTTCCGACCAGGGTGTTCGAGAGCACTCGGCCCTGGAAGGTGAGCATCTCGTTCACATAGGTACCGGTCGTCTCGACGTACATGTTGGCGTCCATGATCTTGTTGCCCACGCTGCCCGGCCCGCCGCTCGGCGTGTACCAGAAGGGATCGGGGTCGCCGATGGTGTTCGGGCTCAGGGTGAGCACCGATCCTGCCCAAGTGGCGCAGAGATCGGCCGTGCCCCAACCGCTGCCAAAGACGTAGCCGCCGCCGTGCTGTGGTATTTCGAAAACGTTCATGTAGCCGATCCAGGCATCTCCCGGATTGACGTCGATCGTGGTTTGAGCTTGGCTCTGAGCGGCTACGCCCGCAAGGGCTAAGGCCATGCCGATGGCCGAAAGTCGGTTTGTGGAATCCATGGTTAGCGAACCTCCTAGAACAACCTAAGAAACATTAAGTGACAACCAGGTTCTATCTGAGCGCACGAGCGCGTGTCAACAGTGTAAGTACTAGAGAAACCCTAAAAAATATGTACAAAGAAGTATAGGATGACCACACAGCACTCTTACTTGGCGACATGGGGCCGAACGTCCGCGCTCCATCCTTCATGTACGCCTTACGCCACAATCCCCAGTTCCGGCACGTTCTTCCGGTGCCCTACGGTGAAATCCAATAGTGCCGAACTTCCTGCCGCACGTTGACCTTCGAGCGCCGGTCAATCCGTGCCACCACTGCTTTCATGGCTTCATCCTCGTTGCGGAAGTAGCTCGCGGCCGTCTCCGGGATCAACACATCGGGGCGGATCGTCTTCTCCTTTCCGTCGGTCATCCGGAAGTACTTCGTCGAGTAGCTCACCACGACCTTCGAGTTGGGCAGTTGGAACACCTTGACCTCGCCGTAGCCGTTCGGGCTGCCACCGGTGGGCTCCCCCACCAGGATCGCGTTGGCCATCTTCCTCAGCTCATGGGCGTTGAGCATGGCGCTTGAGAATGTGCCGCGGCCGATGAGCACGTAGACCTGGCCATATTTGTTGAGCCAGGGACGTCGCTGGATTCCCGTGATCACGGGGCGAAAGACCAGATTGTTGCCGCCGCCGTTCTGGCGAAGGTCGACGATGAGGGGTGACGGATTGGCGTCGAGTTCGGCGAAGAGCTTCTCGAAGAACGGGCCCGAGGGGTTGTTTGGGTCGGATTGGCACCGGTTGTAGGTCAGGACCATGGCCCCTCCATGTCGCTCGAACCGATACGCAGTCTGTCGGCTCTTGATCTGGGCATCGGCGCGAGCGGCGAGGGCGAACCCACCCGGAGGACCCGGTTTGGTTGGGGGCGCAAGCTCAATCTTCCGAATTGTGCCGTCCGGCAGCTACAGTCGCAGAACCGGCTGAAGGTTGCACTCGACGACGTGGGCTCTCGATGAAAGCAGCGACGCGACCTGCTGAGCCTGCCAACCCTCGTTTTCTGTGGGAACGAATTGGGCAAGCCGCTGGACGGCCTCGCCGGCAGGTTCTCCTCCAACGTCGAGCAGCCTGGCCCCAACCAGCGGCCCGAGGGACTTCGCCGCGCCCCAGACGAACCATCCTTCCTTGAACTGGCGGAAGGAAATCGGCGTCCGTCCCAGGCCGAAGCGCTTTTCATCGGCGACCAGGGTGGTGTGCGCGTCGCCGATTTTGGCGACGATGCGCTGCAAGGCCACCACGATCTGAGAGTCTGTGAGTTTGGGGGCCTTCGCCTGCAGGTCCCGAACTTCAGCGTCGAAGTCCTCCCTTTTGAGGAAGTCGAACGGGTTCTTGTGCTTTGCGGCGAGTTCGGTGCGGAAGGTCTCGAGGTCCTGCTGCCAGGCGGCGGCGCGGTCCAGCGGGCCGGATGCGAAAGCCAACAGCAGCGCCAGGGAGGAGACCATGCTGGGAGCGTACCAAGCATCGCAGGATCCTGCTGAGACTTTCGGCTCGATCATTGCCCAGCCTCATCGGGCCACAAAGCGGACGCGATGATCACAAAGCGGCTACGAAGCGAAGTTGACTCACCCCACCGCGCCTACGCGGTGGGTCCACGTCGTTAGGTCCGAGTTCAATGCGGACCCACCGCGTAGGCGCGGTGGGGTGAGTTCCTGATGCTTTAGGGTTCTTTGGCGAGACTCATCATCGGTCCACCCTCCTTGAAACGATGAGCGTGTGGGCGTCGCCTTCCACCTCGACATGCGCCATCGCTTTGCCGTCGGCAGACCAACCAGCCAGCCACAGGCCACGCCAGCCGGGCTCCTGCTCCCAGGGAGGAAACCGCCGCCTAAACAGCAATGTGGGAGCGCGG